>CAJLCG010000079.1 GCA_905205085.1 uncultured Oscillospiraceae bacterium
GACATGTCCCACGCCTCCGACTTCAAGCTGCTGGACCGCCGGGCGGTGGATGTGCTGGTGGCCATGCGGGAGAAGAACGCCTTCTTCCGGGCTCTGTCCTCCTGGATTGGCTTTGAGACCACCCAGGTGGAGTTTGAGGTACAGCCCCGGGCGGCGGGAGAGTCCAAATGGTCCATCCGCTCCCTGGTGCGCTACGCCATCACCAATCTGGCTGCCTTCTCTACCGCGCCTCTGCAGATCGTTACCTTCCTGGGCGTGCTGGTATTTTTGTGCTCCCTGGTGCTGGGGGGCTGGTCCCTGTGGCAGAAGATCAGCGGACAGGCCCTGGAGGGCTTTACCACCGTTATTCTGCTCCTGCTGCTCATCGGCAGTATCCTGATGATCTGCCTGGGCATTATCGGCTACTACATCGCCAAGATCTATGAGGAGATCAAGGACCGGCCCCGGTTTATCATCTCTCAGGAGTGCGGAGGCAAGCAGGATGACCGATAAGCTGAAAAAGATCTTTGACCCTACCTTCTTCCGCTTTATCGTGGTGGGGGTCATCAACACCCTGGTAGGCTACGGCGTGATGTTCGGCCTGTACAACCTGGCCGGGCTGCACACCTGGGGAGATGCGGGCTACTGGATCTCCTCGGCGGCCAACTACATCATCGGCAGCATCGTCAGCTTCTTCCTCAACAAGCACTTCACCTTCCGCAACCAGGAGAAAGGTGCGGGCGTGGTGCTGCGCTTCGTGATAAATATCTCGGTGTGCTGGCTGCTGGCCTACGGCCTGGCCAAGCCCGTGGTAGCCTGGGTTCTGTCTGGATGGGGGCTGAGTGAGCAGCTCCAGGGCAATCTGACCATGCTGGCTGGCTCGGGTCTCTTTGTGATCCTCAACTACTTTGGCCAGCGCTTCTTCGCTTTCAAGCAGCGCTGATAGAAAAGAAATGAACAGCGGACCGACCAGATAGACTCTGATCGGTCCGCTGTTTTTTTCATTCTGCCAGTGCCTCCTGTTCCGGCGGGGCAAATTCCGTCATGTCGCCCCAGTACCGCTTGGGCATATGGGTCATGCGGCACTTGGGATTATAGCGCCCCTCAATGGAGATGGTGTGGTAGAAGCTGCGCCACATCTTCCGGTAAGCCAGCTCCTCCTGATCGGCCGGGCCCATCTGAAAGTCCTCCATGGGCAGGATGGCCCACCGCCCCGGCGTGTGGACCAGGGCCTCCTGGTGTGTCTTGTCGTAGAGGAGGAACTGTTCCTGGGGCAGGCGGGAGCAGAAGTGGACCCGTAGCAGAGGCAGCACCCGGTTTTTCGGGGTGATGGCCCCCACCAGCACCCCCTCCAGCTGGGAGAAGCGGACAAAGCCGGTGAACAGGTGGGCCTCACTGTTGAGGGCCTGAACCGCCTTGTGTACCTGGTTTACCACCGGATGGGTCAGGTCCCGGGTGAAGCCGGGGCCCCGCTGATACCCCAGGCGGAGAAACCGCCACAGCCACAGCTCCCGGTCGGACAGGCAGGTAAGGAAACCCCGCAGCAGCCAGTCCTTGCCCGTCCGGCCCAGTTTTTGCTCCAGGGAACGGTATACCCGCTGGGCCTTGGCACGGTCGGTCTCAATGGAGCGCTGGGCGTAGAAGGAGGCGCAGGCCTGGTCGAAGGGAGTAAAATCCGCCGGCTCCTCCCGGTGGGTGTAGGCCTCAAAGACACAGGTGAGAAAACCCGCCAGGGAGCCGTCGTACAGGTAGGAGACCTGGGTCCAACTCATGACGCACCTCCCATGGAAAAGAGGGACAGCTGTTCCCACTCCGGTTGGGCCAGGTTGGGGGCCTCCAGAGCCACCAGGTGGCGCAGGAGCCCGTCCTGGCTGACCCGAAGCCCCCGCTCCATCCGCCCGGAGCAGGTAATAAAATACTGGGCCCGCTTGAGTACTACCCCCAGTTGCTTAAGCCCCTGGAAGTTCAGCGGGCCAAAGCGCCGGGCGGCCAGAATGCGCCGGGCGCTCTTCACCCCGATGCCCGGCACCCGCAGAAGGGTCTCATAGTCTGCCCGGTTCACCTCCACCGGAAAGTGCTCCAGGTGACGCAGGGCCCAGCCGCACTTGGGGTCCAGGCGGGGGTCCAGATAGGGCTGGTCCGGGTCCAGAATCTCCTCGGCCTGGAAGTGGTAAAATCGCAGCAGCCAGTCGGCCTGATAGAGCCGGTGCTCCCGGAGAAGGGGTGGTTGGAACCCCTGGGCGGCAGGGAGGAGGGGACTGTTGGACACGGGCATGTAGGCGGAGTAAAAGACCCGCTTAAGGCGGTAGGTGCGGTAGAGCCCCTGGGTGAGGGACAAGATCTGCCGGTCATTCTCTCCGGTGGCCCCTACGATCATCTGGGTGGACTGGCCTGCCGGAGCAAAGCGAGGGGCGTGGCGATACACCTTCAGCTCCTGCTTGGAGACGGTGATCCCGTCCCGAATTTGCTTCATGGGAGCCAGAATGGCCTGCTTCTTCTTGTCCGGGGCCAGCAGGGCCAGGCTCTGGGCGCTGGGCAGCTCGATGTTCACGCTCAGCCGGTCGGCCAGCAGACCCAGCTGCTGGGTGAGCAGGGGGTCGGCCCCGGGGATGGCCTTGGCGTGGATGTAGCCTCCAAAGCGGTACTCCTCCCGCAGCAGGCGCAGGCACTGAATCATCCGCTCGGTGGTATAGTCCGGGTCCCGGAGGACGGCGGAGGAGAGAAACAGTCCTTCGATGTAGTTGCGGCGGTAAAAGCCCATGGTGAGCTCGCACAGCTCCCGGGGAGTGAAGGCGGCCCGAGGCAGATCGTTGGAGCGGCGATTGACGCAGTACTGGCAGTCGTAGACACACACATTGGTCATCAGCACTTTTAATAGGGAGATGCACCGCCCGTCAGCGGAGAAGGAGTGGCAGCAACCGCACTGGGTAGTATTTCCAATGGTGCCCGGCCGCCCCGTCCGGCTGAGACCGCTGGAGGTACAAGCGGCGTCATACTTGGCCGCGTCGGCCAAAATCTCCAGTTTTTGCAGCAGCTCCATGCCCCTCACCTCGAAATAGAACATTTGTACTATTATTATATCCTGGACACGGAAAAAGTCAAGCGGCACTTTTTGGATAAAAAATGCCCTGGCCGCCGGAAACGGCGGTCAGGGCGTTGCAGCTTAAAAGGTTACGGCTTCATCAGGTGGACGTTCAGATGGTTGTAGGTCATCTCGATGCCGTGGCGGTCAAAGGCGGGGCGCACGGCCTCCAGCAGGGGATAATAGACATTCCAGTAGTCATCCGTGGTGGTCCAGACCCGAACCACATACTCGATGCAGCTGTCTTTGTAGGCGTTGAGCCAGATGGCGGGGGCGGGATCGGAGAGAATCTGGGGGAATTGCTCCACTACCTCCTGCAGGGCGGTCTTCACCGTCTCGGTGGGGGCGTCGTAGGAGGCAGAGAAGAACAGCTCCATCCGGCGACGGCCCAGGTGGGTGTAGTTGATGACCTTGGCAGCGGAGACCTGGCTGTTGGGGATGTAGATCTCCTTGTTTTCCGGGGTGACTAGCATGGAGTAGACCAGACCCACGGTGGAAACCGTGCCGCCAACGTTGTCGATCTCCACATAGTCGCCTACCACAAAGGGCTTGGAGACCATGATGACAATGCCGCTGGCCAGGTTGGACAGGGTGTTCTGCAAAGCCAGGGACACGGCCAAACCGGCGACGCTGAATACCGCAATGATGGAGGTCACGGGGACGTTGATGGAGCTGAGGACAATGACGGTCAGCAGCGACCACAGCAGGATGCGAACGGTAGAGCGGATATAACCCCGTACGGCGGCTACCGCCTTGCTGCGGCTCAGTGCCCGGTCTACCAGCTTCATAAGGATCTTTACTATGACAATACCGATGATGAGGGTCAGCGCACCCCGAAGGATGGTGGACAGGGTCATCGCCTGCCAGGAGACCCCGCCGGTTACCTGGGACAAAATTGCGTCAAGGGACATGGATATTCCTCCTTTGGATGGGTATTAAAAGGCGCGCGGCGGGACAAGCCCGAACGCGCGCCTGTAAGACGAAACTTATTCCGGATTATTTTGGCTGACGTGCCGCTTGAGGCACTCGAAGGTCTCGGGGCTGATGTCGTGTTCAATGCGGCAGGCATCGGCAGCGGCCGTCTCAGGAGAGACGCCCAGATGTACCAGCCACTGAGTAAGGAAGCGGTGACGCTCATACACCCGCTGGGCGTTGGCCTCGCCCTCTTCGGTCAGCTCCAGATGGCCGTCCTTCTCCATGGTGATATAGCCGTTGGTTTTTAAAATGGACACGGCGCGGCTGACGGAAGGCTTGGAATAGCCTAAATATTGGGCCACGTCGATGGAGCGAACGGTGCCCTTCTCCTGGCGCAGCACCAGAATGGCCTCCAGATAGTCCTCACCGGACTCGTGCAGAACCATAGTCGGGCCTCCTTTAAATCAAAAGTTTCAGCAAAAAATATTATACCATATCGTCGCTATTGATTCAACTAAAAGCTATCAGCAGGCTGTTCCTTGGAAAGGCTGCGCTTGGGACGCAGGAAGGAAAATTTGGTTTCCGAGCAGATGACCGCCACGAAAATCAGGGCAAATCCAGCCATCAGACGGGGGGTGACCGGGTCGCCGTAGAACAGCACCGAGAACAGCACGCCGAACACCGACTCCAGCGACAAAATCACCGAGGCGGAGGAGGGATCGGAGCCCACCTGTCCCACGTTCTGGAACAGCAGAGCCACCGTGGTGCACACCACGCACAAATAGGCAAGCGGCAGCAGCACCTGGGCCTGAGAGAAGATAGCAGCGGGGAAGGGCTGGAACAGGGCGGCGCTTACCAGAGATAAAACGGCCGTTCCTGCAAACTGGAACACAGTAATGAGATAGACATCCTTGCCGGGGGAGAGTTTATTCACCGCCACGATGTGCAGAGCATAGAACAGGGCGCTGAGCAGAGTGAGCAGATCGCCGATGGTGATGGTAAAGTCCCCAGTGAGGGACACCAGACCCACCCCTGCCACACACAGCAGGGCGGCCAGAATGTTGTAGCGGTCGGGCCGCTGCTTGGCCAGCCACCAGTAGAGGAAGGGGACCAGCACGCAGTAGATGGAGGTCAAGAAGGCGTTTTTCGAGGGTGTGGTGTACACCAGACCAAAGGTCTGAGCGGTGTAGGCTAGGTAGAGAAAGGCCCCCAAAATGGCCCCGCGCCAGACATAGTCTTTTTTAAACACGGTGCTCCACTTTTTCCAACAGAACAGACCCAGCAGAATGGCTCCAGTACCAAAGCGGAAGGTGAGCAGCCAGAACACGGGGGTGGAGTCCAGGGTATTTTTCATGATGAAAAAGGAGGTGCCCCAGATGAAGGCGGCCAGAAACAGCATGGGTTTGGCCATCCTGCGGGAGAGATTGGATTTCATTGCGTTTCACTCCTGTACGAAGTTGCATTTTTGCGGGAAACATGGTAGGATACCGTTGCTTTGAACGTATGTTTCTCTTGGAGGTGAGATAGGTGGAGATCCTGCCAAAGTCCTTTTATAACCGGGACACCGTGGAGGCGGCCCGGGACCTGTTGGGCAAATATCTGGTGCGGGAATATCGGGGAGAACAGCTGGTGTGCCGCATCATGGAGACCGAGGCCTATGTGGGCCGGATGGACAAGGCCTGCCACGCCTACGGCTATAAACGCACGCCCCGTACCCAGACCCTTTTTGCGCCGCCGGGTACGGCCTACATCTATCTCATCTACGGGATGTACCACTGTCTCAATCTGGTGACCGAACCAGAGGGAGAGCCCTGCGCAGTGCTGCTGCGGGGGGCGGTTCCCGTCCAAAACAGGGATATTATAGCAGACAATCGTTTTGGCCGCAAGGAGGATGGGCTGACCCGATACCAAAAACGCCACTTTTTGGACGGACCGGGCAAGTTGTGTAAGGGACTGGCTCTCACCCGGGAGGAGAACGGTCTGGACCTGACCGTTCCGCCCCTCTATGTGTGTGATGGCCCGGCCCCCGACCCGGCGAAGATCCACGTGGGCCCCCGGGTGGGCATCGACTATGCGGAGGAGGCGGTGGACTTCCCCTGGCGGTTCTGGGCGGAGGAGGATGGATATGCTGTTTTTTGATCTGGACGGAACCCTGCTGGACTCCAACGGGGTGTGGCTGGACATCGATGTGGAGTTTTTGGGGCGGCAGGGGATCTCCCCCGTGCCCGCCGACTACACCGACTATGTGGCCCACCACAGCGCCCCCGACGCTGCCCGCTATACCAAGGACCGCTTTGGGCTGCCCCACAGCCCCCAGGAGATTTTAGACGCCTGGATGGAGCTGGCCCGGGAGGCCTACGCCCACACCCTGCCCCTGAAGCCGGGCGCAAAAGAATTTTTACTGCGCTGCCACCAGGCGGGGGAGCGGATGGCGGTGCTCACCTCCTGCATGCCGCCCCTGTGTCAGGCGGCTCTGGAGCGCCACGGCCTGCTGCCCCTGCTGGAGCGGGTCATCACCACCAAGGAGCTGGGGCTGGAGAAGCGATCCCCCGATCTCTACCGCCGTGCGGCGGAGGAGATGGGGGTGGCCTGCGGAGAATGCCTCCTCTTTGAGGACGCGCCGGATTATTGTGCCGCCGCCCGTCAGGCGGGCTGGACCGTGGCAGGAGTCCGTGACCCGCTGTTTCAGGAGCGGGAAGAAGAACTGAAAGCGGTGTGCCACCATTGGGTAAAGACCTTTCAGGCCCTGCCTGGGGAGCTGGAGGAGCGAATCTTTCAAGGAGATAAGAAGCAATGATAAAATTGATCGTCAGTGATATTGATGGAACGCTGCTGCCCTACGGGCAGACCGAGCTGCGGCCCAGTCTGTTTTCCGTGATTGGAGAGCTGCGGAAGCGGGGTGTGATCTTCTGTCCCGCCTCCGGGCGGCAATTTCACTCCCTGCGGGGTCTGTTTGCCCCGGTGCAGGACGAGCTGACCTACCTGTGTGAAAACGGGGCCATTCTCTATGGCGCAGGCCGGGAGGAGGATGCCCCGGTGCTGGGTAAGACCTGTATGCCCCGGGAGGCATCCCTGGACCTGGCGGAGGACATCCTGGCCCTGCCGTACTGCCAGCTGCTGGTGTCGGGGGCCAATGTAAGCTACGTGTGTGGGTGCACGCCCAAGTATGTATCCATGCTGCGGGACGAAAAGGGCAACCGAGTCCAAATCCTGGAGCATCCCAGAGAAATCCAGGAGGACATTTTGAAGGTGTCAGCCTACTGCCCCGGGGGGACCAAGGAGCCCGCCCAGGCCCTGGGTCCCCGGTGGGGAGAGATGCTGCACATGGCGGCGGCAGGCCCTGACTGGCTGGACTTCACCCTGGCGGACAAGGGCACCGGTCTGGAGCAGCTGTGCCGGGCGCTGGGAGTTTCGCCGGAGGAGACGGTGGCCTTTGGGGACAACTGGAACGATGCGGCCATGCTTCGCCGGGCCGGCCGGGGCTATCTGATGGAGCAGGCCGACCCGGAGCTGGGCAAGCAGTTCCCTCTGCGCTGCGGCGATGTGGAGGAGCGCCTGCGTGCCTTTTTAGCCGGAGAAACGCTGTAAGTAAAACCGCGCTGGGAGCCAGACCGAGATCTGGAACCAAGCGCGGTTTCTTATGGAGAGGAAAATGGATTATCCCCCGGCGGAGTTTGCCCACCGTAGGTCTTAATGATGTCCTGGGCCACCTCCCGCTTGGAGACGCGGGTATCCATGGACTGCTTTTCGATGTACCGGTGGGCCTGGGCCTCTGTCATATTGAGACACTGGATGAGCAGCCACTTGGCCCGGTTCACCAGGCGGATCTCCTCCATGCGCTCTTCCACCGACTGCTGCTTGGCCTCCAGCTTGCGCAGCCGCTCCCGCAGGGCGCATAACACTCGGAGAGAGTGGGTGATCATGGGCAGAGAGGTGGGTTTAGACAGGGTGAGCACGCCGTGGGGAGTGACCTTGGAGTACACGTCGTTGTAGAGGGCACTCTTTACACACAGCAGAACTCCGGCGTGGCTGGTGCTGCACACGTCAATGGCCAGGCGCATGCCAAAGTCATCCTGGAGGGGGGCGTTGATGAGGACGATATCATATTCCTTGTCCAGCAGTGCCCGGCGGGCCTCGCCGCAGCTGGTTACCATGTTGACGGGCCAGAAATCATTGCGGGGGAGCAGGTCGGAGACGGTGCGGTCAAAGGCGGCTGAGGCCGAGACTACCAGTACGCTGTACGTGCGTTCCTGGAATACCATAACATCTCCTCCTTCTCCAAACAGATATCAGCCTCTCCGGCGGCAGTAGGCAGCCACCACCGAGGGGGGCAGGTGCTGGGTGACAAATTTGCTCTCCCAGGCGGCGCTCATGGCTTCCTCCAGACAGGTGGGCAGGCGGCGGTAGCGGGAGAGAATACCGGCGGGTGCGGTGTAGAGGTTAAAGTCGGCAGGGGCGGGGAGAGTGAGTCCCTGCTTGATGCCGTACAGTCCTGCGTGGATGAGCAGGGCAAAAGCCAGATAGGGGTTGGCCGAGGGGTCGGCGGAGCGCAGCTCCGCCCGCCGGAACTCACCAACGGCAGCTGGAATGCGGATGAGTTGGGAGCGGTTTTCCGACGACCAGGTGATATAGCCCGGGGCCTTGCTGCTGCCCAGACGCAGGTAGGAGTTGGCGGTGGGGTTCAAAAAAGCGGTGAGGGGGTAGGCCTGGTCCAGTAGTCCGGCGATGACATGGGGCAGGGGATCGGTGCCCTCCGGCCCCTTGACGGAGAAGTTGATGTGCAGGCCGCTGCCTGCACGGTTGCTCAAGGGTTTGGGGGAGAAGTCGGCCCACAGCCCGTTGCGGGCGGCCACCGTCTTGACGATGGAGCAGAAGGTGACCGCATTGTCGGCGGCGGTGAGGGGGTCGGAGTAGCGGAAATCGATCTCGTTCTGGCCCGGTCCCTCCTCGTGGTGAGAGCACTCGGGCTGGATGCCCATCTGCTCCAGGATCATACAGATCTCCCGGCGGATGTTTTCCCCCTTGTCCTCGGGGGCTACGTCCATGTAGCCCGCCTGATCGTAGGGCTCCGTCGTGGGATTGCCCGCCTCGTCGGTTTGGAAGAGATAAAACTCCATCTCGGAGCCAAAGGCAAAGGCGTAGCCCTCCTGGGCGGCGCGGGCCACCGCCTTTTTCAGCAGTCCCCGGGTGTCTGAGTCCAGAGGTGTGCCATCCGGGTGGGTGACGTCGCAGAACATGCGCACCACCCGGCCGTTTTCCGGCCGCCAGGGCAGAGAGATAAGGGTGGCCGGGTCGGGGTGAAGGAACAGATCGGAGCGGACCTCGCCGCCAAAGCCGGCAATGGCCGAGGCGTCAAAGGCCACGCCGTAGGTGAATGCCCGCTGAAGCTGGCTGGGCATGATGGTGATATTTTTTTGTTTGCCGTACACGTCGCAGAAGGCCAGGCGAATGAACTTCACGTCCTCTTCCTGGACAAACTGGATGACCTCTTCCGGGGAATATTTCATGGCGCGTATGCCTCCCTTGTGGGCGGGAATCAAATCCCGGGATGAAATAAAAAAGGGACGTTCCGGGGGAAAAAGGGGACACTTCTCCCAGGGAACATCCTTGTTCATGGTAGATAAAATACTACATCCGGCAAAGATTGTCAATCTGCTGTTTTGGAAAAACACGGGGGATGAAAGCCGGAAATTTTTTGTGATTCCGCCCTTGACAATGGGGAGGGGCGGAGGGTATAGTATGCCCATAAAAAGACGACGGCGTCTTGGAAGTGAAATTCCAGGGCGCCGTCGCCTTTTTTACATTTTTGAAAGAGGTGAGTCACATGATGACCGTACCGGAGTATTTTGGATGCAAGGCCTTTGACGACCGCGTGATGAAGGCCAGACTGTCCCAGCCGGTGTATGAATCGCTGCGCAAAACCATGGACGAGGGGGCCAAGCTCAATCTGTCCGTGGCGAATGCGGTGGCCCAGGCCATGAAGGACTGGGCCGTGGAACAGGGAGCTACCCATTTTACTCATTGGTTCCAGCCCATGACCGGGATCACGGCGGAGAAGCACGACAGCTTCATCAGCCCGGCCCCCGACGGGCGGGTCATTATGGAGTTTTCCGGTAAGGAGCTGATCAAAGGCGAGCCCGACGCCTCCTCCTTCCCCTCCGGCGGCCTGCGGGCCACCTTTGAGGCCCGGGGCTACACCGCCTGGGACCCCACATCCTACGCCTTTATCAAGGACGATACCCTGTGCATTCCCACCGCCTTCTGTTCCTACGGAGGCGAGGCGCTGGACAAGAAGACCCCGCTGCTGCGCTCCATGCAGGCCCTCAACAAGCAGGCCCTGCGGGTGCTGAAGCTGATGGGCAACGACACGGTAAAGTATGTGCGTACCTGTGTGGGACCCGAACAGGAATATTTTCTGGTGGATAAGGCCCTGTATGACCGCCGCCCCGACCTCATCTATACTGGCCGTACCCTGTTCGGTGCCCGTCCGCCCAAGGGACAGGAACTGGACGACCACTACTTCGGCTCCATCAAGCCCCGGGTAGCTGCCTACATGAAGGAGCTGGACGAGGAGCTGTGGAAGCTGGGCATTCTGGCTAAGACGGAGCACAACGAGGT
>CAJLCG010000080.1 GCA_905205085.1 uncultured Oscillospiraceae bacterium
TATCTATCTTCTTATCCTGCAGCGCAAGCATCGCCGGTCTCTTGGCCGGCGGGGGCGTTCTGTTTTTTAAGGGGTCAGCTCCGCCTGTCTTCTCAACAAAGACAGGGGCGGCACCGGCTGGGGCAGTTTCATGCGGAAGACCATCTGGGGCTTGCGCACCTGGTCCAGGGGCTCTCCCGCCTCGTCCCACAGCCCCTCCACGGTGAGGGTCTGGGGCCGCACGTCGGGGCCCACCAGCTCCAGAGTATCCCCCACCGAGAACTTGTTGTTCAGGGTCAGGGTGGCATTGCCCTGATCGTCGCAGGACTGCACCTTGGCCACGATCTGCCAGTCCCGGACATAGCGGGAGTTCTCGGTGTACTGTCCCGGCTGGCCAAAGTAGAAGCCGGTGGAGTAATGCCGGTGGCTGATGTGCTCCACCTCGTCCCGCCACACCGGGTCCAGAGGCTCCCCTGCCGCCGCCGCGTCGATGGCGTGGCGGTAGGCCCCGGTGACGATGGCGGCGTAGTAGGCGCTCTTGGCCCGGCCCTCCAGCTTCAGGGAGTCCAGGCCCGCCTCCATCAGCTCTCCCACATGGTCGATCATACACATGTCCTTGGAGTTCATGATGTAGGTCTCCCCGTTCTCCTCAAAGACAGGGAAATACTCCCCGGGGCGCTTCTCCTCCATCAGGGCGTACTGATAGCGGCAGGGCTGGGCACAGGCCCCTCGGTTGGAGTCCCGGCCAGTCATATAGTTGGAGAGGAGGCACCGGCCCGAGTAGCTCACGCACATGGCGCCGTGGGCAAAGGCCTCGATCTCCAGCTCCTTGGGGGTCTTGGCCCGAATCTCCCGAATCTCGCTGAGACTCAGCTCCCGGGCCAAAATCACCCGGCTGGCGCCCAGGTCGTGCCAGGCGGTGGCCGACTGGTAGTTGACAATGCTGGCCTGGGTGGAGATATGGCACTGGACGTGAGGAGCGTAGCGCTTGGCCAGGGCCAGCGTGCCCACGTCGGCCAGGATGATGGCGTCTACCCCTACGCTCTCCAGATACTCCAACCACTCAGGCAGCCGGGCGACCTCCTCATTGCGGGGCATGGTGTTGCAGGTCACATGGACCCGCACGCCCTTGCTGTGACACAGCTCCACCGCTGTTTTCAGCTCTTCGGGGGTAAAGTTGCCCGCAAAGGAGCGCATACCAAACATGGTGCCCGCCAGATAGACCGCGTCCGCTCCATAGGCCAGGGCCATTTGCAGCCGCTCCATATCTCCTGCCGGAGCCAGCAGTTCCGGTTTTTTCATATCCGTTCTCCCTCCAGAGTACAGGCCCCGGAGTAGCTCCGGGGCCTGTTTTTGTTATTTGTTGTAAAGTTCCTGGGTCGCAGTAAAGTTCTGCTGCTCCCGCAGAGTCTTGAAGAAGCGATGCACTCCGTCGTCGCCCAGGGCGTAGTAGTAGTACGAGGTGCTGTTGGGGTTCATAGCCGCCTGGATGGACTCCAGACCGGGGTTGGAAATGGGTCCGGCAGGCAGTCCCTTGTAGAGGTAGGTGTTGTAGGGGGAGTCAATGGACTTGTCCTCCTCCGTGGGCACCTTGCCCCCGTTGATATAGGCCAGGGTGGCATCGATCTGCAGATATCCCTGGGTGCCGCCGTTGGGGTTGTTCAGGCGGTTGTAGATGACCGAGGCGATGTTGGCCCGGTCGCTGCCGTCGGTCTCCTTTTCGATCAGAGAGGCAATGGTCACGATCTCATGGATGGTGTAGCCGCTGTCTGCCACCTTCTGACGCATGTCCTCAGTAAACTGCTCATCAAAGCGCACCAGCATCTTATTGATGACGTACAGAGGATTCTGGGGCGTGGTGAACTCATAGGTGTCGGGGTAGAGATAGCCTTCCAGACGGTGGTAGTCGCCCAACTCCAGATCCTGAAGGAAGGAGAAGGCGTAGTCGTGGTTAGCCGCCATATCCTGCAGGTCCTCTACGCTGGCCACACTTTTCTCCTCCAGCAGGGCAAAGATCTGGTCGATGGTATAGCCCTCAGGAATGGTCACAGTGACGGTAGCCCGGGTGGCGGAGTTGGCACTCATGCCGCTGAGCAGCGCCCGGTAGTCCATGTCGGTGTTCAGGGTAAAGGTGCCCGCCACCACATCGTCCTTGCTGCGGGTAAAGGTGGCAAAGAGATTGAAGAGGAACTTGTATTCAATGAGGCCCTCGTCCTTCAGCTTGTCAGCCACATCGCCAAAGCTGTCCTCGTTGCTAATGGTGATGGTGGCCGTCTTGGCGGGCTTATTCAGGGCCAGCACGTCGTTGGCCGCCACCCAGCCGATGCAGGCCAGCAGAGCAGACACGCCGATGACAAAAATCACATAGATGGCCGCTCCGCTCAGTCCGGAGCGCTTTTTCCGGCGCTTGGTAGACGAGCGCTGAGATTCCTCCCGCCGCCGCGGCTGTCTGGAGGAGGGTTGATAATCCTGTGCCATAGAGTCAGCTCCTAAATCAAATCTGCCGGATGGGCCGGGCTTTGATTCCGGCTCCGTCGGCTCCGGCCCAGGGGCCGGTCCAATGGTTGGGTTGGAAACCGTGTCCGCCCACAAAAATTTTTCCCATCCCGGGAACCTGGGACAGGGGGCGGCCATAGACTATACCAGAACGCCGGGAAAACCCCAGCGGGGTAAGTGAGGTGAAACAAAATGTGCTTTGGCAATAACGGCTTTGGCGGCAACAGCTGCCTGTGGATCATTCTGCTGATCATCATCCTGTGCTGCTGCTGCGGCAACAACGGCGCCAGCGAGACCAGCAACGGCTGCGGCTGCGGCAACAACAGCTGCTGCTAACCGTACACTAGGCCCCGGCGCGGGGCAAGGCGGGACGTTATGTCCCGCTTTTTTTATGCCTGTGTCCAGCGGGTCTCCTGCTCGGTGAGCACCACGTCCACCCGGACGTCGTGCTTTTCGATGGGCACCTGCTCCTGGAGCAGGCTCCCCCGGCATAGACCCACCGTCCGGCCTTCAAAAGCTTCCAGCCACCGGTCGTAGTAGCCGCCCCCAAAGCCCAGACGGTAGCCCCGGCGGTCATAGCACACCGCGGGGACCAGAGCCAGGTCGATGTCCGCCTTGCTTAGCAGCAGCGCCTCTTCCGACGGCTCCCAGATACCGAAGGCGGCCTTCTGCATGGGGATACGGGGATCAAACTGCCGCACCTCCATCTGGCGTCCGGGCAGCATCCGTGGGAGGCCTACCCGCTTGCCCTGTCCGGTCAGCTCCCGCACCAGTTGCTCCGTCTCCGGCTCCCGGCCCGGGATGCCCCAGAACAAAAACAGGGTGTCCGCCTTTTCTACCTGAGGCAGGGACAAAAAGCGATGAAACAGGGCCCGGTCGCTCGTTCGGCACTCCTCAGGGGAAATGGCAGCCATCTCCCGCCGCAGCCGGGCGCGGAATGCCCTTTTGGCCTCAGCGGTGGTAGAAGATGCGTCCATTGATCTCGTCGGCGACCTCTTTGCCCCGCAGCACTTCCACCAGCTTCAAGCCGAAGTCGAAGGAGGAGCCGCAGGCGTGGCCGGTGACAAACTTGCCGTCTGCTACGGCCCGGGCCTGGGGCAGCACCTTGGCCTTGCCCAGCTGGTCGTGGCGGGTGGGATAAGAGGTGGCTTCCCGTCCGTCCAGCAGACCCCAGCGGGCCAGCAGCACGGGACCGGCGCACAGGGCGGCCAGCCAGATGTCCCGCTTGGCGGCCTCCTGGATGAGCTGGGAGACCGCATCGCTGTTCCACAGGTTCTCCACGCCCACGCCGCCGCCGGGCAGCACAATCATCTCCGCCTGGTCCAGATCTACCTGAGACAGCTCCAGGTCGGCCCGGACGGTGATATTGTGTCCTCCGGTGACGGTGGGACCGGACAGAGAGACCAGAGCGGTCTCCAGCCCGCCCTGCCGCAGCAGGTCGGTGGGCACGATGGCCTCGGACTCCTCAAAGCCGGGAGCCAGCAGTACATATACCATGGATAACCCTCCTTATTGTCTTACATGGGTCTCTCACAGCAGTGGTTCCGCCAGGGACCAGATCTCCTGGTGGATATCCTCCACGCTGCGCAATTCCCCCTTGTCGTCCACACAGGGGACCACCTTCCAGCCCAGCAGCCGGGCGGCCTCCAGGGCGCTGTCCCGGCAGGCGGCCAGATAGCCGGTGTCCAGTTCGTGGATGTCCGCCTTGGTGTGGGTGTCCGCCTCCCGGCGGCGCAGCAGTTCTACCGCCCGCTGGGTGGGCATATCCAGATAGAGCACCAGGTCGGGCCGGGGCAGGCCCAGCTTGTCGTGCTCAAAGTCGTCCAGCCAGCGCAGGAAGGCCTCCCGCTCCTGGGGCGCGCACTTCACCGCCTGGTGTACCGCGTTGGAGGTGGTGTACCGGTCGGTGAGCACCAGCCCCCCCTGCTCATAGTACTCCCCCCACACCTTTTTCAGGGAGGCGTACCGGTCCACCGCGTAAAACGCGGAGGCGGCATAGGGATTCACGTCCTGGGGATGGGTGCCAAACTCTCCCGCCAGATACATGCGGATGAGGGCGGAAGAGGGTTCTTTATACTGGGGAAAGACCAGCTTCTGATAGTCCCGGCCGCTCTGGGTCACCCGGCGGCACAGGGCCTGAAACTGGGTGGACTTTCCGGAGCCGTCGGTCCCCTCAAATACAATGAGCCGTCCTGCCATTACAGAACCCCCGGACGGCGGCGGCCGGTGACGCGCTGCCCGGCGGCCTTCACCAGCACCAGGGGCAGCTTGGCCATGCGGCCAAAGCGCTTGGGCTCCCGGCTGAGGCGGTAGGCCCACTCCATGCCCATCTTCTGCCACTTCTCCGGGGCCCGCTCCACGTTGCCGGCGAACACGTCCAGCGCGCCGCCCAGGCCAATGGCCAGCTTGGCTCCGGTGAGCAGTCCAAAGCGGGCGATCCACTTCTCCTGCTTGGGAGCGCCCAGGCAGACAAACAGCAGGTCGGGCTGGGCTGCGGCCACTTCCCGGGCCACCGGGTCGGACTCCTGGAAGTAGCCGTCGTGGGTGCCGCAGATCACAATTTTGGGGTGCTTCTCCACGATCCGGGCCGCGGCCTCCTCGGCCACGCCGGGCTTGGCGCCCAGCAGATAGAGGCGGCCGCCCATCTCGTTGAGCTCCTCCAGCATGTCGCAGGCAAAGTCAAAGCCGGCTACCCGCTCCTTTAAAGGTGTACCCAAAATCTTGGCAGAATAGACCACTCCGATGCCGTCGGGCAGCACCAGATTGGCCCGGTTGAGGATTTTCTGGAATTCCAGATCCTTCTCCGCAGCCAGCAAAAATTCGGGATTGGGGGTAACTACATAGTGAAAGTCGCTGCCCCGCAGCAGCTCACCGCCCGCCTGGCGGGCCTCCTCGCGGGTCAGGTTGTCAAATTGGATGCCTAACACATTCGTTTTCAATGGAACATCCTCCACATCATCAAAGAATTAGTTGGACTATGGTCATGCCTTTTTCAGGCAATGGTTTCATTCAGGCATCCTATTCTATCACGCTTCCGGAAAAAAGTCTATGAAAAAGGGGTAAACAATCCGATTTCCGGGAAATTCCCCGAATTTCGATTGACGAAGGGGGCCGGGAGCACCATAATAGAGACAGCAGCAAAAAAAGGAGCGAAGGATTCCATGGAGTTTTACGCCACCCTGGGGGGCTCCTGCGCCGACCGAGCTACCCTGGACGGGCTGTTTGCCGCCGGAATGACCGGCGCGCGCTTAAACCTGTCCCATACCACGCTTCAGCAGTGTGCCCCTCTGCTGAAGGAGGTCTACTGGCCCGCCGCCCAAAAGGCCGGGCGGCAGGCCCACCTGATTATTGACTTACAGGGCCCGGAGCTGCGGGTGGGGACCCTCTCCGCCCCCATCCCTCTGGAGACCGGGAGCCAGACCGTGCTTGGCCCCGGCGGCATCCCCATCCCTCCGGCGGCTCTGGAGGCCGCCCAGCCGGGGGACCGCATCTCTCTGGACGACAGCGCCCTGCTGGTGCGAGTGGAGGAGAAGCGCCCGGAGGGCCTTGTCTGCCGGGTGGAACGGGGCGGAACCCTGCAAAGCCGCAAGAGCCTGGCCATCCTGGGCCGGGAGGTAAACACCCCCACCCTCACCGGGGCGGACCTGGACAATCTGGCCCAGGCCAAACGTTTCGGCGTGACCCATATTCTCCAGCCCTTTGTCCGGGGCGCCGACGACATCCACACCCTGCGCCGGGCTATGGCTCAGGCCGGGCTGGAGCACGGGAAGATCATGGCCAAAATCGAAAACCAGCGTGGTCTGGAGAAGCTGGACGAGATCATCCAGGCCGCTGACATCATCTGCATCGCCCGGGGCGACCTGGGCAACAGCATGCCCCTGTGGCAGCTGCCCTCCGCCCAAAAACACATTGCCCGCGCCTGCCGCTCGGCAGGAAAACCCTTCTTCGTGGTCACCCAGCTGCTCTGGTCCATGCAGCAGCGGGCCGTGCCCACCCGGGCCGAGGTGAGCGACATCTACAACGCAGTGCTGGACGGCTCCTGCGCCCTGATGCTCACCGGCGAGACCGCCGCGGGCAGCTACCCTGTGGAAGCGATGGATTATCTGGTCAAGACTGCCTGTCAGGCCCTGACCGATTTAGGAAAGGAGAACGAGGTATGATCGAGCATATTTTGTTTGTCAACGCCTGTATGCGTGGCCGGGAGGAGTCCCGCACCTGGCAGCTCAGCCAGGCCTTTCTGGATGCCTGCAAGGCCCGCTGGCCCAAGGCAGAAATTTTAGAGCGGGACCTCACCGTCTGCGACCTGCCGGTGCTCACCGGTCCCATGACGGTGGAGCGGGACGCGCGCTTCCAGGCCGACCCCTGGGACCCCATGTTTGCCCCCGCCCACGAGATGCAGGGGGCGGATCTCATTGTGGTGGCCGCTCCCTACTGGGACCTCACCTTCCCCGCCGCCCTGAAGGTCTACCTGGAGTGGTCCAGCGTGCTGGGCATCACCTTCCACTATACCCTGGAGGGCAAGCAGGAGGGGCTGTGCCAGGCGGGCAATCTGGTGTATATTACCACCTCCGGCGGCCCCATTGGGGACAACAACTTCGGTTACGATTATCTGCGGGGGCTCAGCGGCATGTTCGGTATCTCCCGCACCCACTGCCTCACCGCCGAGGGATTGGACGTATGGGGGAACGATACCCAGGCCATTCTCAACCGGGCCAAAAAGCAGGCGGAGAAGCTGGCCGCCAGTCTATGACCCAAAGGCGCTTGTTCTTGCCCCATACTGGGAAGACTGATATACTGAAGCAGATATTTTACCCCTTTGGGGGAAGAAACGAGAGGATACCCACATGAAAAAACTGATGGTCCTGGACGGCAACTCCCTGGTCAACCGGGCCTTTTACGGGGTGAGTCAGAATCTCACCACCCGCTCCGGCCAGCCCACCAACGCCATCTTCGGCTTTTTGAATATCCTGGGCAAGCTGCTGGACGAGAGCCAGCCCGACGCCCTGTGCGTCACCTTTGACCGCAAGGCCCCCACCTTCCGCCACCTGGCCTACGACGGCTACAAGGCCACCCGGAAGGGGATGCCTGACGAGCTGGCCAGCCAGATGCCCATTTTGAAGGATGTCCTGTCCGCCATGAACATCCCCACCTACGAGATGGACGGCTGGGAGGCGGACGACCTGATGGGCACCATCGCCGCTAAGGACACCGCCGCCGGGTGGGACACCATCGTGGTCACCGGCGACAAGGACTCCCTCCAGCTGGTCACCGACCACACCACCGTCAAGCTGGTTTCCACCCGCATGGGCCGCACCACCACCAAGGACATGACTCCCGACGCGTTCCGGGAAGAGTACGGCTTTGACCCCATCCACATCATCGACCTCAAGGCCCTCATGGGCGACGCCAGCGACAATATTCCCGGCGTGAAGGGCGTGGGCGAGAAGACCGCCATGGCTCTGGTGGGCCGGTACGGCTCCATCGACGCGCTGTACGCCGCCATGCCCACCCCGGAGATGGCCCCCGGCACCCCCGCCAAGCCGGGCGTGGTCAAAAAGCTTCAGGAGGGGGAGGAGATGGCCCGCATGTCCTACGACCTGGCCACCATCCGCTGTAATGCCCCCCTGGACTTCGACCCGGAGCAGAACCTGCGCAAAGAGGTGGACAACAACCGCCTCTATCAACTCTTCCTGGAGCTGGAGTTTGCCAAGCTCATCGACAAGTACCACCTCACCGCTCCCCAGGGGGAGGGCGCGCCCCAGGAGAACAAGATGGTGGAGGGCACCTGCACCAGCGAGGTGGTGCAGGACGCCTCCCGGGCCCAGGAGCTTCTGGAGCTGTGGCGGCAGGCCGACCATGTGGCCGTGCTGACCCTGCCTGGGCTGGACGCAGTTTGTGTCAGCTTTAACCCCAGCCCCACCGAAGGCCACGCCGCTCTGCTCTTTGCCAACCGGCTGGAAAACTACAACCAGGTGCTCCAGGCCCTCTTCGCCGCCGACATCCAGAAGGTGGTCCACGGGGCCAAGGAGCTGGAGAAGGAACTGCTGGACCAGGGGATTGAGCCCCAGGGCATCCGGTTTGACACCGAACTGGCCGCCTACCTGCTCTCCCCCACCGACGGCAGCTACGACCTGGAGAAGCTGGGGATCACTTACTACAACCAGGAGTTTGCCAAGGCCAAGGAGTATCTCACCCCCGGCGCGTTTGACTCCCTGTTCTCTCTGGAGTCGGAAGGCCAATCCGCCGGCCCCATGGGCGCGCTTTTGAGCCACTGCGCCCTCATCGACTGTCTGTACGAAACCCTGTCCCAGCGGCTGGAGGAGCTGGGCCTCACCAAGCTCTATGAGGAGATCGAGCTTCCCCTGTGCCCGGTGCTGGCCGAGATGGAGCGCTCCGGCGTGCTGGTGGACCGGAAGGCTCTGGTTGCCTTCGGCGAGGCGCTGGCTCAAGGCATTGAGAAGGACCAGGCCCTCATCTATGAGCTGGCCGGGGAGGAGTTCAACATCAACTCCACCCAGCAGCTGGGCAAGATCCTTTTTGACAAGCTGGGCCTGCCCCCCGTCAAGAAGACAAAGACCGGCTACTCCACCAACGCGGAGGTGCTGGAGAAGCTGCGGGGCAAGCACCCCATCATCGAGGCCATTCTGGACTACCGCCAGCTCACCAAGCTGAAATCCACCTACGCCGACGGTCTGGGCAAGGTCATCGCCCCCGACGGGCGCATCCACACCTGCTTCCAGAACACGGTCACCGCCACTGGGCGGCTCTCCTCCACCGAGCCCAATCTCCAGAATATTCCTATCCGCACCCAGCTGGGTGCCCAGCTGCGGGAGATGTTTGTGGCCGCTCCCGGCAAGGTGCTGGTGGACGCAGACTACTCCCAGATCGAGCTGCGCCTGCTGGCCCACATGGCCGGAGATCAGGCTATGATTGAGGGCTTCCACAGCGGGGCGGACATCCACACCATCACCGCCTCCCAGGTCTTTGGGGTAACTCCCGACCAGGTGACTCCCCAGATGCGCCGCAGCGCCAAGGCGGTAAACTTCGGCATCGTCTACGGCATTTCCCCCTTCTCTCTCAGCCAGGACATCGGCGTTTCCGTCCAGCAGGCCAAGGAGTATATGGACAAGTATTTTGCCCACTATTCCGGCGTGCGGGCCTATATGGACGGGGTGGTGGAGCAGGGCAAGCAGGACGGCTATGTCTCCACCCTGTTTGGCCGCCGCCGCTGGCTGCCGGAGCTCAAGTCCTCCAACTTCAATACCCGCTCCTTCGGCGAGCGGGTGGCGCTGAACATGCCCATCCAGGGCACCGCCGCCGATATTATCAAGCTGGCCATGATCCGGGTGCGGGATCGCCTGCTCCGGGAGGGGCTGGAGGGCCGTCTGGTGCTCCAGGTCCACGACGAGCTGATCGTGGAGTGCCCGGAGGCGGAGGCTGAGACGGTGTGCAAGCTGGTCAAAGAGGAGATGGAGGGCGTGTGCGCTCTGTCCGTTCCCCTGCTGGCCGAGACCCACGCCGGGACTACCTGGGCTAGCGCTCATTGATATGGGCGAAAGAATTTCGCCCATATCAATGACAGGCTGCACGCAAAATGGGCCTCTGCTTCTTGCATTTTGTCGGTTTCTGGCTTAAAATTGGAGCATAAGGGAGCTGTCCGATACGGCGCGGCTGTATTGGATCATCCCAGACCCAGAAGCGAAACGCAGTTTCGCACAAAGTTCTTTGCCAAGCTTTCTTTCAAGAAAGCGGCAAGAAAGCGGGCAAGCTTTCTGGAAAGGAAGCGCAGAAAAGGAGGGTATTTTATGAACTGGCTGAGATGGTTATTTGATCGGGCGGACGAGTATGCCGCCGAGAGCACCTGGCGTGACTTCGCCCTGGTGAAGATCTGCCTTTGCGCCGTAGGAATTTTGCTGGGCCTTCTGGTCCCCTCCCGGCACAAGCCCAAAGTGGCCATCCTGGCCGGGATCGCCTTTGTGGCCACCTATATCCCCCTGATGGCCGACTTCCTCCCCTACCTGCTGGAGCCCAAAGAAGAATAAAGACGCACAAAGCGCCCGTCCAAAGGAC
>CAJLCG010000081.1 GCA_905205085.1 uncultured Oscillospiraceae bacterium
AAAAGCCCGGGCATTCCCGGGCTTTTCTCATAGAAAGACAGGTTATTCAATAGCCACCGCGTGCTGCCGTACCATGTACAGGGGGTCCAGAATATCGGCAGAGATCCAGTAGAAATAATCGTGGTAGCGGTCGTTGATGTTGTAGGGATCGGCGATGTAGTACTGCTGGGTGGAGGAATCATAGCCGCACACCAGCACCGCATGGTTGTTGCGCAGCAGGCTCTGGGTGGTGCCCTCAATGTTGAAGTTGCGGTAGTAGGGCTGCTTCCAATACAGGGTGACATAGATGACCACCGGATTGCCCAGCAGCACTTCCTCCCGCAGCTCCTCCACCGACTTGCCGGAGAAGTCCTTTACATTGCCGTACTGCCGGCCGTACTCGGCCAGAGGGGCGGGATAGATGGTGGTACGCAGGGTCTCGCTGGGCACGTAGGGAGAGCCCACAAAGCCCTTGGCGGGGTTGGATTCCGTCTTGGGCATGGCGTAAAGGAAGTCGTCCAGGGTCACGTTCTGGGCGTAGCCTTTGGCCTTCAGGCCCATCAGCAGAGAGGTGGGCTCACATCCCACCCAGGCCCCGGAGGGATATACCTGGCTGATGTAGGGGGTGGGGATCACCGTGTAGGTGGGCAGGGGCTCAAAGGGCACCTCATCAACGGCATAGCCCGCCAGATTCAGCAGCAGGATAGAGAATTCCGCCCGGGAGATGGGATCATCGGGGTAGTAACCGCCGTCGCCCCGGCCCGAGACCACCCCGAACTTCAGCAAGTAGAAGATGGCCTTGGAGTTGGGATGCCCGCCGGTATCGTAGACGATGGGGGGATTCTCCAGAGGCGTGAGGGAAAAGACGTCCGGCCAGGTGGTAACACAGTTCCACAGGATCTGGGCCGCCTCGCCCCGGGTCATATCCTGGAAGGGATGGAACAGGCCGGTACCGTCCTGAGACAGGATGCCGTTGGACTCCAGACACAGGATCTTGTCCTTGGCCCAGCTGTTGTCCAGGTCGGCGTAGACCGGGGGAAGCTCATCCTGGGAGGGGAGAAAATCCTGGGTATCGTCGGAAGATACGCCAGTCTGTGCACCGCCTACCTGGGGGGTAGTGTCCAAATCCACGCCCATCTCTTCCAGCAGGCCGTAAACCAGGCCCACCGCCTCCTGGCGGGTGACCGTCTGGTCGGGGCGGAAGGTGTGGTCGGGGTAGCCGGTAATGAGTCCATGCTCCATCAGGGTATAGATTTGGGCCTGGGCCCAGTGGTGCCGCAGGTCGTTGGGTAACGTGGAAGCCGATGCTGGGGTGGTGAGAAGCGCCGCCCCAAAGGCGCCGCACAGCAGGGCAGCGCATACTCTGGATCGTTTCAAAGCTCGTCTCTCCTTCAGATTCCTTTTACACACAACAAAAAATAGAAATGTTGAAATTATTCTACTCCCTTTTACAAAAAGCGACAAGGGGGCCGACAAGGAAAAGATAACCGTTTTAGGAAAAAATTGATATTAAGACAGAGACAGGCCGTTTAAGATCAGCCGGTTGGCCAGCTGAGCCATCTGTTCCGGCTCCTCCTGAAAACCCCGGCCCATCCAGCCCCGGGCCAGCCCTACCGCCCCCGACACCAGAAAGTCCAGACAGCAGCCCCACAGCTGCTGATCCACAGGCAGGAACAGCCCCTGCCAGTCCTCCTGGCATTTCTTATAGATCAGCTGATCCAGCCGCCGGAAAAAGGAGTCCTGGGTGCGCTGGTCCTGAAAGGCCAGCCGCAGCACCGGGTCGTCCCGGACAAAGCGGAACACGTCGGTGAGCAGGGGAGTGAGCCCCTTTTGCAGGTCCTGGGTGGAGTAAGAGGAGAGCAGCTGGGTCAGCCGCTGAAACAGTGCCTGCTCCATCTGGTCCAGCAGGTCAAAGACGTCCTTGTAGTGGGCGTAAAAGGTGCCCCGGTTCACGTCGGCCCGCTGGGTCAGTTCCCGCACCGTAATAGAGCGGGCATCCTTCTCTCGCAGCAGCTCCAGCATGGCCTGCTCCAGGCGGGCCCGGGTGCGCCGCACCCGGCGGTCCGGTTGAGAATGGGTCATAGGCGGTCCTCCTGAAAAATTCACAGAAACTTTGCACAATTTCCGGACAGAATGTGGAAAACTGTCGGGTTTCAGACAGGAGCGGGAAAAACTGTCCCTTGCGTCTCCCGTTGGAACCACTATAATATAAGATATAAAAATAATCAACACATGTTCCTTAATCAACAGGAGGACGGTTATGGCATATATTTCCTTGGAGCACGTGGTCAAGCGCTATAAGATGGGCGAGGTCACCATCACCGCGGTGGACGATATCACCTTTGAGATTGAAAAAGGGGAATTTGTCATCATTGTGGGCCCCTCCGGGGCGGGCAAGACCACGGTACTGAATATTTTAGGAGGCATGGACGCCTGCGACGAGGGCACCATCCTGGTGGACGGCAAGGAGATCAGCAAGTGCAACTCCCGCCAGCTCACCACCTACCGCCGGTATGATATCGGCTTTGTCTTTCAGTTTTACAACCTGATCCAGAACCTCACCGCCCTGGAAAATGTGGAGCTGGCCGCTCAGATCTGCAAGGAGCCGCTCCCGGCAGAGGAGGTGCTGCGCCACGTGGGGTTGGGGGAGCGGCTCAACAACTTCCCCGCCCAGCTCTCCGGCGGCGAGCAGCAGCGAGTGGCCATCGCCCGGGCCCTGGCCAAAAACCCCAAGCTGCTGCTGTGCGACGAGCCCACCGGCGCTCTGGACTACATCACCGGCAAGGCCATCCTCAAGCTCCTCCAGGACACCTGCCGCCAGCAGGGGATGACGGTGGTGGTTATCACCCACAATACCGCCATTGCCCCCATGGCCGACAAGGTCATTCACGTGAAAAACGGCCGGGTGGACCGGATCGTGTACAACGACAATCCCATGCCGGTGGAAGAGATCGAGTGGTAATTGGGCAGCAGATAAGGATACTGTGGGCAATATGAGACAGAAACATAACAATTTGCAATTAAAAAAGGGGGCGGCGGAATGAAAAACAGAAGAAAACACACCCCTAACCGCCTGCTCACCGACACCCTGCGGGAAATTAAGAACACCCGCAGCCGTTTTATCTCCATCCTGGTCCTCTCCGCCCTGGCGGTCTGTTTTCTGGCGGGCCTGCGGGTCACTGAGCCCGACATGAAAAACAGCGTGGACCAATATCTGGATGCCCAGCGTCTTATGGACCTGCGGGTGGCCTCCACCCTGGGACTGACGGAGGAGGACATCGATGTGCTCCAGGCCCAGGACGGGGTGGAGCTGGCCCAGGGGGCCTATACCATCGACGCGACGGTGAAGGTGGACGATAAGGATTCTACTGTAAAGGTATTATCCTTCACAGAAGATATCAATATTCCCGACCTCCAGGAGGGCCGCCTGCCGGAAAACGCCGGAGAATGTTTGGTAGAACCCCGATTTTTGCAGGAAACCGGCCTTTCTTTGGGGGATAAAATTACTCTGGACACAGGAAACGGGGACTATGAGGATGCTTTAAAGCAGTCAGAATTTACCATAGTTGGAAGTGCCAATTCCCCGCTGTACATCGGCGTGGAGCGAGGCTCCTCCACCTTGGGCACCGGAAAGGTGAGCTATTTCATCCTTTTGCCCATGGAATCCTTCGATATGGAGACCTACACCGACGCATATCTCCTGTTTGAGGGGGCCTCTCAGCTGATGACCTACAGCGACGCCTACGAGGAATTGGTAGATGGATATGTGGACCAGCTGGAACCCCTCTCCAAAGAGCGGGCCAAGCTGCGGGGGGACTCCATCCGGGACGAGGCCCAGGAGGAGATCGACAAGGCCAAGCAGGAGCTGGCCGACGCGGAGGTGGAGGTAGCCCAGGAGTTGGCCGACGCGGAGGCGGAGCTCAGTGATGCCCGGAAGGAGCTGGACGACGGCTGGGCCGAGTACCGGGACGGGGAGGACACCTTTAACCGGGAAATTGCCGACGCAGAGCAGGAAATTGCCGACGGCCAGAAGGAGCTGGACGACGCGTGGCAGGAGCTGCTGGACGGCGAGACCGAGCTCAAGGACGCCCGCAAGGACCTGGACGACGGCTGGAAGGAATACTATGACGGCCTGGCGGAGTACCAGGACGGTGTGAAGGAGTGGCAGGAGGGCAAGGCGGAGTATGACGACGGCCTCAAGAAGTACCAGGACGGACTGGATGAGCTGGAGGACGCCCGAGAGGAGCTGGACGACGGCTGGGACGACTACTACGACGGCGTAGAGCAGTATGAGGACGGCGTAGCCGAGCTCAACGCGGGTAAGCGGGAGCTGCGGCAGCAGGAGGCCACCTTCCAGGATGGCCTGACTCAATTCCGCAATCAGCTGGCATCCAACTTCCAGCTCTCCTACTCCAGCAACAGCGCCCTGCTCTCCGCCATGGCAGGCAGCGACGGCGCGGTCATTGACGCCGCCCTCAACGGGGCACGCAGCGAGCTGGAGGGAGGCATTGCCAAGGCACAGGATACCATTCACAGCCTGGAAGAGCAGTTGGCGGCCGTCCAAAGCAACGTGAAAAGCCTGACTGAGACCATCAGCAAACTGGAGGGGCAGATCGCCCAGGTGCAGCAGCAGATCGACGCGGCGGACGCGGCAGGGGAGGATACCACCGCCCTGCGGGCCCAGCTGGCCGCCCTCCAGCAGAGCAAGAGCGAGGCGGAGGCCGGTCTGGCCCAGGCCCAGGCATCCATTCCCCAGCTGGAGGCCGGGATCAGTCAGGCCAAGGCCACCCAGTCCCAGCTCCAGTCTCAGCTGGATCAGCTCTATACTACATCCAACGGGCAGACCGTGCCCGTGTCTACCTCTGTCTTCCTCTCTGCCAACCGGCAGATCCAGCAGGCCTGGCAGGAGATCTACGCCGGGGAAGCCGAGCTGGAAGACGCCAAGGAGCAGCTGGAGGACGCCTATGATCAGCTGCTGGACGGCGAGAAAGAATATGAGGACGGCGTGGCCGAGCTGGAAGACGCAGAGCAGGAACTTATCGACGCCAAGAAGGAGCTGGACGACGGCTGGGCCGAGCTGGAGGACGGCCGCCTGGAGCTGGAGGACGCCAAGCGTGAGCTGGACGACGGCGAGGCCGACTACGCCCAGGGCCTGAAGGACTGGCAGGACGGCAAGAAGGAGTACGAGGACGGCCTGGTGGAGCTCCAGGACGGCAAGGAGACCCTGGAGCAGGAGCGAGCCGACGGCCTCCGCGAACTGGCCGACGCGAAAAAGGAGCTGGACGACGGCGAGGCGGAGTACGCCGACGGCTATCAGGAGTACCTGGACGGCAAGGCGGAGGCGGAGAAAGAGATCGCCGACGCGAAAAAGAAGGTGGAGCAGGCCCAGCGGGACCTGGATGACCTGGACGACTGCGAGTGGTATCTGCTGGACCGGGACACCAACATGGGCTTTGTCAGCTACTCCATGGACGCCGACCGTATGGGCAACCTAGCCAGCGTATTTCCCCTGATTTTCTTCCTGGTGGCGGCCCTGGTGTGCCTCACCACCATGACCCGCATGGTAGAGGAGCAGCGGGTGGCCATCGGCGGCATGAAGGCCCTGGGTTACTCCAAGGGGGCCATCGCCATCAAGTATGTGGGCTACGGCTTCCTGGCCAGCGCCATTGGTTCCCTGGTGGGCCTGGCCGTGGGCCTGACTCTGCTGCCCTGGATCATCTGTACCGCCTGGAAAATCATTTACGCCTTCGGGCCCATCCACTACGGTATCGAGCCCGCCACCTCGGTCACCGCCTGTCTGGCGGCGGTGGGGACGGTCACCCTGGCCGCCCTGGGGGCCTGCTTCAACACCCTGGCGGCTGTGCCCGCCCAGCTCATGCGGCCCAAGGCGCCCCCCATGGGCAAGCGCATCCTGCTGGAGCGCATTACCCCCCTGTGGCGGCGGCTGTCCTTCAACTATAAGATCACCCTGCGCAACCTGTTCCGCTATCAGAAGCGGTTCTGGATGACTGTGGTGGGCATCGGCGGCTGTGCCGCCCTCATCGTCACCGCCTTCGGCCTGCGGGACTCCATCTTTGCGGTGATGGATATGCAGTACGACGAGATCTACCGCTACTCCGCCCAGCTGGGGCTGGTGGAGCACATCACCCCCGGCGAGTGGTCCGAGGTGGAAAAGGCCCTGGACGGCAGCGACCTGGTGGAGGATTGGACGAAGGAGCACACCGAGACTGTCACCACCGAGAGCGACACCTACACCGCCGACGCCACCCTGGAGGTGGTGGAAAACAGCGACGTGCTGGAGCGGTTTGTCAACCTGCGCCACCGCACCGACAATGACACCGTTACTCTGCCCGATGATGGAGTCATTCTCACCGAAAAGCTCTCCAAGCTGCTGGACGTGGAGGTGGGGGACACCATCACCCTGGACGGGGACAGCCGGGTGGAGGTGCGGGTGGCCGACATCACCGAACACTACATCCAGCACAGCGTGTACATGTCCAGCGCCTACTATGAGCAGGTCTTCGGCCAGGCCCCGGAGGAGAACGCCGTGCTGGTCTCCTACGACACCCAGGCCGACGGGGCCGAGGAGCTGGAGCAGGAGCTGGTCTCCCTGGACGGCATCAGCTCTCTGACCCGCATCGAGGATACCCGCAGAACCTTTGGCACCAGCCTGGAGAGCGTGGACTACGCCGTGGCCCTGATCATCGTGTGCGCCGCCGCTCTGGCCTTTGTGGTGCTCTATAACCTGACCAACATCAACATCACCGAGCGCATGCGGGAGCTGGCCACCTTAAAGGTGCTGGGCTTCTACGACGGAGAGCTGTCCGCCTACATCTACCGGGAAAACGTGATCCTCACCGTGTTTGGTGTGGCCATGGGCATGGTGATGGGCAAGCTCCTGCACCAGTGGCTCATCTTGACGGTGGAAATCGACCTTCTTATGTTTGGCCGCACTGTGGCTTTTACCAGCTATCTGTGGGCGGTGCTGCTCACCACGGTGTTCTCCCTGGTGGTCAATCTGGGAGCCCACCGGAAGCTGAAGAAGCTGGATATGGTGGAGTCGCTGAAAACCGTGGAATAACCTACTTTTTTCGAGAAAAAAGTAGGCAAAAAAGCTTCCTGCGAAACTTCGTTTCGCCTCCCCGTCCCGCCCCGCAGGGCGGAACATCCCTCCAAACACAAAAAACCGCCCCCGCAGGCACAGTCCTGCGGGGGCGCTTGCTGTATGAGAAAACAGAGTTACACTTCATTCACCACGCCCACAAACAGGGGCAGGCCCTGGCTGCGCAGGACGAACAGGAAGGGGCGGTTCAGGTTCATCACGCAGGTCTCGTCGGGTGGCATGCTCGCGTCGTTCGCCTCCAGAATGGTCACGGCGGCGGCCTCCACACCCTCCTCGTCCACGCTCACCCGGGTCATCTGCTCGGCCTGGGTCAGGAAGGTGTCCAGGGAGGTCAGGCCGCTCAGGTCGGCCTGATCCGCGTTCAGCAGGTCGGTGATGCCCAGAGATTTCAGGGTGTTTATCAGGTCCAGGTCGGCGGACAGGTCAAACTTGGGCACCGACCACTCCACCGTGCCGTACTGCACGTCAGCGGCGCCGCTGCTGAGGCTGGACAAAAAGCTGGTGTCGCTGAGCAGCTCCTCGGGGGCGGTGCCCTCCTCAGGCAGGACAAAGAACATCTCGCCCAGTTGGGTCTCCAGGGCGGCGGCCTGATAGCCATCCCGCTTCAGGAAATTGCCCGCCAGGGAAGCGTGCATAAAGTCGGCGGATGCTGTCTCACCGCTGGCGGTAGTAAAGTCGCCCTCCTGGGTTTTTTCCGCATCAAAGGGAACGACCCAGGCCGCCTTGTAGTAGAGGGAGGAGGCCAGCAGGAGCAGGGTGTCCGGCGCGGTCTCCACCACAGGGCCGTTCCCACCGATGAGACCATTGGTCTCTTTGGCGACCCAGTCGGTAATGGCCTGGTCGGCCCCGGCGGTGCCCATGGGGGTGGTGTATACCCCGGCGAAGTAGTCCCGGCCCAGCGTGTCCAGGGTGGCCTGGACGTACTCGCCTTGCTGGGAATCATTGAGCCACACAGAGTTGGACAGAATGAGGCTGCTCACCCCGTCGTTGGTGTACAGCCCCTTCCACAGGCGGCTGACCTGATCGGTGAGCTCCCGCTGACCGGCCACCCCAAGGGCGGAAAGCAGCTGGCTCTGGCTGTCCCCCTGGGCGCAGGGCGCCAGCATGGCCAGGGCGGCCCACAGGGAGACGGGGGAAAAGGCGGCGTTTTTCCCCTCCTGTCCCGCCAGGGCCAGGGGGGTGCTCTTGGCGGCAAAATCACTTACGGCAAAGCGGGTGCCCTCGGGGATGCCGCCCCCTCGCAGCTCCATCACCGCGCTGTAATACTCGTCGTAGGCGTTGTAGTAGGCCTGCCAGTCCGCGTCCGGGCCGTCCTCCGGGGCCTGGGGGAACTGGGGGAAGGTGGGGTAGGTGGGTTCTTTCAGGGTGGTAAAGACGGCCTGGGCCTGGCTTTGGGACGAGCTCTGGCTGCCCTGGGGATCGGAAGACTCTCCCTTTGGTCCGCAGCTGGCCAGGGACAAAAGCAGGGCGGAGGCAAGCAGAATAGATACCGTTCGTTTCATGGCAGTACACTCCTTTCCGGTGTTTCCTCTCTATCTGTTTAGACGGAATACCCAGGGGAAGGGTTCCAAACAAAAGGACGGATTTGTACCTCTATTATACCCTGTTGTGCTCTGCCAGGGAAGGGTCAGGAGAGAGAATAGGACCAAAGATTGTTGATCTGTCCGGCCAGGGTGTCGTAGTCCCACAGCTGGGAGCTGGTGGAGTGGCGGTTGGGGTCGTTGACCCGAATCTTGCCGTCCTCCCCCCCCACCAATACGATGAAGTGGCCGCTGGTGGTGAAGTCACCGGGGCCCACGCTGCAAATGATGGGCTGTCCATTCTTCAGGGCGCGGGTGATCACGCCCTCGTCCAGGGGCAGCTCCTTGGCGGTGAGGCCGAAGTGCTCCGCTCCCGTGCGCATCAGATCCCAGCTGGTGCCCACGCCGTCCACGTAGAACCCCTGACTGTCGGCATACTGGGCCACGGTGTAGGGGGTAATGGTGTTGTCCCCGGTGAGACCGCAGATCACCATGGACAGGGCGGTGGGACCACAGCCGTTGAGGGCCATCAGACCGTCGCCGTAGGTGGCGTAGCCCCAGCGCATATCCCACTGCATCAGCAGGGGAAACTCCCCCTTTGTCACCTCGCCCACCGTGTCGGCGGGGGCGTCATGCTTGTGCTGGGGGTAGCCGGCCACAAAGTCCAGCGTCTCCGTGTTGCGGGCAAGCAGGGAGAGCAGGCCGGAGGGGTAGTCGTCCAGGTTTTTGAGGATATATTTGGCCTGGGTCTCATCCTTGGCCAGTTCACGTAGCTGGGAGAGAGTCTCGCTGTTGATGGTCTGCCCGTCCAGGGATTGGCGGGGCTGGAACGGGAAGTAGCCGGTAAACAGACGGTAGCCCCCCCCCGCCACTACCAGGACCAAAAGCAGCCACAGCAGGGGGGAGGAACGGTGTTTTTTCTTTGTGGAGGCGGCAGCCTCGCGGGAACGGGATGGCATAGGAAAAACCTCTTTTCTATCCAAGGGATGTCTTGTATACCATACCGCAGAAAGATTAAATTGATATGGAATAATTCTTAAGTTTTTCCGAAGGTTTTCTCCCCCTTGTATGGGACCATGGTTTTTGGTATCCTGAGAAAAACGGAAAAGGAGGCGTTTGCTATGGTGCCCAGCTATGAGACCATGGGGGACTGGCTGGAGGAGATCGCCCAAGAATTTCCCGACGCGTTTTTTGAGGAGCTGGACGGAGGCATCCAGCTGGAGGAGGAGGCCCGGCCCGACCCGGACTTCCCCCCCGGGGAAATGTACATTATGGGGGAGTACTGCAATGATATGCTGGGGCGGTATATCGTACTCTACTACGGCTCCTTTGCCGCCCTGCTCTCCGATGAGGACGAGGAGACCTGGAAGGACGAGATTTTCGCCACTGTGGCCCACGAGTTTACCCACCACATGGAGGATTTTGCCGGGCTGCATGCCCTGGATGATAAGGACGCGGAGTTTTTAAGGCAGGCCAGAGAGGAGAAGTAGCGGGGTTCCGCCCTGCGGGGCGGGTTCCTTTCTGAGCGGTCAGAAAGGAACCAAAGACCCGCTGG
>CAJLCG010000082.1 GCA_905205085.1 uncultured Oscillospiraceae bacterium
GCAGCGGGGGTGTCAAAGCCCTCGTACTGGGGGGTCTCTCCGTTAAAGACGGCCTCCAGGGCGGCGGCCAGAGGCGAGGCGGAGCCCTTCAGATCAGGCACCTCCTCCTTCTCCACCGGCTTGCGCAGCTTGGCCAGCTCCTCCAGGGGGGGCTCCACATAGCCCTCGGGGCGCTTGCCCTTGCCGTTGCGGACGATGCAGATCTCGCAGTTCTGATAGCACTTGGGGGTCTCCGGGGCGCTGTCCAGCCGCACCTGCACCGTCTGGCGCAGCAGGTTGACGCTGGACACAGTGCCCGCTCCGTCGGGGGTCTCTACAAAGGATTCCTGCTTGGGGGAGTGCTTCACCAGGTCTTCATAGGCCTCCTGCTCGTATTTCAGGCAGCACATCAGCCGCCCGCAGGTGCCGGAGATCTTGGTGGGGTTCAAAGACAGGTTCTGGGTCTTGGCCATCTTGATGGACACGGGCTGGAACTCGTCCAGGAACTGGGCGCAGCAGAAGGGACGGCCGCAGATGCCCAGACCGCCCAGCATCTTGGCCTCGTCACGCACGCCGATCTGCCGCAGCTCGATGCGGGCGTGGATGGCGCTGGCCAGGTCTTTCACCAGGGCGCGGAAGTCCACCCGGCCCTCGGCGGTGAAGAAAAAGAGCACCTTGTTGCCCTCAAAGCTGTACTCAGCCTCCACCAGCTTCATCTCCAGGCCGTGCTGGGCGATCTTCTCCTGGCAGATCTGGAAGGCCTTGGCCTCCTTCTCCTTGTTGCGCTCCCGCACCTTTTGGTCCTCCTCGGTGGCCCGGCGCAGTACCGGGCGCAGGGGCGCGGTGAGCTCCATCTCGTCGATGGGGGTGTTGCCCTGGGTGCACTCGCCGTACTCCACACCCCGGGAGGTCTCAACGATCACCCCTTCGCCGGGCTGGAATACCTCGCCGTTGGGGTTAAAATAGTACTGTTTGCCTCCGCTTTTGAAGCGGACGGAAATAATTTCAACCATGGTTGTTCTCCTTTAGGTCGTATATCTCAATTCGGGAGGGCGGCATCCCCAGAGGCGAAACGAAGTTTCGCAGAGAGCTTTTTTGCCGCCTTTTTTCACGAAAAAAGGCGGGCGGTGAGCCAGGGGAAAAGGGCGGCGGGGCCCACATTCAATCCCGCGGCCTGGCGCATCTCTTTCACACCTTGGGCGGCCCGCAGCGCCCGGGCCCGGTCGGGGGCCTGGAGAATCTGGTCCCCCAGGGCGGCGCAGGTGAGGTCCAGCAGGCACTGGGTCTCCTCCCGGCTCAGCTTGTCCAGGGTGAGGGAAAACTCCAGCAGCTCCAACTCCTGTCCCTGCATCAACAGGCGGGAGAGCTTGTCGGCCTTGTCCTTCAGGGCCTGAGCCTGCTCTCCCCCACCGGCCAGCTGTTCCACCGCCCGGCCCAGCAGGCCCTGGCAGCGGTTGGCGGCGTCGGACAGCTCCTCCCGGCTGGCCTGAGGGAAGCGCTCCTGGAGCCAGGAGAGGCACTCGTCCGGGGCCACCGGGTCCAGGGTGAGGGTCTCACAGCGGGAGCGTACCGTCTCCAGCACGCCGCCGGCGTTTTCCGCCAGAAGCAGGAAGGCGGCGTAGGCCGGGCCCTCCTCCAGCAGCTTGAGCATGGCGTTCTGGGCGCTGGCGTTCATCCGGTCGGCGCCCTCCAGAATATACACCTTCCGCTCCCCCTCGTTGGGGCGGATGTAGGCGTCGGAGCGCAGGGCCCGGACCTGGTCCACAGAGATGGGCTTGCCCTCCCCCGCTCCGGCCACCCAGGAGATGTCGGGGTGGATGCCCCCCTGGGCCTTGCGGCACTGGGGGCAGCGGCCGCAGGGGCGCTGGTGTTCCGGGGCGGTGCACACCATGGCCTGGGCCAGCAGGCCGCCCAGGGTGTGCCGTCCGGAGCCCGCCGGTCCGGCGATAATATAGGCGTGGGACAGCCCCCGGCCCCCCTCCTGCTGGGAGAGCTGGGCCTTCAAACGGCGGTTGCCCGCCAGGGCGGAGAGTTCCATAGCGTTCCTCACATACGGTAATCAAGTCTTAGGGTTTAACGTCACCGGCAGAGCACGGGGACATCTAAATTATTATATCCTATTTCCTTTAAATAGGCCAGTTCTTTTTCCGAAATGACCTCGCCGGGGGCCACCACCGGCACGCCGGGGGGATAGGGAGCCAGCTGGCCTGCCGCCACCCGGCCTAGGCAGTTCTCCAGGGGCAGCCGCTCCACCGGGGCAAACAGGGCCTCACGCAGGGAGCAGGCGGGCTGGGGCAGCGGCGGCGGGGGCAGGATGGGCGGCGCGCCCAGCAGGTCCCGGTGGCGCTCCAAAGCCGCCTCTAGGCGGTGAAGGTCGTCTTCGCCGTCCTGGGCGGTGAGGATCAGCACCACATGGCCGCTGTCGGCCATTTCGGGCCAGATATTTTCCCCCTCCAGGGCCCGGGCCAGGGCGTTGCCGTCAGGGGAGGTCAGGGTCAGACGGGTGGGGTCCAAGCGCAGCTCCCCCTCCTGCAGGCTGGGGAAGGCGGCGCGCAGGGCGGCGGTGCGCCGGGCCACCCGGCGGTACTCCTCCGCTCCCTCCCCTTCCAGGTAGTCCCGGGCGCAGTCCAGGGAGATCATCATGGGGTAGGACGGGCTGGAGCTGCCGAACACGGAAGTCATCTGCCGCACCTGCCGGGGGTCCACGCCGTTGGTAAATAGCAGGGCGGACTGGCCCAGGGCGGGCAGGGTCTTGTGGGCGGAGCAGATGAGGACGTCGCAGCCGGAGAAGGCGTCCACACCCAGGAAAGGCAGGTGAGCCCCGTGGGCTCCGTCTACGATGAGTTTTCCACCTCGGGCATGGATGAGGTGGGAAAGTTCTGCCACATCAGACAACACACCGGAATAAGTGGGAGAAGTAATACAGATAATTTTGATATTTGGGTGGGAATCCAGCAGGTTTTCCACATCCTGTGGGGAGATTGGGCCGGCGATCCCCTCCCCTGCCCGCCAGGGCCGGGGCAGGTACACCGGCTCCAAATCCAACAGGGCCAGGGCGTTATACACCGCCCGGTGGCATCCCCGGTCGATTAAGACCTGGTCGCCGGGACGGCAGAACAGAGCCAGGGCGGCGTGGAGCCCCAAGGTGGAGCCGCCGGTGAGAAACAGGCAGTCCTCCATGCCGAAGTGGGCGGCCCACAGGGCCTGGGCCTGGTCGAAGGGCTCGCCGCCGGAAAAGAGGTCGCCGGTGGGCTCTACCTCAGTCACGTCCAGAGGGGCGATGGATTGAAGCTCCGGGACGGGCAAAAAGTTACCCTTGTGGCCGGGCATGTGAAAGCGGGCCGGGTTCTGTCCGGCGTAGGCCCGGATGGCGTCATAGAGTGGGGTCATGAGTTCTCTCCTGTGGGGGTAATTTTATGCTGGCGGTAGTACTGGGTGAAGTACAGGTCCCGCACCACTTCCTCCTGCTCCTCGTCCAGGGTGTCGGTAAGCTGGCCGTCCTGGGTCAGGTAGAGGCCCTGCTGATGGACCAGAGGGGTGGCCTGGCGCACTTCCCGGGTAAACTGGAGGTAGGACGGGCCGGTCCAGCCGCACTGGTCAAAGAGCTCCTGCATGAGGAAGCAGGGGGAGAAGTCGCCGCCGTCCCCCTCAAAGTCATTGTTCAGCACCTCTTTGGCCGCCGAGTTGGCCCAGATGAGGTAAGGGGTGGAGTAGTATTCATAGAAGCTGTCCAGGCTGGTGAGGGAGAAGTCGGCGCCAATGCCCGTATAGGCGGAGTTGCCGTTGCCGCCCCAGGGCTTGTGGTCGCCGAAGAGGACCACCACCACAGGCTCCTCCATCTCCTCCAGGTCGTGGACCATGCCGGTCAGGGCGGAGATGGTCATGCTCACCCCGTGGAGGTAGTTGTTGAAGACGTGACAGGCCTCCTCGGGCAGTCCCGTCTCCTCCGGGTCCAGATAGGCCTCGTTGGCGGTGTAGGTCCACTCGTAGGGGCCGTGGTTCTGGATGCTCACGGAGAAGGAGAATACCGGGCCGTTGTCCTCCTCCAGCTGGGTCTGCAAGTCGGTCACAATCTCGTCCACCAGCAGGTAGTCAGAGTTCCACTGGGCGCCCACCGGGTCCACCAGCTCGGCGTAGTGGTTCTCGCTGAACCAGTATTCCTGGAAGCCCAGGTACTGGTTGATGTTTTGGCGGTTGTAGAACCAGCCGTTGCCCGGGTGGCTGCCCCGGGTGTTGTAGCCCTGGCGGTCGAAGTACCACACATAGGAGTCGGTGGGCTGGGTGAAGTCGTCATAGCTGCTGTACCCGGTCAGGAAGCACCACTCGGTGTCCACCGTGCCTCCGGCAAAGATGTTGGTCAGCAGGTTGCCGGATACCGAGTGCTCCTCCAGCCAGTGCCAGGGGGCGTACACATTCTGGACCGCCTCGACCTCGCCCAGGGCGGAGAAGTCGGTCAGGTCGCAGAAGGCCTCCAGCATAACGCCCACCACGTTGACCTTCTGGTCCTCGGGGATGTCGGCCTCCTCGTGGGTCTCCAGGATGGTTTCGGCCACCTGGGCGTCGTAGCCCTGGGGCTGGGTAGGCAGCAGGGTCTGCACGGTGTACAGGAAGGGATAGAGTACGCCGTGGGAGATGTACACCTCGGTGTCCGACCAGGGGTTGATGAGCTCCTCCCCCGGGGTGGTCTGACGGTAGAGGTCGTTGCTGAAATAGGGGCCCCAGAGGGCGGTGGCGGTAATGGCGGCCGCAGAGAAAAAGCCCATGACCCGGATGGAGAGCCGCCGCACCCCCCGAGGCAGGAGAATGAGGGCCAGCAGAAGGCCGACCCCGGCCCACACCAGGGTGTTCTGGATCAGCGGCGTGATGTCCAGGGTGTAGCCACCTACGATGCCGCCCGCCTCGTTGACCAGCTTGAGGTCAGAGGCCACCAGGGGATCGCCCCGCAGCTGCATCTTGTAGTAGTTGGCCAGGGCAATGCCCAGCACCGGCAGGGCGGTGAGCAGATAGGCGGCCCAGCACCGGCCGATCAAAAAGTAGAGCAGCCAGATGAGCAGCACCGGGGCCAGCAGATTCAGCCACAGAAGCTGAGGCTGCTGGAGGTAGTACTCCAGCAGCGCCTGGCTGGACAGCTCCGAGTCGGCCGCGGCAGCCAGGGGCAGGGTCAGCCAGCCCAACAAAACGCCCAAGGCGGTCAGTCCCAGGGCGAGCCACAGATGGTGCCAGAGCTGGTATCGGGGGTCGCTCCCTTTGGGGAAGCGGATGACGCGATAAAGATGGGCCAAGAAGATCCCTCCCAGAGAAAATGTAAAATGTAAGTAAAGCGCAAAGAGCAGTATAACATATTTTTTGTCAAAGAAAAAGGGATGAGGTGGTAAAGGTGCACATTTTCCACCAACTTTTCCACACCCCCCGCTTTCTTGAAAGAAAGCTTGGCAAAGAACTTTGTGCAAAGCTCCGCTTTGCTTCTGGGGTTCCGCCCTGCGGGGCGGCGTGCCGATGATTGACTGACTGCCACAGTTTGGCGGCATCAGGCGGAGTGGGTACAGCGCAGGCAGTTTAAATTTCCACTGGGTAGGGGCCTGTGTCCCCGGGGCAAGAAGGACCAGCAATCTCGTCTTTGCCCGCCGGGAGTGTACGTAGATCTTTCTGGAGGGCGTCTCCCGTAAACGGGGGTCCAGGGGGTGGGGCGACTTTGAACGCCCGCTCCGCGTGGCGTTCATCGGAGACACACCCCTGGCGCCTTTCAAGGTGAATTGCCCCAAAGGGGCAAGAGAGGGTGGCCTGGGCCATTGGTTCCTTTTTGGGCGAGCAAAAAGGAACGTTTCCCCCGTCTTTGCAAAAAGAAACGTATAAAAAACCCGGCCGCCAGAGCTTGGCGACCGGGTAAGAAGAGAAATAAATTAAGGCAGATAAGACAGGGGGTTAACAGCCGTTCCGTTCACACGTACCTCAAAGTGACAGTGCACGCCGGTGGACCGTCCGGTAGAGCCCGCCTTGGCGATCTGCTGTCCCTTGTACACCTTCTGGCCGGTGGAGACCAACAGGGACGAGTTGTGAGCGTAATAGGTCTGGGTGCCGTTGTCGTGGGTAATGATGACCAGATTGCCGTAGGAGCCCTTGTAGCCGGCATAGGTGACCGTACCGCCGTCGGCGGCGCGGATGGCGGCGCCGTAGGAGCAGGAGATATCCAGGCCGGAGTGGTAGCTGTAGCTGCCGAAGATGTACCGTCCGCCGAAGTAGGAGGTGATCCGGCCGCTGATGGGCCACTGGTAGCTGCCGGTGGAAGCGGTCTTGGGCTTCTCCTTGGTGCCTACCGCCTTCACGGTGGTGGTGGCCTCCCGCAGAACGGTGGTGGAGTTCACCACCCGGTTGGTCTCCTGGCCGTTGACGTAGGTGACGGTGGCGTTTACCTGGGACTCGCCCTCCACACCCTGGGTAATGATCTTGCTGCTGCCCTTATACATGGTGGGGTCTTCCCGGGTCTCCACAGGGCACTCGATAGCCTCGGTGTAGGTCACGTCCTCCACCGTCTGCACCGACAGCACCGGGGTCAGCTCCTTTACGTTGAGCACGTCGCCCACCATCAGGCGGTCCAGATCGGCCTGGGGGTTGAGGGCCATCAGGTCGCTCAGGGACATGTCGTTGGCGTAGGCAATGCCGTAGTAGGTGTCGCCCTCGGCCACCGTGTAGGTGGTGGAGCCGTTGCTGTTGGCCCGCAGGGCCTGCTCCATCTCGTCGATGGTCAGGATGGAATCCACCACATACACGGGCTTGACTTCCACTTTATTCAGGAACTCCACCGAGGTGGTGTTCTCGGTGGTGTACTGGTCCTTAAAGCGCTGCAGCAGATCGTTCAGGGCATCCTGGTCCTTAACCACGCCCACCGCGTTGCCGTCTACCACCACCTGGTACTTGCGCATCTCACCGCTGAGATCGTCCAGCTGGGTGTAGAAGTAGTTCTGAATGTCCTGCTCTGAGGACAGGTCGGAGCGCAGAGAGATGGTGAACTCATATTCCAGATTGCCCTGGACCTGGTAGTCATAGCCCAGAATGGAGGAGCCGGTGGCCTCCACGTTGTTAATGGCCTCATCCACCACCGAGGTGTCGGCCACCACGCCCACCGTCTCTCCGTTTACGGTGACGGCGTAGCTGGGAGAGTAGAGGGCCAGCAGAGTCATGGCCACGCCCACGGCGGCAGAGCCCACCAAAAAGGAGATAGGGCCAGTGGCCCGGTTGCCTGCCACCACGTTGTGCAGGCGGTGCGCCGCCCGACGTCCGTGGATGCGGGACCACTCCCGGGCAGTCTTCCACCACGTCTGCGCGTTCTTCTTCCAGGTCTCCAATCGCTCCTGGTTGGGTCCGGCAGGAGCGGAGGATTGGGTTGAAGTATTCAAATCCATAATATCCTGCATAATCTACCTCGATTACATCGCTGCGAATCCGTCTCTCTGTGTTCTCGAAAGAAATGACAGAGTGGAAAAGAATTGATTACAAATTGGTTACAAAGCTACTATACACGGAAAAAGAGGGCCCGTCAACACCTTTTTTCCAGGAAAACCATGAATTTTTTTGAAACAGCAGAGAAAAAGCGCAAAAAAGCACAAAAACCACAGCGGTTTTTGTGCTTTTTTTGCAAACACTTACCGGACCCACTCCCAGGGAATAAAGGTAAAGGTTACATCCCAGGGGGTATCCCGGTAAACCAGATAGGAGATATCTCCCTTGCCGGGCAGCTCATTGGTAACCCAGCCGTTAAAGGGCAGAAGGTACAGGGTAAGGGAGTCGGCGCCCGCCTCCACCTGCTGGTTGGCGTAGTCCAGCCGGTGGTGGTAGGCCACAAAGTTACAGGCGTAGAGGGCCACCAGCAGCACGCACGCCCCAGCCAGGGGGAAACGCAGCCAGTGCATAGGCCGCAGCCCCTGGGCCCGGGCGCAGAGGTACAGCTCTCCGGCCACCAGCATGAGGGCCACATAGCCGGGGAACAGGTTCCGGGGCCCCACCGGGGAGACAAAGAGCAGCGGCCCGTTGAGTACGCACAGGGACAGGGCCAGCAGCAGGACCCGCACCTTGGCCTTGCCGCCCCGCCACTGGACCACCGCGACCAGCCACACCACGGCCATGACCAGGCCCAGGACCAGCTGCACGTGGCCGTAGAGGCTCCAGGTCCGGAACAGGTCGCCCACGGCAAAGAGGAGACAGACCAGATGGACCAGTCCCAGCACAGCGGCCCACAGCTTCCACCAGGGGCAGCCCTGGCGGAACAGCAGCCACACCAGCAGGAAGCTAATGAGCATGGTGGCAGCCACCGGGAGCACAAAGGTATCGGTGACAATGCGGTGCAGGTTGTCCCAGGCCAGCTCCAGTCCCACCGAGCGGGTGTCGCTGCCCGCCTGGGCGTAGCCGGGAGACAGGAACATGATGGCCGCCCCCAGCCAGCTGCCCAGAGCCAGAGCAATGGCGCCCGGCAACCGGTCCCGGCAGCACAGCCAGGCCCAGACCAGCACGGCAAACGCCGCCAGAGCCAGGTAGATGGTCACTGTCTCCATAAACAGACAGCAGGCCAGGGCCAGCAGAGCGGTGCGGGCCAGCGGAATGGGGCCCTTGGGATTCTTCTCCATCCAGTCCAGCAGCACCAGCAGCCCCAGCATGGGCAGCAGGTAGTTGATCAGCGCCGCGCCCCAGGAGTAAACCTGCTGCCACATCCCACGGGAAGAGATGACCACCAGGGCGGCGGAGAGCAGGAAGGCCTCTCCCCTGCCCACCGGCTTAGACCGGAAGCGCCGGGCCAGCAGCAGGACCAGGGTGATGAGAGAGCCGCCCAGCAGAATGCCCCGGAGAAAGAAAAGGGGGGTGAAATACAGCTTGGCCTGGAGCACACCCAGCAGGTTGCCCAGGTAACGGCCGTTGTGGGGGACGCCCACCACCAGGGCGTCCTGGGTGTTGGGCCGGGTGAGGAGGAAATCCTTCCAGCTGTCAAACTTCCAGAAGATAAAGTAGCTGTCGTCGCACTCGGGGACAAAGAGAAACCCCAGCGCCAACAGCACCAGCAAAACAAAAGGAATCGCCCAACGGGGGGCGGAAGAACGTGATTTCATGGCAGACTCCAGCGTGATCAGCCCGAGGAACGGGCGGTGATAAAAAAGCCCCCGCTTTCTTGAAAGAAAGCTTGGCAAAGAACCTTCTGCGAAGCTTCGCTTCGCCCCCGCCCTTTTCTAAGTTCCCATGGCTTTCATTCCAGTCGGTGGCTGTTACGGGGCGGCCATTAAAAGTCGCCCCTACGGGAAGGCCTTTCGGCTGTGCGTAGGGGCGAATGTTATCTTCTAGGTATGAACCAGATTATCATGGTTTTTCCAAGGGAGGCGGTGTTATTTCAGCGCAAAAGCTTCCAAATTTCTGACCCGGTAGGGGCCTGTGTCCCCGAGGCAAAAAAGACCAGGCAGTCTTATCTTTGCCCGCCGGAAAGTTATAATCCAGCCCACAATAGGGCGTCCCCCGTAACCGGGGGTCTGGGGGAGCGGTGACTGTGAGCGCCGCCTGGGGCATGGCGCTCACCGGAGCCGCCCCCCAGTCACTCTTTGGTTCCTTTCTGGTGATTCAGAAAGGAACCCGCCCCGCAGGGCGGAACCCTTCTTTAAAAACTTAGCCCTTCTTCTTGGAAGCCAGCTTCATGCGCTCGCCGTGGTCCAGGATGCGCTTACGCAGGCGCAGGTTCTCGGGGGTACACTCCAGCAGCTCGTCGTCGGCCAGGAACTCCAGGCACTGCTCCAGGCTCATCTGCTTGGGAGGAGTCAGGCGCAGAGCGTCATCGGAGCCGGAGGCGCGCATGTTGGTCAGCTGCTTCTTCTTACACACGTTGACGGAGATGTCCTCGGCCTTGGGGGTCTCGCCCACAATCATGCCGGCGTAGACAGGCACGCCCGCGCCGATGAACAGGGTGCCGCGCTCCTGGGCGTTGAACAGACCGTAGGTGACGGCGTCGCCGGTCTCGAAGGCCACCAGGGAGCCGGTGCTCCGGCGCTGGATCTCGCCCTTCATGGGAGCGTACTTCTCAAAGACGGAGGCCATGATGCCCTCGCCCTTGGTGTCGGTCAAAAACTCGTTGCGGTAGCCGAACAGGCCCCGGGAGGGG
>CAJLCG010000083.1 GCA_905205085.1 uncultured Oscillospiraceae bacterium
TCTACCCGGGGGAAAGGTAGGTAAAATATTTGTGAAACCTGGGGGAGAACTTGTCAAACGGGAAAAAAGTGGTTATAATAAAAAAGAATAAAGCCCTGCGGATACATATTGGTCCCCTGTGACCCCAGGAGACAAAAGACGAGAGCGTAGTCAGCAAAGTGAGGAATGAACTAAAGAGCCCCGGAGAGAACTGAATCTACCCAGAGAACAAGCGTGCACAAGCAGGTTCAGGTTTTCCCGGACTGAAGTGGAGGTGTAGGCGTTGTTTCAGATCGGAGATAAGGTGGTCCACCCCATGCATGGGGCGGGTATCGTAGACAGCATCGTACAAAAGAAGGTCAATGGGGTCATGCGGGAGTACTATGTGTTGAAGCTGCCGGTGCGTGCCATGGTAGTCATGGTGCCCACAGAGAACTGTGAGGAGATCGGCGTGCGGCCCATTGTAGACCGGGAGCAGGCGGACCGGGTGCTGGCCGCTATTCCGGATATCCAGGTGGAGATGACGCAGAACTGGAACCGCCGCTACCGGGAAAACATGGAGCGGCTCAAGAGCGGGGACCTGTTTGAGGTGGCCCGGGTGGTGAAGGGGCTGATGCTCCGGGACGTGGAGAAGGGCCTGTCCACCGGGGAGCGGAAAATGCTCCACTCCGCCAAACAGATTCTCATCTCGGAGATCGTCATGTGCCAGAGCAGCAGCTATGAGGACGTGGAGGCGTGCATCGACCACGCCTTGGCCTGACATATCTGCCGGGGCAGAACAATAGGATGGGAAAGAGGGGCCGGAAGGGCTCCTCTTTTGCAAGGAGTGAGACATATGGCAGGATTACTGTCCCGTCTGGGGCGGAAGCAGAAAAAAACAGTGCGTGCGGCGGTGGTGGTGGCTGCCGGTTCAGCCACCCGGATGGAGGGCATCGATAAGGTACTTACCCCTCTGGCCGACGTGCCGGTGCTGGTGCGCACCCTGCGGGTGTTCCAGAACTGTGACGACATCGACGAGATCGTAGTGGTCACCCGGGAGGACCTGCTGGTGGAGGTGAGCCAGCTGTGCAAGGCCTTTGCCCTGGATAAGGTGTCCAAGGTGGTGGTGGGCGGCAAGGAGCGCATCCACTCGGTGCTGTGCGGCCTGCGGGAAGTACGGCAGGATGCAGAGCTCATCGCCATCCAGGACGGAGCCCGGCCTTTCCTTACCCAGGAAGTTTTGGGAGAGGTGCTGGAAAAGGCGGAGGCCACCGGAGCCGCGGCTCCCGCCATCCCCGTGACCGACACCATCAAGCGGGTGGAGAACGGGCTGGCGGTGGAGACCCCGGATCGTTCGTCCCTCTTTGCGGTACAGACGCCTCAGGTGTTTGAGGCGGGCCTCATCCGGGCGGCGGTAGAAAAGGCAGTGGAGGAGGGCGTGGCCCTCACGGACGACTGTGCCGCCGTGGAGCGTTTGGGCATGAAGGTATCCCTGACCCAGGGCAGCCGGGAGAACATCAAGATCACCACGCCGCTGGACCTGTTCCTTGGCGAGGCGATTCTGGACGCCAGAGATGGGAGGGTACTGTGATGCGCATTGGACATGGATACGACGTGCACCGCCTGGTAGAGGGGCGCAAGCTCATCCTGGGCGGGGTAGAGGTGCCCCACACCCTGGGGCTGCTGGGTCACTCGGACGCCGACGTGCTCACCCACGCGGTGATGGACGCCCTGTTGGGGGCGGCGGCTCTGGGAGACATTGGCCGCCATTTCCCGGATACCGATCCGGCCTACAAGGGAGCGGACAGCCTGGTACTGCTGGACCACGTAATGGCCCTGCTGGGTAAGGCGGGCTGGCAGGTGGGCAATGTAGATGCCACCATCTTGGCCCAGAAGCCCAAGCTGGCCCCACATATCTCTCAGATGCGGGACAATCTGGCCCGGCACATGGGGGTGGCTCCGGAGCAGGTGAATGTGAAGGCCACCACCGAGGAGAAGCTGGGCTTTACCGGCGCGGAGCAGGGCATTGCGGCCCATGCGGTGTGCCTGCTGGAGCAGAGAAAATAAGCCCCCGTAGGGGCAAAGAGAAAAATAGAGCATAGACTGGTCCAGGGGAGAAGGACTCGGCATGGTCCCGGCCCCCGAGAAAGGAGCCACGTCATGCTCTATTATCTTATCATCTGCCGGTCCCTCACCTACGCCCAGCGCACCGCCGCCGCTCTGGGACGGGCGGGGATCACGGCTCATATTTTCCGCACCCCACGGCAGATTGCCGGGGAGGGGTGCAGCCACTGCGTCAAAATCCGCCTGCATGATCTGGAGGACGCGCTGGCGGTACTGCGCCAGGCGGGACTGCCAGCCAAGCGGGTCTTCCTGGCAGACAACGGCGGCGGGTACGAGGAGGTGGGCCTGTGATCTATCTGGACAGCGCCGCCACCACCCTGCAAAAGCCGCCTCAGGTAGCCCGGGCCTCGGCCTGGGCCATGGGGCATTTGGCCAGTCCCGGCCGGGGAGGGCACTCCGCCGCCATGGCGGCGGCGGACACCGCCTTTGCCTGCCGCCAGGAGGCCGCCCGTCTGTTCCACCTCTCCGATCCGGAGCGGGTGGTTTTTACCTTTAATGCCACCCACGGCCTGAATATCGCCATCAAATCTCTGGTGCGGCCGGGAAGCACGGTGGTCATCTCCGGCTATGAGCACAACGCGGTCACTCGCCCGCTTCATGCGATCCCCAACGTCACGGTGCGGGTGGCGGAGAGCCCTCTCTTTGACCGGGAGAGGGCAGTGGAGGCCTTCCGGAATGCCATTACCCCCGAGGTATCTGCCGTGGTGTGCTGCCATGTGTCCAATGTGTTTGGATTCATCCTCCCCGTGGAAGAGATCGCCCGGGTGTGCCGGGAGCGGAGGGTGCCGCTCATTGTAGACGCATCCCAGTCGGCAGGGTGCGTGCCCCTGGATATGGAGGCGCTGGGCGCCGCCTATCTGGCTATGCCGGGACACAAGGGGCTCTATGGGCCCCAGGGTACCGGCCTGCTCCTGTGCGGAGACACGGCGCCCCAGCCCCTGCTGGAAGGGGGGACGGGGTCGGCCTCTCTGGTGCAGACAATGCCCGATTTTCTGCCCGACCGCCTGGAGGCGGGTACCCACAATGTAACAGGTATTGCTGGGCTGCTGGAGGGGCTGCGGTTTGTACGGTGTACCGGGGTGGAAAACATCGGCCGCCGGGAGAGCGCACTCATCCGCCGCCTGGCCGCTGGCCTGGAGCAGATCCCCGGAATCACCCTGTTCCGCGCCCGGGACCCCAAAGCCCAGGCAGGGGTGCTGTCCCTCCAGGTGGAGGGGCTGGATTGCGAGGAGCTGGGAGAGCGGCTGGGACGTCGGGGAGTGGCCGTGCGGGCCGGCCTGCACTGCGCCCCCCTGGCCCATAGGACTGCGGGAACGTTGGAGGACGGAACCGTGCGCCTGAGCGTGTCTGCTTTTAACCAGCCCTGGGAGATGGATGCTGCGGCCTGTCAGCTGCGGCAGGTTTGTTCCAGAGCTGGAGTATAAAACAAAACGACACAAAAGAAAAAGGACATCCAGAAGGATGTCCTTTTTCTTTTGGAGCAGGTGAGGGGAATCGAACCCCCGTGTTCAGCTTGGGAAGCTGACATTCTGCCATTGAACTACACCTGCAAGTTGATTGCCTGAATAATATAACACAAATTTTTCTGGAATGCAAGAAAAACTTCCCTGCCGGTTCCGACCCGTTTCCCGAAAACACCGCGGGCGGAAAGAATTGATTTTTCCCCCAAAAGCAGATATAATAAGGCCACCCTCAGAAAGAAATCTGAGAGGTAGGTTTTTCCTTTGGAAAGGAGCTGCTTTTATGGCTTTTGATCCCCATGAACTGGATCGGGACTACGGCGCGCCCAGCGGCGTAATTACCGAGGAACAATATACCACCCGAACCTTCCTGTGGATGATGCTGGGACTGATGATCACCTTCGGCGTGGCTATCCTGGGGTGGATGACCAACCTGACCCAGTATCTCTATGCGGCAAGTCCCCTGGTTCCCATTGCGCTGGGGCTGGTGACCTTGTTTATGGTCATCACCTTCTCCGGGCGGATTGAGAAGATGTCGGTGTCCTCGGCCCAGACGCTGTTTGTGGTGTTCTCTATTGTGATGGGGATTACCGTATCTTCCTGGCTGTATCTGTTTCAGCTGTTCAGCGTGGTACTGGTCTTCCTGATGACCGCCCTCTATTTTGGCGCGCTGGCCGCTTATGGCCACTTTACCAGCCGCAGCCTGGCAGGATATCGTTCCATCCTGCTCAGCGGGCTTATTTTTCTGGTAGTATTCGGGCTGGTAGTATTCGGGATTTTGTCCCTGTTTATCCCCGGCCTGTCCGCACTGGAGAGCGTGTACTGCCTGATCGGTATCGCCATCTTCCTGGGCTATACCGCCTATGACACTCAGCGCATCCGGGAATTCTATTACTACTACTCCGGCTATCCCGACATGATGGAAAAGGCATCCATCTTCTCCGCCTTGCAGCTGTATCTGGACTTTATCAACCTCTTCTTGTATCTGCTGCGCTTCTTGGGCAGACAGAGAGACTGAGAAGCCACAAAAGCGGCGGACAAAATTTTACAAAATTCTCTTTTTCCCTTGCGAAAAGAAGCTTCCTCCGATAGAATGGCACTGTGTGTTATTTTTTAGGAGGGAGCTTTTTTATGCATTCATTCAGGCCCCAGCTTCTGGAATCGTTGGCGGACTATTCCAGAGAGAAATTTATGAAGGACCTGGTGGCGGGCGTTATTGTAGCCATTATTGCCCTGCCGTTGTCCATCGCCCTGGCCCTGGCATCCGGAGTGTCCCCGGAACAGGGCCTGTATACTGCCATTGTGGCAGGGTTTTTGATCTCGGCCCTGGGCGGGAGCAAGGTTCAGATCGCAGGACCCACGGCAGCCTTTGCCTCCATCGTGGCGGGGATCGTGGCACGAAACGGGATGGACGGCCTGGCCGTGGCCACAGTGCTGGCCGGTATTCTGCTGATTTTGATGGGTGTGCTCCGCATGGGCAGCATGATCAAATTTATTCCCTATACGATTACCACCGGCTTTACCGCAGGCATCGCGGTGACCATTGTGGTAGGACAGTTAAAGGACTTTTTTGGCGTGACCTTCCAGAACTCTCCCGTTGAGACCGTAGAAAAGCTGGAGGAGTTTTTCTCCTGCTTTTCCACCTGGAGCATCAGTGCCGTTGCGGTGGGGTGCGTGGCGCTGGCCATTCAGATCGTCTGGCCCAGATTTTTTGCCAAGATTCCTGCCTCCCTGGTGGCGGTGATCGTGACGGCGGCTATGGTCAAGCTGCTGCGTCTGCCGGTGAACACCATCGGGGACCTGTATACCATCTCCACCGATCTGCCCAAGTTTACCCTGCCCACGGTCAATTATGACATCGTGGCGGCGGTGCTGCCTGACGCCTTCACCATCGCCATTCTGGCGGCCATCGAGTCGCTGCTGTCCTGTGTGGTGGCCGATGAGATGACGGGCTCCCACCACAACTCCAATATGGAGCTGGTGGCCCAGGGTGTGGGCAATACAGCCTCCGCTTTGTTTGGCGGCATTCCGGCCACGGGGGCTATCGCCCGTACCGCCGCCAACATCAAAAACGGCGGCGTGTCTCCGGTGGCGGGCATGGTCCATGCGGGCGTGCTGGTGTTGGTGCTGGTGCTGCTGATGCCCTATGCGGCCTTGATCCCCATGCCCTGTATTGCGGCCATCCTGTTTGTGGTGGCCTACAACATGAGCGGCTGGCGCACCTTTGTGCGGGTGGTCCGCCAGTCTCCCAAGAGCGATACGGCGGTGCTGCTGCTCACCTTTTTCCTGACCGTGGTCTTTGATCTGGTGGTAGCCATCGGAGTGGGCCTGACCCTGGCCTGCCTGCTGTTTATGAAGCGGATGGCCGATGTGGCCGTAGTGGAAGAGTGGGAGTACGTGGAGCATACCCAGGCGGGAAAGGGCCGGCTCAAGCATGTGCCAGCCCACGTGATGGTCTATGAGATCAACGGCCCCATGTTCTTCGGCGCGGCGGATAAGATTCCTCACATTGACCAGGGAGGAGAGAAGCGGGTGCTGATTTTGCGCATGCGCAGTGTGCCCGCTCTGGATATCACGGCGCTGAAAGGACTGCGGCGGCTGTGGGAGGAGTGCAGCCGTGCCGGGGTGCAGCTGGTCTTTTCCCACGTCAATGAGCAGCCCATGTCGGTGCTGAAAAAATCCGGTCTCTATCAGCAAGTGGGAAAGGAGAACTTCTGCACGAACATTGATGCTGCGTTGAAGCGAGCTATGGAGTTATAAAAAAACAGCGACGGCAGTGCCGTCGCTGTTTTTTATGTTACTTCCAGGACAGGAGCACGTCCACATCCTTGCGCTTGGGGACAGCACCCACCTGAGCGGGGTAGCCTACCGCGATGAGAGCCATGAGCTCCTGATCCTCAGGAACCTGGAGATATTCCTGGAGCCGCTTGCGGTCAAAGACGCCCATGATCACCGTGGCCAGGCCCAGATCGTGGGCGGCCAGGCAGAAGGTCTGGGCGGCGATGCCGCAGTCGTAATACTGCCAGCCGTCCTCCCGGTCGGTGGTAAAGGAGCCGTCCCGCTCGTAGCCGCAGCGGTTTTTCACAAAGGTCTGAGCGATCAGCAGGGGAGCGCTGCGGATGATGGCGGGGTTGTTAGCCCCGGCCAGGCAGTACTCCGAAGCGATAGTCTCCCGCACCGCGGGGTCCTCGATGGCCACATAGCGGCTGATCTGGGTGTTCTTCCAGCTGGGGGCGTAGGCGGCCAGAGAGACCACCTTCTCCAGCAGGTCGTGGGGGACAGGCTGGTCGGTGAACTGGCGCACGCTGCGCCGGGTAAGAATGCAGGTCTGAGCGTCCATATGGGTTCCTCCTGACTTGGGATTAAGAATAAAAATATGGTAGCCCTCAGGAGGAAAAATGTCAAGTGGGGAGGTCAGGACTCTCCGGGCAGGGTTTCGTAGTAAACGTCTGTGGTGGGAGCGGAGCCCTCCACCACCCGAATGGCGTCCCCCGCCGGGTCCAGTCGGGCCAGGGAGGTGAGCAGATTGGGGGAGGCGGTATCCAGTTCCAGCTGTACCCGGTTCTCCATCACATCCACCCAGCTGGCGTAGGCCGTGGCCTCCTCCTGCATCCGCTGGCCGATCTGATTTTGGAGGGAGAGGAGATGGGCGTAGGAGTACCGGGCCGTGGAGAAGGTCACGGTGCTTCCCACCGCGCTCCGGACCTCCTGTTCCAGGGCAGCGGCGTCATAGCCATCTACCAGAGCCACCACCAGGTTTCCGGAGGTGCTGTCCAGCCAGGCCCCGGCAAACCAGTCGGGGTAGTGGTCTGATCCGTATTGATCGGAGAAATAGCGCATCAGATATTCATAGGGGATAGCGCCGTCCTGGGCGGGGGCATCCCCGGTGTTGGAGGCGGCCGTCTCCGGGGTAAGAGCCTGGGGATGGAGCTTCTCCTCCACCACCGCCAGCTGCACCAGCCGGGCGAGCAGCTCCCCGGTCTGCTGGCTCGAAGGGGTGTTTACCGAGTAAAAGACGCTGTACCCGTTTTTCATGGTGAAGGACACCTCGCCGTAGCTGGTGCCGTCCGTGTCGGTAAACCGGGCAGCCCGGATCTCCACCCCGTCGATCACGGTGAGGGCGTCGCCGGGGTAGTCCTCCGGGCGGGAAATGAGGTCGGGGGAGACGGTGGTGCCAAGACCGCCCACCATCAGAGTAAATTTCCCCCAGTCGCAGCTGGCGTAGAAGTGGCCGTAGAACAGCTCATCCAGGGAGGACGGAACCGTTTCCTTTGCCCCCGTCGGCGGGCCGAAGGCCAGGTAACCCCACAGATCAGACAGGCCGTCCCAGCTCAACAGCCCGGGCACCGACCCGCCAAACAGAGCTTCCAGATCGCTCTGGACAACATCCCGGTTGACCCCTTCCCCGGCGGCATACTTGTTGGCGCTGTATTCCGAGGGGGGCTGGGTATCCCAGATGTTCAGCTTGGGCAGAGTGAGGGTGCCCTCCTGGGTGGCGTATTCTTCATAAGCAAGCGCGTCCCGGGGGCCAGACTGGACAGCATGGTGGGGGGCCAGATACTGCTGGGCCAGGGGGACGGCACACACAGCCAGAGCAGCACAGGCGGCCAGCAGGCCGTATTTCCAGCGGCTGGGCCGCCGTTTGGGCGGGGCCGACTCCAGCCGGGCCTCCAGCGCAGCCCGAGCCTGGGGGCTGGGGGTGAGCTGGTGCTGCATGGCGGAAAAGTCCGCTTTATTCATGGTCAAAATCTCCTTTCAGCAGGGCGCGGAGCTGTTCCCGACCACGGGACAGGCGCATACGCACCGTCCCGGGGCGCAGGGAGAGGGCGTGGGCGATCTCCTGGGTGGACAGCTCCTGGAAATAGAAGAGGTAGAGGGGGAGGCGGTAGCTCTCCTCCAAAGAGGTGAGGGCCTGCCACACCTGGTTCTCCTCCGGCTCCCGGAAGGGAAGCGGGGGGAGCTGTTCCTCCTCCAGGGGCAGGGTCTTCTTGCGCCAGGAGGAGTGAGTGACACGCCGGCACAGATTCATGGTGGTGCGCAGCAGCCAGGCCTTTCGGTGCTCCTCGTCCCGGAAGGTCTTGCCCGACTGGAAGTAGGCCAAAAAGACCTCCTGGAAAACGTCGTCGGCATCTGCCGGGCTGCCCAGCCGGGCCAGGGCCAGGCCGTACACCGTGGTCTGATAGCGGTCGATCACGTCCGAGACTGTGCCGCCTGCGCGCAGCGGCTGCTGTTCCATACAGACCACCTCCTTTCACCTATAACTCCTCGCAGAAGGGGAAATTGTCACAGGGGCAAGTAAAATTTGTTCTCCTTTTCATTTTGGACAAACCGTGGTACAATGTCAACGTATCTTTTCCGTGGGGAGGCATCCATGATCATCTTAGGTATCGACCCCGGGGTGGCCACCATTGGCTTTGGGGTCATCAAGGCTCAGCGGGGGAAAAATACCCTCATCCAGTATGGGGTCATCACCACGCCGCCGGGCATTCCCCTGTCCAGTCGGCTGCTCCAGATTTCCAACGACATGGAGGAGCTGATCCATACCTTTCACCCCGACGAGATGGCGGTGGAGGAGCTCTTTTTCAGCAAGAATATCACCACCGGCATCGCCGTGGCTCACGGCCGGGGAGTGATCCTCCTGGCGGCGGAAAAGCTGGGTGTTCCGATTTTTGAGTACACCCCCATGCAGGTCAAGCAGGCGGTGGCGGGCTACGGGGGCGCGGACAAGCGCCAGGTGATGCTGATGACCCAGCGGCTGCTCAATATGAAGCAGGTTCCACGGCCCGACGATGCCGCCGATGCTCTGGCCCTGGCCATCTGCCATGGCCGCTCGGCCACATCCCTTTTGAACACGGAGCGGGTCTTTGACCCCAAGAAATACGACACGAGGTAACAGCATGAAGATCGTGGTCAAACAGCCCAATCCTGACCCGCCTTACAGCCTTCACGATGCCTACATTTCAGAGATGCACGTGGAGGGTGACAGCCTGCGCCTGGTTACCCAGTGCGGCTATGTGTGTACCACCCCGCCCTTTGGGCAGGTGGAGGGGGACGTGGAGATCACCGGCATCGACTGGGACTTCTCCTGCGTCTATGTGATGGAGTACCAGGACGTTCTGTGCGGCAACTACGGTTCCTTCACCGGGCGGAAACTGACGGTGGCGGACTTTTTGCGGGAGTACCCTGAGGCGACGCTGGACATCCTGGACGAGACCTACGGATATCACCAGGTGAAGCTGGACGGTTTCCTCAACGTGGGGGAGCGCTGTCTGGAGTTTCAGCTGGACATCTGCTATGCCGGAGAGTTTCGGTATTTGCTCAAAGAATAAACGCCGCCCCTTGGGCGGTTTATGGAGGAACTTATGTTTTATTATCTCAGCGGCACCGTGGCCCATATCGAGCCCTATCTGGTGGTCGTCGACTGCGGCGGGG
>CAJLCG010000084.1 GCA_905205085.1 uncultured Oscillospiraceae bacterium
GAGGCGGGCAACCCGGTGTACGTCATCATCCTCACCGCCTATGACAGCTTCACTTACGCCCAGAGCGCCCTGCGGCTGGGGGCGGTGGACTTCCTCTTAAAACCCTTCCACGACGGGGAACTGGAGCAGGCCGTGCAGGCGCTGCGCCGCCGAATGGAGCCAGCTGAGGGCGAGCGGACTCCGGCCATCCCGGGACTGAAAAAAGGAGATAAGAGTAAGTACGTGCTCCAGGCCATGGGCTACATTGGGGAGCATTACAGTGACCCCAACATCACGGTGGCGGAAATCGCCCAGTCCATCGGCATCAGCGAGGGCCATTTGAGCCATACCTTCAAAAAGGAGACCGACTACACTCTGCTCAACTACCTCACCCGCTACCGCATCCACAAGGCCATGGAGCTGCTGCGAGACTGCCGGGTCAAGGTGTACGAGGTGGCCCAGCAGGTGGGGTACAAAGATATCACCTACTTTTCTGCCACCTTCAAGAAGGTAGTGGGCATCAGCCCGTCGGAGTATCAGGATACCAGCCATTAAAAAAACAGATCGGGCCATGGCCCGATCTGTTTTTTCCTATCTTTTATTTGCTCAGAAGCTCCAAAATCTGAGCGGCGTTGGTATCCGGCTTCACCTTAGGCATGACCGCCTGGATCACGCCCTCCTCGTCGATGAGGTAGGTGGAGCGCACCACGCCCATGCTCACCTTGCCATACATCTTTTTCTCCTGCCACACGCCGTAGGCCTGGAGCACGGTGAGCTCCGGGTCGGAGAGGAGCAGGAAGGGGAGGGTGTACTTGTCGGCAAACTTCCGGTGGGAGGCCACCGAGTCCTTGCTCACGCCGATGACTACGGTATTCAGGGCCTTAAACTGCACGATGGCTCCGGCAAAGGCGCAGGCCTGGCGGGTGCAGCCGGGGGTGTTGTCCCGGGGATAGAAATAGAGCACGACCTTCTTGCCCAGAAAATCAGACAGGGAGACAGGATTGCCGTCCTGGTCGGGGAGGGTAAACTCCGGTGCTTTCGTTCCAACTTCCAACATTATGGTTGTTCTCCTTCCATATAAAAAATCAATTCGGTGGGGGTAGAATGGGTTGCGTCAAACTGATAGCCCAGCCCGCAATAGGCGGGCAGGTCCTCCCGGCGGGTAATTTGGTTCTGGGCCAGCCAGCGCACCATATCTCCCCGGGCCATTTTACATTGGGTGCCCCGCTCTACCAGCTTGCCGCCCTTCCAGATGCCAAAGCGGCAGGTGACCAGCTCGGTTTCCTGGGGCAGATGGGGGGCGACGGCACGGCTATATTCCTTGGAGGCCAGGTTCAGCACCCAGCCATCCTGCTCTACCAGCGTTTGTGCCAGGCGGTCACCCCAGAACTCGTATAAATTCTTTGCGCCTGCCACGGCCAGCTTGGCCTGCATCTCAAGGCGGTAGGGGGTGACGCCGTCAAAGGGGCGCAGCACCCCGTAAAAACCGGAGAGGATTCGCAGGTGGTCCTGGAGATAATCCAGAGCCTGGTTCTCCAGCACGCCGGGGGCCATGTACTGGTACTGGATGCCCTGATAGGAGAGAATGGCGGGGGTGAGGTCCCCTTCCAGCTCCATGGTCTCCAGCCGCTGAACATTCAGTCGGGCGATGGCGTCGTTGCAGCCCCACAGGTGCTGGAGCTCCTGGGGTGTCATGGTTTGCATGGTCTCCAACAGTACCTTTGTCTGAGACAGAAACTGGGGGACGGACCGGGGAGCCAGGCTGTCCCGGTCTACCACCATTTTTTTCGCAGGTGAGATTATGATTTGCATATGTGGTCCTCGTAGTCATGAGATAACAGACGGCTGTTTCTTGTCAAGACGGCCGGTCTGTCCTATACTGGATATAACTTACCGCCGGGAACCTTTGACCTGACAGAACTGATAGGCCTGGCGGAGCCAGTCCAGCAGTTCCTCGTCGATCTCCTCTGGACGGGATACCACCACATGGTGGGTCCAGCGGTTGGGGTAGGGCTCCACGGCTACGGCAATGCGGGGAGAGAGAAGCTGCCGCTCCAGGCCGAAGGTGACCAGCAGGCACTCCCGGGGCCAGTCCTTTTTTCGGCGCACCGGGATGGAGGCGGCGGCAAACAGCTTGGGGCAGTAAAAGCTGATCTGGCTCTTCTGTACCTTCACCGAGGCGTCGGGAAAGGCTTGCTCCATGGCCGCAAAGAGACGCTGATACAGGGAGAGCTCCAGGGGCTTTCCGTCGAAGTAAAAGAGCAGATCGCTTTCGTAGTGTTCCGACCGGTTCATCTCCGTTCCTCCTTTGCTCCCAGCTATCGGGGCCATTGTACCACAGAACGGGGACCATGGGAAGCATGGAAAAGTATCCGTATTATAGGACATATTCTTTGTTAATCTAAACATAGCCACAGTGCTCCATAGACAACCTTAGGACAGAGAAAGGAAGGGAGAGATATGGCCCGGGCACCCTTTCAAAAACTGAAAATCTTATATATCATGGACTATTTGCTCCGTTATTCCGATGAAAACCACCCGGTGACGGTGGCCCAGCTCATCCAGGAGCTGGAGAAGCGAGGGATTTCTGCCGAGCGCAAGAGTGTCTACGATGATTTGGAGGCCCTGCGTACCTACGGCCTGGATGTGGTGCAGGGGGGGCGGGGGCGAAACAGCGGCTGCTATGTGGGCAGCCGGGATTTTGAGCTGCCGGAGCTGAAGCTGTTGGTGGACAGCGTGCAGTCCTCCAAATTTATCACCCAGAAAAAGACCATGAGCCTCATTAAGAAGATCGAGGGGCTGGCCAGCGTCCATCAGGCCCAGGAGCTCAACCGCCAGGTATTTGTGAAAAACCGGATCAAGACTATGAACGAGTCCATCTACTACAACGTGGACGAGATTCACCGGGGTATCGCTGCCAATCGGAAGATCCGGTTTCACTACTTTGAGTACAACATGGAGAAGCAGCGGCAGCTGCGCCGGAATGGAGCGTGGTATGTGATCAGCCCCTACGCCCTCACCTGGGACGATGAGAACTATTACCTGGTGGGCTTTGACTCCCAGGCCGGGATCATCAAGCATTTCCGGGTAGATAAGATGGCTCAGATCGGCACCACCCAGGAGCCCCGGGACGGCCAGGAAGTCTACGCGGCCCTGGACATGGGGCTGTACGCCCGGCAGGTGTTCGGCATGTTTTCCGGAGAGCCGGTGTGGGTGCGCCTGCGTTTTGAGCGGGGGCTGGTGGGAGCGGTGCTGGACCGGCTGGGCCAGGAGGCCATGCTGGTGCCCGAGGATGAGGAGCACTTCACCGTGCGGACTCAGGTTGTAGTCAGCCCCCAGTTTTTCGGCTGGCTGTGCGGCTTCGGAAAGCGGGCCAAGGTGCTGGAGCCGGAGAGCGTTGTAGACGCCATGGCGGAGTATGTGAAGGATATCAGCCAGATGTATCAGAAATAAATGCCAAGAAAAAAGCGGCGCAGAGGAGTTTCCTCTGCGCCGCAGTTCTGTGGTTTCGGTTATGCCTCGTTGAGTAGGGCCTCGCCGGCCAGATAGATGTCTCCCGCGCCCACGGTGATCAGTAGGTCGCCGGGCTGGGCCAGCTCCTTGAAGCGGGCGGTCACGTCGGCCAGAGTGGGGCAGTACTCCGCATTGGGAATACGGTCGGCCAGATCCTTGGAGGAGATGCCCAGGGTGTCGGTCTCCCGAGCGGCAAAGATCTCGGCCAGCAGTACCTTGTCGGGCAGCTTGAGTACCTCCACAAAGTCGTCAAAGAGCTCCTTGGTGCGGGTGTAGGTGTGGGGCTGGAAGGCGCAGATCACCCGCTGGTAGCCCAGGGTTTTCACGGTGGACAGCAGGGCCTGGAGCTCATGGGGATGGTGGGCGTAGTCGTCATAGACCACCGCGCCGTGGTACTCGCCCTTGTGCTCAAACCGGCGGCCCGCCCCGCCAAAGGCGTACAGGCCGTCCCGAATAGCGTCCATAGGCACATTTAATTGCAGGGCGGCCCCGGCGGCGGCCAGGGCGTTGCGCACGTTGTGGATGCCGGGCACGCGCAGAGAGATGGAGCCCAAAGGCTCTCCCTTGTAGATCAGATCAAAGGTGGGCAGGCCCTTGTTCCAGGTGAGATTGGCCGCGTGGATGTCTCCCTGCTCCAGACCAAAGGTGAGCATGGGCTTGTCCAGGTCCTTCAGGGCGTCCATGGTGTTGGCATCATCCCCGTCGGCCACGACGCAGCCGCCCTGGGGTACCAGCTGGGCAAAGCGGCGGAAGGAGTGCTTCACATCCTCCAGATCCTTGAAGAAGTCCAGGTGGTCAGCGTCCACGTTGAGGATGACAGCCACGGTGGGGAAGAAGGAGAGAAAGGAGTTGCAGTACTCACAGGACTCCAGAATGATGGTATCCCCCTTGCCGACCCGGTGACCAGCGCCCAGGGCGGGCAGTACGCCGCCGATCATAACCGTGGGGTCCCGCTGGGCGGCCAGGAAGATGTGGGTGCACATGGAGGTGGTAGTGGTCTTGCCGTGGGTGCCTGCCACGCACAGGGCATTCTGGTAGTGGCGCATGATGGCGCCCCAGGCCTGGGCCCGCTCAAAGACAGGAATCCCGGCGGCCCGGGCGGCGGCAATTTCCGGATTGTCGTCGTGGACGGCGGCGGTGCGGATGACACAGTCGGCCCCCTGCACGCTCTCAGGCAGGTGGCCGATGACCACGGGGATGCCCAAAGAGCGCAGATGGGCCACGGTAGCGCTCTCGTGGAGATCGGAGCCGGTAATGTTCACCCCCGCGCCGTGGAGCACCTCGCCCAGAGGGGACATGGATACCCCGCCGATGCCCACCAAATGGGCGTGCTTACCGGGGCGGATATAATCATGGATATCAGGGTTCATAGAGAAACACCTCAAAAAACACAAATTTCAGCCCGCAAGTTCCATGCGGGCGCCAACGCACAGATATTATAATACACCAGACTTGGAATCACAAGGGGAAAGGCGGGGAAGGCGAGGAAAAACGCCCGATGGTTTGGCATCGGGCGTTTTTCAAAAGGAGAAACTCACGCAGAGATGGTCAAAGAATCAATGATAAAACCAAACATGGTGTTCCGAGGACTAAGAGTGGCCTGGAAGGTATACAGGGTGCTGCCATCCTCCAGAGCGGTCATCCGGCCGGAGAGGATCACCTGGCCATTGGCCTGGTTCTGAGAGTTGTCCACCGTGACCTGGATCAGGCCCTCGTCGCCCCGCGCCAGATGATAGGAATCATCAGAGGCAAAGTAGGCGATACGCTGAGAGATGGGGGCGGGGATGTCGGGCAGCTGGGCCACATCGGGATAGAGGGCAGCGGCGTAATCCCGAACCATCTCGGAGGGGAGGATCATGGTGTCGTCGGTAAAGTCAGCCCGCTCGTCCATCTGACCGTAGAGGCTGAGCATGTAGTACAGGCTGGTCCACAGAAACTCGCTGTCACTGGGGTCGTAGTCCAGATGGTTTTCCGTCATGGCCAGCACCAAGGCGTGGACGGCAGGGGTCATGGCCTGAGCCGCATCGGTCTGGGCGGGCACATTGCCGTGGACCTCTTCGGTGGAGACAGCGGGGAGGGACTCCTGCTGAGAATCAGTCAGGGCAGCGGCGCCCAGGGGGAAGATCAGAAGAGAAACAATCGTAAGAGAAAGGATCAGCTTTTTCACAGCGGGACCCTCCTTTCAATCTTTGGATTATATACAGTATAACAAAAGGTGCTGTTATGGTGGTTTCGAAGCGATTACATGGAAATGAAAAAAGAGTTACAAATTAGTTGCAGAATTTAAGGATGTTACAGTTGAGATATCTCTGTACTGCAAGATATAAATTAAAATCCTGCAAAACCAGAGTTTCCATAGAAAGTATATGCGCAGAAGGGACAACCCATACCAAAAACATGCGAGAATACCAAAGGGTGGATTACGGTTGACCAGGAGGCGGGTTTTCGGTACAATGAAGAACACAAATCATATGAAAGAGAACAGGACGGAATACCATGCTGGATCATGAACAAGAACAACGTTTTGCCGCCGCCCGCCGCGCCTCCATCGCCCGGGAGTTTGCACATTTAAACCCGGAGCAGCAAAAGGCGGTGCTTACCACCCAGGGGCCGCTGCTGTTGCTGGCAGGCGCAGGCAGCGGAAAGACCACGGTACTCATTAACCGCATCGCAAACCTCATGCGCTATGGCCGGGGCTCGGACAGCCCGGAGGTGCCGGAGTGGGTCTCTCCGGAAGACCTGGACTTCTTGGAGGCCTACGCCAAAACCGGGGAAGGGGACCGGGACAGAATGATCTCCCTGTGTGCCCTGGAGCCCGCCGCCCCCTGGACCATTCTGGCCATTACCTTTACCAATAAGGCCGCCGGGGAGCTGAAGGACCGCCTGTCCGCCATGCTGGGCCCGGAGGCGGAGGACGTGTGGGCCTCTACCTTCCACTCCGCCTGTGTGCGCATCCTGCGCCGGGACATTGAGAAGCTGGGCTTTGCCTCCTCCTTCACCATCTATGACACCGACGACTCCCTGCGGGTCATCAAGGACTGCCTCAAGGAGCTGGAGCTGGACGACAAGCAGTTCCCGCCCCGGTCCGTGCTGGGCTATATCTCTCGGGCCAAGGACCAGATGCTGCTGGCCCAGAACTACGCCGACCAGTGCGAGAAGGCGGGAGACTACCGCCTGAATAAGATCGCCAAGGTGTATACCCAGTACCAGCGGCGGCTGTGGGAGGCCAATGCTCTGGACTTTGACGACATCATCCTGCACACCGTGCGTCTTTTGCAGCAGTTTGAAGAGGTGCGGGCCTACTATCAGCGGAAGTTCCGCTATGTCCTCATTGACGAGTATCAGGACACCAACAATCTCCAGTATCTGCTGGCCTCCACTCTGGCAGGCGGATACGAGAATTTCTGCGTGGTGGGCGACGATGACCAATCCATCTACCGCTTCCGGGGGGCCACCATCGAGAACATCCTCTCCTTTGAAAAGCAGTACCCCGGCTGCCGCACCATCCGCCTGGAGGAGAACTACCGCTCCACCAAGCACATCCTGGAGGCCTCCAACGCAGTCATCCGCAACAACCAGGGCCGCAAGGGCAAGGAACTGTGGACCAAAGCTGGAGAGGGAGAAAAACTCCAGGTCTACACCGCCATGAACGAGAATGATGAGGCCCAGTATGTGGCCAATCAGATTCTGGACGATTTTGGAAAGGGTCGGGCCTGGAAGGACCACGCGGTGCTCTACCGGATGAACGCCCAGTCCAACCAGCTGGAGACCGCCTTCAAGCGCAGCGGCATCCCCTACCGCATTATCGGCGGCACCCGGTTCTTTGACCGGGCCGAGGTGAAGGACATGACGGCCTATCTGGCGGTGCTGAATAACCCGGAGGACGACCTGCGCCTCACCCGCATCATCAACAACCCGCCCCGGGGCATTGGAGCCAAGACCATTGAGACGGCCCAGGCCATCGCCCTGCGGGAGGGAGCCTCCCTCTACGCCGTCATCGACAACGCCCGGATGTACCCGGAGCTGGAGCGGTCGGCGGCCAAGCTGGCGGCCTTCACCAACCTGATGGGGGAGCTGACCGGGCTGCTCACCACCCTGCCTCTGGACCAGTTCTATGAGGAGATGATGCTCCGCACCGGCTATGCCGCTATGCTGGAGACCAAGAACACGGTGGAGGACCGCACCCGCCTGGAAAATATCCGAGAGCTGCTCACCTCCATCCGGGGCTACATGGAGAACGCCGGGGACGAGCCTACCCTGGCGGGTTTCCTGGATGAGATCGCCCTGTACACCGACCTGGACAGCCACGACCCGGACCAGGACTGCGTGGTGATGATGACCATGCACTCGGCCAAGGGTCTGGAGTTCCCGGTGGTCTTTGTGGTGGGAGCCGAGGAGGGCATTTTCCCCGGCATCCGGGCCATCGGAGAGCCGGACGAGATGGAGGAGGAGCGGCGGCTGTGCTACGTGGCCATGACCCGGGCCAAGGAGAAGCTGTACCTCACCTGTGCAGGCCAGCGTATGCTCTTTGGACGCACCAGCGCCAACCGGCCCTCCCGCTTCCTGGAGGAGATTCCCCCGGAGCACCTGGAGCGCTCCGGCCGGAACTTCCTGGACCGGGGAGACAGCTGGGGTGGCATTCCCTCCCGCACCTCGGGCTACGGCGGCTATGCCAGAGAGGAGCGCAGTCCCTACGACCAGCGGCCGGAGCCCCGCTCGGCCCAGCGCCGGGACTACGGCGGCTTCTCCCGGGCCATGAGCGCCTCCGCTCCGGCCGCCCCGAAGGCCGACCTGACCGCCTTCCACAAGGGGGACATGGTGCGCCACAAGGCCTTTGGCCAGGGCATGATCCTGTCTATCCAGAAGATGGGGGGCGACGCCCTGGTTGAGATCGCCTTTGACAATGTGGGCACCAAGCGGCTGATGCTCAAGTCTGCCTCCGCCCACATGACCAAGGTGTAAGCAGACAATTTGTTAGAAAAACCGGCGATGTAAGCTTTGGTTGACAAAAAGGAAGGGAGATTTGGTTGCCGATTCCCTTCCTTTTTGCTACCTTCAAACCAGAGAGGAGGGACAAGAGCATGACATTAGGAACGCGGATTGCGGCCCTGCGCCGGGAGCGGGGGCTGTCCCAGGAGGCCCTGGGGGAGCTGGTGGGAGTGTCCCGCCAGGCAGTGAGTAAGTGGGAGAGCGACAGTGCTCTGCCCGATGTAAATAACTGTGTGGCCCTCAGCCGGGCCTTTGGCATCACCCTGGCCCAGCTGCTGGAGCTGGAGGAAGAGACCGCGCCCAGCCGGGAGCTGACCCAGGAGCAACTGGAGATGGCCGAAACCATTGCAAAGAAGTATCTGGAGTCCCTGCCCCGTCCCAAGGGCTGGCGGCGGCAGAGAAAGTGGCCCTGGATTCTGGCGGCGGCGGTGGTGCTGGTTGTGGCTCTGGGGGCAGCCTGGTGGGGACATCAGCTGGACCAGACCGTTTCTCGGATGGATGGGCAGATGGCCAACATCCAAAATACCGTGGGCGACACGGTAGAGGAGCAGGTAAACGCGGCTCTGGAGCAGGTCACCAGTCTGGTGGAGTTTTTTGACTACTCGGTGGTGCAGGTGGACCTGGCAGAGAATGCCGTTACCTTTGATCTGGCCGTCCAGTTGCGCCAGCGCACAGCGGACACTCCGGTGATTTTGGCCGCCCGCAGCGCAGGGGAGACCGTCTCTGTCCAGGCGGAGGACCAGGGGGGAGATACCTTTGCCGCTCAAATTACCTGTCCCCTCAGCGACACCATTGACTTTTCTCTCACCTTCCAGATGGACGGGGAGAACCGAACCCAGACCATCGGGCAAGCCATCCAGATGGCCCAGGACTACTCCCTGCAGCCTGTGGTCAAAGAATTGGATACCTCCTATAAAGAAGAGAAGCTGGATGGGGATCATTTTCCTGCGGGAACCGTAGTACCTTTGGAGTACAATGTAACATTCTACAATACGAATCGGATGGTTACACCCGAGGATGCACATGTGCGCGCTTGGTTGGGGGTCTTTGTCAATGACCAGTTAGATCACTGGGTAGAGGGCATCCAAAGTTGGAGCGTGGAACACAGTGATGAGTTCTACTTGGCCTCGTTCTGGAGCACCGAGGTGGATCTGAGCGGTTTGAGCTTGAACAAGGGAGATATCATCCAGCTGGGATTGCGTGTGAGGGATGGCAGTGGCCGTACCCGCACCCAGGTGATATGGATGGGGTATGTGAAAGAGGATGATGGCAGCCTCATTGGAGGAGTAGTGAAAGAAGACAAGCCCTATGCCCCGGTGGAAGAGGCATGGCAGAAGTTACGAGATGGAACATAAAGAAGCCCTGTACCGCCGGTGCTCAAAACCGGCG
>CAJLCG010000085.1 GCA_905205085.1 uncultured Oscillospiraceae bacterium
GCGTTAATGAAAGAAATTCTGCTGTTAAAATGTTGTAAAGGGCCCCGGCGCATCTTCTGCGCCGGGGCCCAAAGCAATGGATAAGAGACTTAATCTTCCAGCATCCGGTAGCCAATGCCCAGCTCGGTAAGCACATATTTGGGGTCGGAGGGATTCTCCTTGAGTTTGCGGCGGATGTTGGCCATGTTCACCCGGAGAATCTGGTTGCTGGTGCCGCCGTAGGGGCCCCAGACGTGCTCCAGAATAAAGTCATAGGTGAGGACCTTGCCCGCGTGGATGCACAAAAGCTCCAGGATTTTGAACTCGTTCTGGGTGAAGTGGATCTCCTCCCCGTCCAGCAGCACCTGGTGCTTGGCGATGTCCACCGTCAGGTCCTTGATGTGGTACACGTCCTTCTGGGAGCCCTGGGACAGCTTCAGACGGTCGCTGCGGCGCAGGGTGGTGCGGATGCGGGCCAGCAGCTCGGAGACGCCGAAGGGTTTTACGATGTAGTCGTCCGCCCCCATGTCCAGGGCTTTCACCTTCTCCGACTCTCGGTCCCGGGCGGAGATGATGATCACCGGGGTCTCCTGGGGCAGGCCGCTGACTTGACTGAGGATCTCCATTCCGTCCATGTCAGGCAGACCTAAGTCCAGCAGGATGAGGTCGGGGCCGTGGGAGAAGAACAGGGACAGGCCCTCCTTGCCGCTGAAGGCGGGGATGGCCTTGTAGTCGTTGGCGGTGAGAGCGCGGCAGATAAAGTTGCTGATGGTCTTTTCATCCTCGATGACGAGGATCACACGTTTTTCATTCATCGTTGGTTTCCTCCATTGGCAGGCCGAAACGGAAGACCGCTCCGCCCTCCGGGTCGTTGCCGGCGGCAAAGAAGCCGTTGTGGGCTTTGATGATGCTTTGACACACGGAAAGGCCGATGCCCATCCCGCGGGACGAGTCGTCGGACAATCGGGCGGACAGAGGCCGGCCCGACTGTACCGCCTGGCGCACCTCCGGGGAGATGCCCTTGCCCCGGTCCCGCACTTCCACCACCGCCCAGTCGTCCTGGCGGAACAGGTGCAGGCGGATGTGGTCGTGGTCCCCGGAGTGGCGGATGGCATTTTCCAGCAGGTTGACCATCACCTGCTTGATGAGCATGGGTTCCATGGGGAGATAGAGAATATCCTCCGACAGCTCCAGGGAGATGCGGTAGGCGGGGAAGCGGCGGCGGATGGTGAGCAGGGCGTCGCCCGCCACCTCCTCCAGCATCTCCTCCTGCTTGTTGAGAGGCATGACGCCGTCTCGGATTTTCGTAATGGACAGCAGGTTTTCCACCATGGCGATGAGGGAGTCGGCGTCGCTTTTGATGTCCTGGACCAGGGAGAGATTTTTCTCCGAGTTTTTGACCTCATCGGCGGAGAGAAGTACCGTGGCGGCGCCGGAGATGGCGGTGAGGGGGGTGCGCAGGTCATGGGACACCGCCCGCAGGATGTTGCCCCGGATGGCCTCCCGGTCGGCCTCCAGCTGGATGGCGTTTTTCTCCTCGTTGAGGCGGGCGTTGAGCTCATAGAGGGCCTTGGTGTTCTGTTCCCGCTTGATGGCCTCAATGGCCTGGAGCTTGACCCGGGAGGTGAGGGCGCACACAACCGAGGAGATGGCCACCATGCTTACCATGGCCACCGGATAGCCTGCGTAGCTCAGGGAAAAGACCCGGTAGGGGAACATAAAGTAGTAGTTGATGCAGAATCCGCCCACCAGGGAGGCCGCGATGCCGTATGCGTAGCCGTCCGTCAGGGAGGAGATGCACACCACCGCCAGCACAAAGACCAGAGCGGAGTTGTTTTCCGCGCCGGTGTGGCCCAGCAGGATGCTGCTGACCACATAGGCGATGCACAAAAACAGCAAGGAGATCAGCAGGTTCCGGGGCACCGGCGGAAGAAAGCCCACGGCTTTGGAAAAGGTACAATAGATGCGGTTCATGGTTTTCGACATACCGCGGTTCCTTTCTCCCCAAGGGGACAAAATATATCATTCTTATTATAACAGGAAGGGGCGGGTCCGTAAAGGGAGAGAACCCGGGGAGAAGCATGGGAAAAAAGCGGGAGAATTCCTTGTCTGCCGGGGGAGAAAGTGGTATAATACAATGATTTCTTATGGGGCAGTTTGCCCTGTCAAATAGAAAAAGACTGTGAGGGAACAACGATGACCTATCGGGAAGAATTTATTACCTTTATGGTGCGCTCCGGCGTGCTGACCTTCGGAGACTTTACCACCAAGTCCGGCCGCAAGACCCCCTACTTTGTCAACACCGGCAACTACAAGACCGGCGCTCAGGCCGCCAAGCTGGGCGACTACTATGCCGCCTGCATCCAGGAGCACATGCCTGAGGGCATCACCTGCCTGTTTGGCCCCGCCTACAAGGGCATCCCTCTGGCGGTGTCCGCCGCCGCCTCCCTGTACCGCAACTATGAGCGGGACCTGCCCTACTGCTTCAACCGCAAGGAGGCCAAGGACCACGGTGAGGGCGGCTCCATGGTGGGCTACAAGCCTCAGGACGGAGACAACGTGGCCATCATCGAGGACGTGGTCACCGCCGGTACCGCCGTGCGGGAGTCCATTGAACTGTTCAAGCACGTGGCCAATGTAAACATGAAGGCCCTGTTTGTCTCCGTGGACCGCATGGAGCGGGGCACCCGGGACTGCTCCACCCTGGACGAGCTGCGGGAGGACTACGGCATCCAGGTATTCCCCATTGTCACCGTGCGGGAGGTCATTGACTTCCTCCACAACAACCCCGTGGACGGCAAGGTCTACATCGACGACGAGATGAAGGCTAAGATGGAAGCCTATCTGGCCGAGTACGGCGCCAGAAAGTAAGCGTTTTCCCATTCAGAGACAGAGAAAGGAGCGATCCCCCATGGCCAGTCATACCGGTCACCGCCAGCGGATGAAAGCGGAATTTCTGGCCCGGGGCATCGAGGGCTGGCCCGACCACCGGGTGCTGGAGCTGCTGCTGTTTTATGCGGTCCCCCAGGGGGACGTAAACGGTTTGGCCCACGAGCTCATCGAGCGCTTTGGCTCCCTGTCCGGCGTGCTGGACGCCTCGGTGGAGGAACTGCGCAAGGTAAGCGGCGTAGGGGAGCACACCGCGGTGCTGCTGCGGATGCTGCCCGCCCTGCTGGGGCGCTACCAGGCCAGCCGCACCCGGCTTAATGACATCGTCAACAGTGCCGATGACGCCTACCCCTGGCTGGAGCCCTACTTCTTCGGGGCCCGCAACGAGATGGTGTACGTCCTGTGCCTGGACGGTAAGCGCCAGGTGCTGGGTGTGCGGAAGGTGGCCGAGGGCAGCATCCAGATGGCTGAGATGAACGCCCGGCGCATTGCCGAGGAAGCCATGGGCCTGCGGGCCGCCCGGATTTACGTGGCCCACAACCACGTGAGCAACTTGGCCATCCCCTCTCAGGCGGATTGGCTGACCACCGACACCCTGCGGGCCATCCTGGCCCCCATCGGTATCGAGCTAGTGGACCACCTGGTCTTTGTAGACGGGGACATGGTGTCCATGGGCGAGAGCCGCAAGCTGCGGGGACTAAAATTTGTATAAGATCTGCGCCTCTCCCAACAAACTAGGGGAGAGGCGCAAGTTTTGGTTGCCGTAGAACATTAGTTCTGATATAATGATAGGACGAGACAACGGGCAGAGGAGGGGACGACATGCCGAAATTTGAAGTGGTTTCTGAGTACACCCCGTCGGGTGACCAGCCTCAGGCCATCGAGGCCCTGTCCCAGGGCATCGAGATGGGCCTGGACGAGCAGACCCTGCTGGGCGTCACTGGCTCAGGAAAAACCTTCACCATGGCCAAAATCATTGAGCAGGTCCAGCGGCCCACCTTGGTGCTGGCCCACAACAAGACTCTGGCCGCCCAGCTGTGCGCCGAGTTCAAGGAGTTTTTCCCCAACAACGCGGTGGAATACTTCGTCTCCTACTACGACTACTACCAGCCCGAGGCCTATATCCCCCACACCGACACCTTTATCGAGAAGGACTCGGCCATCAATGAGGAGATCGACCGCCTGCGGCTCAGTGCCACCGCCTCCCTGCTGGAGCGGCGGGATGTGATCGTGGTCTCCTCCGTATCCTGCATCTACGGCCTGGGCGAGCCGGAGGACTTTGCCAAGATGATGGTCTCCCTCCGGGTGGGCGATGTCCTGGAGCGGGACGAGTTTTTAAAGCGGTTGGTGGCCATCCGCTACGAGCGCAACGACATCGCCTTTGAGCGCAACATGTTCCGGGTTCGGGGAGACACGGTGGAGGTGTGGCCCGCCTATTGGAAGGACACCGCCATCCGGGTGGAGTTCTTCGGGGATGAAATTGACCGCATCTCGGAAATCAACGTGGTCACCGGCTCCCCCATCCGCAAGCTCAGCCATATTCCCATCTGGCCTGCCACCCACTACGTTACCCCCAAGGAGAAGATGGATGCCGCCGTCCAGGAGATCTATAAGGAGCTGGAGGAGCGGGTGGCCTACTTTGAAAAGGAGGGCAAGCTCATTGAGGCCCAGCGCATCAAGCAGCGCACCATGTACGACGTGGAGATGATGCAGGAGCTGGGCTACTGCTCCGGCATTGAGAACTACTCCCGGGTCATCGAGGGCCGCCCGGTGGGCTCCCCGCCCCATACTCTGCTGGACTATTTCCCCAAGGATTTCGTTTTGTTCATCGACGAGAGCCACGTCACCCTGCCCCAGGTGCGGGCCATGTACAACGGCGACCGGGCCCGGAAAAACACCCTGGTGGACTACGGCTTCCGCCTGCCCTGCGCCTACGACAACCGGCCGCTGAAATTTGAGGAGTTTGAGAAGCGGCTCAACCAGGTGATCTACGTCTCCGCCACCCCCGGCGAGTACGAGCGCACCCGGTCGGGCCAGATCGTGGAGCAGGTCATCCGGCCCACTGGTCTGCTGGATCCCAAGATCGAGGTACGGCCGGTGGAGGGCCAGATCGACGACCTCATCGGGGAGATCAATGCCCGCACCGCCCGGAAAGAGCGGGTGCTGGTCACCACCCTTACCAAGAAGATGGCGGAGGACCTCACCGACTATTTGCAGAATACCGGCATCAAAGTGCGCTACATGCACCACGACGTGGACACCATGGAGCGCATGGAGATTATCCGGGATCTCCGCCTGGGCACCTTCGATGTGCTGGTGGGCATCAACCTGCTGCGTGAGGGCCTGGACCTGCCCGAGGTATCCCTGGTGGCCATTCTGGACGCGGACAAGGAGGGCTTCCTGCGCAGCGAGACCTCCCTCATCCAGACCATCGGCCGGGCCGCCCGAAACGCCGAGGGCATGGTGGTCATGTACGCCGACACCATCACCCCCTCCATGCGCCGGGCCATGGACGAGACCGAGCGCCGCCGCCAGAAGCAGGACGCCTACAACAAGGAGCACGGCATCGTGCCCAAGACGGTTATCAAGTCGGTGCGGGACCTGCTGGAGATCTCCGCCCCGGCGGATGAGCCCTCCCAGACCCGCCAGGGCCGGGTGAAGGCCATGAGCAAGCAGGAGAAGGCCGCCGAGATCGCCCGCCTGGAGAAGACCATGAAAGAGGCGGCGAAAATGCTGGAGTTCGAATTGGCCGCCACGCTGCGGGATCAGATCATCGAACTGCGTGGGCAGTGAGTGCCGCCTCTTTCTCCCCGCGCACAGCGCGGGCGCCTCGGAGAGGCGTACAAGCATTTTGGCAAAGCCAAAATCTTGCCGCAGGCGGAATTTATTTCCGCCGAGGATAAAAAATAAATGGGGTCCCCGCGGGCTACGCCCGTGGGGCGGCGGCGAAAATGCTGGAGTTCGAATTGGCCGCTACCCTTCGAGATCAGATCATCGAGCTGCGGGGGCAGTGAGCTTAACCATATCAAGGTAATAAGGAATGAGACCCATGGCAAAGCAGAAAGAAGAAAAGACCAACGTCATGCGCATTTTGGAGCAGAAGGGCATCCCCTTCACCCCCCACACCTATCCCCACGAGGAGGGCGTGGCGGTGGACGGGGCAAGTGTGGCCCGCTCCCTGGGCCAGGACCCGGAGTGCGTGTTCAAGACCCTGGTGGCCCGGGGGGCCTCCAAGGCCATCTACGTGTTTGACATCCCCGTGGAGGACACTCTGGACCTGAAAAAGGCGGCCAAGGCAGTGGGGGAGAAGTCCATCGCCATGCTCCATCAGAAGGAGTTGCTGCCCCTCACCGGCTACGTCCACGGGGGCTGCTCCCCGGTGGGCATGAAGAAGCAGTATCCCACCGTGTTCCACGAGACGGCGGAGATCATCGACACCATCATGGTGTCCGCCGGAAAGATCGGCTATCAGGTGCAGCTCAATCCCGCTGACCTGATCAACTTAGTGGGCGGGACCATCGCCGATGTGACGGTAGAGTGACCGACCTGCCGCCCACGGAACAATCAGTTTAGCAGAACCCGGTGACCCTGAATTGCAAAAGGAGGGTGTTTCATGACCGCGCTGAGAGCAAACTGGAAAGAATTGTCCCGCTACCGGCAAGTACTGCTGGTGATTATGGCGGCGGAGATTCTGTGGTTTTTGGTGGCCAACATCATTGCCGCTGTGCGTCCCGGCTTGGAGTATCAGGAAGGGTTCCTCTATGCCCGCAGGGAGGGGGAGACCCAGATCTACGAGGGCAAACTGGACGGGGAGAAGGCTCAATTTACCGTCTCTCCCACGGGTGAAGTGGCCTATCAGTGGGGAGACTACTCCTACGGCCCCTATCAGGTGACCCGGGACCCCTCCGCCGCCCCGGCCCAGCAGGAGAACGCCGTGGGCATTGAGATTTCCCAGGGGGATGTACTGCTCTTCCGAGGCGGCTACGTGCCCAATTCCTATGTCAGCCTGTATCAGGAGAGCGGCGAGCCCGTGATGAGCCTGGACATCTACATGGTCACCAGCGGCGGGACCATCCTGAACGGCAGCGGCGGAGAGATCAGCCAGCAGGAGTACCATGCGCCGTCCCCGGCGGTTCTGGCCCGGGTGGTACTGGCGCCGGAGCTCACCCACCGGGGCAGTGTGCTGCTGTACCTGGTGGTCACCCTGTTTGCGGCGCTGAACATCTTCCAGATCTGTTTTCCTGGATTCTTTTTCCGCTTGTCCCTGCTGGGATTGGTTCGGAATCGGGAGGACGCGGAACCGTCGGACTTTTATATTGGGATGGAGCATATTGAGTGGGCCGTGTTGGCAATTGCGTGTCTGGGCTTCTATAATATGTGTCTAAACAGTGTGTGGACCTAACCACCCAATATACAGACAGCAGGTGGATTGCAGGGAGGCAAGTGGAGTGAAGGAAGAGACACAGCGGCGGGGCGGCGCCGGCCTGGTACTGGCGGGCGCCAGCCTGTGGGGGCTTATTGGCCTCTTCAACCGGGCTCTGCTGGGGGCCGGGCTGGGACCGGAGAGCATCGTGCTGGTGCGCAATCTGGGCGGCCTTGTGGTGCTGGCCCTGGTGCTGGCGGTGTGGAAGCGGGAGGCCTTTCGGGTGCAGGTGAAGCACCTGGGATGGTTTTTCGGCACCGGCGTGGTGAGCGTAGTATTCTTCACCTGGTGCTATTTCAGCTGTCAGGAGCAGTGCTCCCTGGCGGTGGCCGCCATTTTGCTCTACACCTCCCCCGCCTTTGTGGTATTGTTGTCCGCCCTGCTGTGGCGGGATAAGATCACAAAGCGCAAGCTTCTCGCCCTGGGCCTCACCTTCTTTGGCTGTGCCTGCGTGGCGGGCATCTGGAGCGGCGGGGCCAGCCTAACGGGACAGGGACTGCTGCTGGGGCTGGGGGCCGGATTTTTCTACGCCCTGTACTCCATCTTCGGCCGCTTTGCCCTAAAACACTACGGACCATACACCGTCACCCTGTACACCTTCGTCTTTGCCGGCTTGGCCGCCCTGGTGTTCCTGCGCCCAGGAGAGCTGGCCGTGCTCACCGCCCAGCCCAAACTGCTGGGGGCTGCCGCCGCCCTGGTGGTGGTGTCCACTGTGCTGCCCTACCTGCTGTACACCGCGGGGCTGGCCCGCATCGACAGCGGCAAAGCCGCCATCCTGGCCTCCGTGGAGCCGGTGGTGGCTGCCCTGGTTGGGGTGCTGGTGTTTCATGAGACCATGGACGTCTCCACCGCCCTGGGTGTGGTAAGCATCCTGGCGGCGGTGGTGCTGCTGCGAGAGTAACCAACTTCCCCCACCTGGGGAGAGATCAAGATAGAGGAACAACGCTATGCAGAATTTTATTGATATCAAAGGGGCCCGGGAGAACAACCTGAAAAATATCGACCTGACCATCCCCCGGGACAAGCTGGTGGTGCTCACCGGCCTGTCCGGGTCGGGTAAGTCGTCCCTGGCCTTTGACACCATCTACGCCGAGGGCCAGCGCCGGTATGTGGAGTCCCTGAGCTCCTATGCCCGCATGTTCCTGGGCCAGATGGAAAAGCCCGATGTGGACTATATCGACGGCCTCAGCCCCGCCATCTCCATCGACCAGAAGACCACCTCCAAGAACCCACGCTCCACCGTGGGTACGGTCACCGAGATCTACGACTACCTGCGTCTGCTGTGGGCCCGGGTGGGCACCCCCCACTGTCCCATCTGCGGCAAGGAGATCAAGCAGCAGACCATCGACCAGATCATCGACCAGGTCCTGGCTCTGCCTGAGGCTACCCGCATCCAGGTGATGGCTCCGGTGATCCGGGGCAAGAAGGGCGAGCACGCCAAGATCTTCGAGGACGCCCGCCGCTCCGGCTATGTGCGCTGCCGGGTGGATGGTATCGCCTACGATTTGGGCGAGGAAATTAAGCTGGAGAAGAACAAGAAGCACAACATTGAGATCGTGGTGGACCGTCTGGTTATCCGGGAGGACATCGCCCGCCGCCTCACCGACAGCGTGGAGGTGGCCTCCAACCTGGCGGGAGGCCTGGTGGTCATCAATGTGGTGGGGGAGGACCGGGACATCCTCTTCTCCCAGAACTACGCCTGTGAGGACTGCGGCGTGTCCATCGAGGAGCTCACTCCCCGGATGTTCTCCTTCAATAACCCCTTTGGCGCCTGCCCCACCTGTACCGGTCTGGGCAGCCAGCTGAAGGTGGATCCCGACCTCATCATCCCCAATAAAAACCTGTCCATCCTGGAGGGGGCCATCACCGCCTCCGGCTGGAACAACATTAAGTCCGACGGCATCTCCCGCATGTACTTTGACGCCCTGGCCAAGAAGTACCGCTTCAAGCTGGACACTCCGGTCAAAGACCTGTCCAAGGAAGTGCTGGACGTGATCCTCTACGGCACCAAGGGGGAGGAGCTGACCCTCCACTACGACCAACCCCGGGGGAAGGGTACCCTCCACCAGGCCTTTGAGGGCATCTGCAACAACCTGGAGCGGCGGTACAAGGAGACCCAGTCCGACGCGGTGCGCAAGGAGCTGGAGGACTGCATGAGCCAGAGCCCCTGTCCCACCTGCCACGGCCGCCGTCTGCGTCGGGAGTCCCTGGCGGTGACGGTGGGCGGCATGGACATCGACACCTTCTGCCACAAGTCGGTCACTGAAGCCCTGGACTTTATGGAGCATCTGGAGCTCACCGAGACCCAGCAGATGATCGCCGCCCAGATTTTGAAGGAGATCAAAAACCGCCTGGGCTTTTTGTGCTCGGTGGGCCTTCAGTACCTCACCCTGTCCCGCTCCGCTGCCTCTCTGTCCGGCGGCGAGAGCCAGCGTATCCGCCTGGCTACCCAGATTGGCTC
>CAJLCG010000086.1 GCA_905205085.1 uncultured Oscillospiraceae bacterium
TGGCGGCCGGCTTTCCTTTTTTATTGTACGTGTACGTGATCGTTGATGTGTTTCATGCAGTAGCAGTAGTAGCCGTTGCACTTGGAGCAGTAGCGGAACTCCATGTTGGGGTCGTCCGCATCGGTGATGCCGCACACGGCGCATTTGTGGAGATATCCCTTCCGCTGCTGGACCTCTTTCTGGGCCTTCTTAAAGTTGATGGTCTGGGGCCGGGCCTGATAGGCCATGCGGCCGGTCTTGCGACGCACGATGCTCATCAGATCATCCCAGAAGAAGATGAAGTAGTTCAGAATGGCCACCACAGGAATGAGAGCGTAACCCCAGGCCCCCAGCATCAGGTAACGGATGATATCATACAGGAACAGGGCTGCGTCCAGCCAGGCCAGCCACTTCACTTTCAGAGGCAGAATGCCGTAGAGCAGCACCTGCATCTCCGGGTACAGAGTGGCGAAGGCGAAGAACATGGACATGTTCACATAGTACATGGTGACGCTGGTTTGGAAGGCAAAGCCGATGATAAGGTTGAGGATGGCTCCCAGAAAATAAAATACGGTGAACCGGGTGGAGCCCCACTGCCGTTCCAGAGCGTTGCCAATGTAGTAATAGAACAGAGTGGTCATGGCAAACCACAAAATGGAGAACATATTACTGGAGCTGTAACCGCTCACCGGCACAAACAGGAAGGTGATGATCCGCCATACCTGTCCCTGGAAGATCAGGTCCGGGTGGAAGAGGAACATTAGGGTGGCATAGCCGTTGGAGAACATGTCCATAAAATAGACAAGCACATTGCCGATGACAATGAACTTCATCAGGTTGGGAATGCCAAAGCGGGGATGTTTGTAACAGAAGCGGTCCAGCCAGCGTGAGATGGCCTTCATGGACAGCCCTCCTTATCTGTAATATAATTGCCGCACAGGCGGCAGAAATGTCCAGAGAGCATTGTACCCGTTTTCCATAGAAAAGTCCATGACGAAAGTGTAAACATTTTCCCGGGAATGTGGGGAAGAAAAACTTATGCTTTCCCTGAAAAGGGGAATATGATAGAATAAATAAGAATGTGGGCGGCTTTGGCCGTTTTTGAATTTATAGAAAAGAGCGAGGAAGCTATGAGTATTGTAAAAGACATGTCCCTGGCCCCCTCGGGCCTGCAGAAGATCCAGTGGGTGCGGGACTTTATGCCTGCCCTCAGCGGCATTGAGGAGCGGTTCCGCAAAGAAAAGCCCTTTGCCGGGCTGACCATCGCCGTCTCCGTCCATCTGGAGGCTAAGACTGCGAATCTGGGCCTGGTCCTGCGGGAGGGCGGAGCTGACGTGCACCTCACCGGCTGTAACCCCCTGTCCACGCAGGACGATGTGGCCGCCGCCATGGCCCACCTGGGTGTGGACACCTACGGCGTCCACGGCGTTACTCCCCAGGAGTATGAGGACCTGCTGGTGGAGACCCTGAAGTGCCGTCCCCACCTGATTGTGGACGACGGCGGCGACCTCATCTCTCTGCTGGGCGGGCGCTGCGCCGATTTGGGTGAGCGGCTCATCGGCGGCTGTGAGGAGACCACCACTGGCATCCACCGCCTTATTGCCCGGGAGAAGGCGGGCATCCTGCCCTGCCCCATGATGGCGGTGAACGACGCCAAGGCCAAGCACTACTACGACAACAAGTACGGCACCGGCCAGTCCACCTGGGACGCCATCATGCACACCACCAACCTGATGGTGGCGGGCAAGACGGTGGTGGTAGCCGGCTATGGCTGGTGCGGCAAGGGCATCGCCATGCGGGCCAAAGGCATGGGCGCCCACGTCATCGTCTGCGAGGTGGACCCCTTCAAGGCGCTGGAGGCCACCATGGAGAACTTCCAGGTCATGCCCATGGACGAGGCGGCCAAGGTGGGCGACCTGTTCGTCACCGCCACCGGCTGCAAGGACGTGATCGTGGACCGGCACTTTGCCGTTATGAAGCACAACGCCATCCTGTGTAATTCCGGCCACTTTGACTGTGAGGTGGACGTGGCCGCCCTGGCCGCTGAGGCGGTGGAGCGCTTCCCCCGCCGGGAGGGCATTGAGGGCTTCCGCCTGAAGGACGGCCGCATCCTCAACGTGCTGGCTCAGGGCCGGCTGGTGAACCTGGCCGCGGGCAACGGCCACCCCGCTGAAATTATGGACATGTCCTTTGCGGTCCAGGCCCTCTCTCTGGAGTGGCTGGCTAAGCACCGGGACGGCCTGGAGAAAAAGGTATATCAGGTGCCCGACGAGATCGACGACCAGATCGGCCGGGTGAAGCTGGCCGCCATGGGCCTCTCCATTGATACCTTGACCCAGGAGCAGAAGGACTATCTGGCGGGTTGGGAGGCATAAAACCTATTGACAAAGGCGGAAAAGCTGATATAATCCATCTGTACAACTGAAAACCTTATCAAGAGCGGTGGAGGGAACGGCCCTATGAAACCCGGCAACCTGCGTAAGACGCAAGGTGCTAAATCCGGCGGCAGTGTATCGAAAGATGAGGGTGCTTACACGATGAAACGCTCCGCCAATGCGGAGCGTTTTTTTCACCCCCCAGAAAAAGAAAGGAAAAAGATTATGGCAAAGAAACTGTTTACCTCTGAATCGGTAACCGAGGGGCATCCCGATAAGATCTGCGACCAGATCTCCGACGCGGTGCTGGACGCGATGCTTGCTCAGGATCCTCAGGCTCGTGTGGCCTGCGAGACCACGGTGACCACCGGTCTGGTCCATGTGATGGGCGAGATTACCACCAGCTGCTATGTGGACATCCCCAAGATCGCCCGGGACGTGGTGCGGGACATCGGCTATGACCGGGCCAAGTTCGGCTTTGACTGCGACACCTGCGCGGTGCTCACCTCCATTGATGAGCAGTCCCCCGACATCGCCATGGGCGTGGACAAGTGCCTGGAGGCCAAGGAGGGCGAGCAGGACGACGGCCTGGACAACGGCGCCGGCGACCAGGGTATGATGTTCGGCTACGCCTGCGATGAGACCGAGGAGCTTATGCCTCTGCCCATCACCCTGGCCCAGAAGCTGGCCATGCGCCTGACCCAGGTGCGCAAGGAGGGCAAGGTGGACTACCTGCGGCCCGATGGCAAGACTCAGGTCACTGTGGAGTACGACGAGAACGACAAGCCTCTGCGTGTGGACGCGGTGGTCGTCTCCACCCAGCACAGCCCCGAGGTGGAGCTGAGCCAGATCCGTCAGGATATGATCGACCTGGTCATCCGGCCCATCATCCCCGCCAGCCTCATGGACAACGACACCAAGATCTACGTCAACCCCACCGGCCGCTTCGTGGTGGGCGGTCCTCAGGGCGACTCCGGTCTCACCGGGCGGAAAATCATTGTGGACACCTACGGCGGCTCCGCCCCCCACGGCGGCGGCGCCTTCTCCGGCAAGGACCCCACCAAGGTGGACCGCTCCGCTGCCTACGCCGCCCGCTGGGTGGCCAAGAACGTGGTGGCCGCCGGTCTGGCCTCCCGCTGCCAGGTGCAGCTGGCCTACGCCATCGGTGTGGCTCAGCCTGTCTCCGTGCGGGTGGATACCTTCGGCACCGGCCGGGTCTCCGACGAGGACCTGTCCGATGCGGTGCAGCAGGTCTTTGACCTGCGTCCCGCCGCCATCATCCGGGATCTGGACCTGCGCCGTCCCATCTACCGCCAGACCGCCGCTTATGGCCACTTCGGCCGCAGCGACCTGGATCTGCCCTGGGAGCGCACCGACCGCACCGATGCCCTGCTGGCCAAGGTGCAGGCGTAAATAAACTGGAAAAACAAGGAATAATTTTTGCTGGTTTCGGCTATCCTTTCAGGGTGGAAGAGACCGGCCGTGCGGGCCGGAGAGCTTCTCCGGCCCGCTTTTTGTCAGTTTTTGGGCTGGACAGACGGGGGCGGCGGGAGTAGAATAAACCTGCATCAGCGCTTCTGTGTGGGACCTGGTCCCACTTCTGTGTAAGGAGGAAACGACTTATGGATCGGAAAGAAATTCTCAGCCGGGTAGACCATACCCTGCTTGCGCAAGACGCCACCTGGGAGCAGGTGAAGACCATCTGCGATCAGGGCTTGGCCTGTCAGACCGCCTCGGTGTGTATCCCGCCCCGGTATGTGAAGCGGGCGGCGGACTACGTGGGCAACCGCCTGAAAATCTGCACCGTTATCGGCTTCCCCAACGGCTACTCTACCCCCGAGGTAAAGGTGTTTGAGACCGAGGATGCCATCCGCAACGGCGCCGACGAGATCGACATGGTCATGGACATTGGTTTGGCCAAGTCCGGCGACTGGGAGGGCGTGCTGGAGGAGATTAAAGCGGTGAAGGCATCCTGCAAGGGCCGCATTTTGAAGGTCATTGTGGAGGCCTGCCAGCTGACCCAGGAGGAGAAGATCGCCGCCTGCCGGATTGTTTCCATGTCCGGGGCCGACTTTATCAAGACTTCCACCGGCTTTGCTCAGGGCGGAGCTACCGTGGAGGATGTGAAGCTGTTCCGGGAGCACATCAGCCCCGACATGCGCATCAAAGCCGCGGGAGGGATCCGTACCTTCGAGCAGGCCCAGGCTATGCTGGATGCCGGAGCGGACCGCATCGGTGCCAGTGCTCTGGTGGCTCTGTATCAGAAGAACGCCTAAACCTATTGAAAAGCAAAAAAATCCCCGCTGGGACTAGTCCCAGGGGGGATTTTTTATCGTTAGAGCACGGGCTCAGCCGATGCCGCCGTAGTAGATGCCAAGCACCAGCACGGCCGCCGCCACGATCACATAGAAGTAGGCGATGACGTCGAAGCTGCGGCCCAGGGGCTTCTTGCGGCCCAGGTTCAGCTCCGCCTTGATGTCCTTCATACCCAGGATGAAGTAGATGAACACCGCGCACAGCAGAGCGCCGAAGGGAGCAATATAGATGGTCACGGTGTCCAGCCAGGCACCCATCTTGGGCAGGGCCTCCAGGAAGATGGACACGCCGAAGACCACCACGGCGATGACGCATACCGCCAGGCGGCGGGAGAACTTCAGCTGGCTGGAGAGGGCCTCGCTGCAGGCCTCCATCATGTTGATGAGGGAGGTGATGCCCGCGAAGAAGACAGACACAAAGAAGAACACCGCAAACAGCCGGCCCATAGGCATGTTCTGGAACACCTGAGGCAGGGTAACGAACATCAGCGGGGGACCGGAGCTGGGGGAGATGCCGAAGGCGAACACCGCCGGGATAATGGCAAAGCCGGCCAGCAGGGCGGCGATGGTATCCAGAATAGCGGTCATCACCGAGTGGTGGATGATGTCCTCCGACTTCTTCATATAGCTGCCGTAGATCAGCATACCTGCGCCGTTGATGGACAGGGAGAAGAAGGCCTGGCCCATGGCCATGACCCAGGTCTCAAACTTGCCCAGGTAGCTCCAGTCGGGAGTGAGCAGATAGAGGTAGCCTTCCCAGGAGCCGGGGAGGAAAGCCACGCGGATGGCGATGATGAAGAAGAGAATAAAGAAGGCGGGCATCATGAACTTGCTGATCTTCTCGATGCCGTCCTTTACGCCCATGAGCAGTACCGCAGCGGTGAGCACCACAGCGATGAGGTGCCAGGGGATGGAGCCGAAGTCCACGGCCATGGCGTCAAAATAGGCCTGGGGCTCGTTGGTGAGCACCGCACCGGTGAGGGAGCCCACCGCGTATTTCAGCACCCAGCCTACCACCACCGAGTAACCGATGGCGATACCAAGTACGCCCAGCAGGGGCAGGATGCCGATGACCGAGCCGCCCTTTTTACCCCGCTTTTTCAGCACGTAGTCAAAGGAGCCCGAGGTGCCCGTGCCGGTGAGACGGCCCAGGCCAAACTCGCCCGACAGGCCCACATAGCTGAACAGAGCCACAAAAATAAAGTAGGGCACCAGGAAAGCGCCGCCGCCGTATTGTCCAATTCGATAGGGGAATAGCCAGATATTACCCATGCCCACCGCGGAACCCACGGCGGCCAGGATAAAGCCGGCTGAGCTGGCGAACTGCCCGGCAGTTCGTTTATGTTCCATTTCTGATCCTCCTTCTTTCGCTGCGTTGATGCTTTACAGCGTCAAAGCGGCGAAGTACAGTGTCCTTCTATTATAGCCTAGGAATTGGTTCTGTCAAGTCCGGAGGAGGGAAAAGGAGGATAACGGGCGAATTAGGCCGGAGAAGCGGTCAAAACCCCTTGGCGCATAGAGCGCAGGCCGCGCAGGGAGCAGAAGTCCACCGGGCGGACCAGGCCGGGACATTTGCCCAGCTCCGCCGCGCCGCTCTCTTCCAGCAGGCTGGCCACAAACTGGGAGCAAAAGTAATGGTGTTCCCGGCGCAGGGGCTGGTGAAAGTAGCAGCTCAGAGCCCCCAGCAGATTGTAGTGGTACTGCTCCCGTCGGGCATACATGGTGGAAAGCTGTTGTTTCAGGTGCTCATAGGCTTCGGCAGAGACCTCCAGCTCGCACAGGCACCAGGGTGTCGCCCGGCCGCCGATGGGCCGGCCATCCAGACGCTCCTGGACCAACCCGGCAGGCAGGGCAAAGCGGGGGTCCAGGCGGGCGAAGCTGTAAAAGGGACCGGTGGGCCCGTCCAGACCGATGGAGGCGTGGGTATAGCGGTCATCGGTGGCCAGGTGAATGAGCCGGGAAAACCAGGTCCCCGAGCGGGTGAGGAGGATGTACACGGTTTTGGTCTGCGTCATATGGACCCCGTCCTTTCTGGGTTCAGAATAGCAAACAGGATATAAATTCCATGGAAGGGAAAATTAAGATTTTTATAAAATTGCATTTAGAAGGTTAAATCTGGCCTCTGAGAGGCCAAACCCACGCCGGGTCGGACGGAAGCCCTTGCAATCTGGACAAATTGCGGGTATAATGTTACGGTCTCAATATATAAGTGCCGACTGGCGCGGTAAAAATACAGGAGAGCGTGATTGATTTGAAGTACGATTTCGCGGCCATTGAACAAAAATGGCAGAAAAAGTGGCTGGAAGAGAAGACCTTCGCCTGCCACACCGGTGACACCGACAAAAAGAAGTTCTATGCTCTGGTGGAGTTCCCCTACCCCTCCGGCCAGGGCCTGCACGTGGGCCATGCCCGGCCTTACACCGCCATGGATGTGGTGGCCCGTAAGCGCCGTATGGACGGTTACAATGTGCTGTTCCCCATGGGCTATGACGCCTTCGGTCTGCCCACCGAGAACTACGCCATCAAAAACCACATCCACCCCGCCAAGGTGACCCACGATAACATCCTGAATTTCCGCAAGCAGCTGCAGATGCTGGGCTATTCCTTCGACTGGGACCGGGAGGTCAACACCACCGACCCCAGCTACTATAAGTGGACCCAGTGGATTTTCCTGCAGCTCTACAAGCATGGCCTGGCCTACAAGACCACTATGCCCGTGAACTGGTGCACCTCCTGTAAGTGCGTGCTGGCCAACGAGGAAGTGGTGGAGGGCGTGTGTGAGCGCTGCGGCGCCCCCGTCATCCGCAAGGAGAAGAGTCAGTGGATGCTGAAGATCACCGAGTACGCCCAGCGGCTCATCGATGATCTGGACGATCTGGACTTCATCGAGCGTGTCAAGATCCAGCAGAAGAACTGGATCGGCCGCTCCACCGGCGCTGAGGTTACCTTTAAAGCTACCACCGGCGACGACATCGTGGTCTACACCACCCGTCCCGACACCCTGTTCGGCGCCACCTATATGGTTCTGTCTCCCGAGCACAAGTTCCTGGATAAGTGGATGCCCCTGCTGAAGAACGCCGACGAGGTGAAGGCCTACCAGAAGCTGGCCGCCTCCAAGTCCGATCTGGAGCGTACCGAGCTCAACAAGGAGAAGACCGGCGTGTGCCTGGACGGCGTGAAGGGCATCAACCCCGTCAACGGCAAGGAAATCCCCATCTTCATCTCCGACTACGTCCTGGCCACCTATGGCACCGGCGCCATCATGGCCGTGCCTGCCCACGATGACCGTGACTGGGAGTTTGCCAAGAAGTTCGGCTGTGAGATCATCGAGGTGGTCTCCGGCGGCGAGGACGTGCAGAAGGCCGCCTTTACCGCTAAGGACGAGACCGGCATTCTGGTCAACTCCGACTTCCTCAACGGCCTGACCGTAAAGGACGCTATCCCCGTCATCACCAAGTGGCTGGAGGAGAAGGGCATCGGCCACTCCAAGGTCAACTACAAGCTGCGCGACTGGGTATTCTCCCGTCAGCGTTACTGGGGCGAGCCCATCCCCATGGTCTACTGTGAGAAGTGCGGCTGGCAGCCCATCAGCGAGGACCAGCTGCCCCTGCTGCTGCCCGACGTGGAGAGCTACGAGCCCACCGACGACGGCGAGTCCCCCCTGTCCAAGATGACCGACTGGGTGAATACCACCTGCCCCTGCTGCGGCGGCCCCGCCAAGCGGGAGACTGACACCATGCCCCAGTGGGCCGGTTCCAGCTGGTACTTCCTGCGGTATATGGACCCCCACAACGACAAGGCCCTGGCCTCCAAGGAGGCTCTGGACTACTGGAGCCCTGTGGACTGGTACAACGGCGGCATGGAGCACACCACCCTGCACCTGCTGTACAGCCGGTTCTGGCACAAGTTCCTCTATGATATCGGCGTAGTGCCCACCAAGGAGCCCTATCAGAAGCGTACCTCCCACGGCATGATCCTGGGTGAGGGCGGCGAGAAGATGTCCAAGAGCCGCGGCAACGTGGTCAACCCCAACGACGTCATCGAGCAGTACGGCGCTGATACCATGCGCACCTATATCATGTTCATCGGCGACTTTGAGAAGGCTGCCGCCTGGTCCGACAACGGCGTGAAGGGTTGTAAGCGCTTCCTGGACCGTGTGTGGAACCTGGCCACTGAGCAGGAGCACACCGGCGACGAGTACTCCCAGGTCAACGAGGTGGCCGTCCACCGCGCCATCAAGAAGGTGTCTGAGGACATTGAGGCCATGAAGTTCAACACCGCCATCGCCACTCTGATGGCTCTGGTCAATGACTTCTACGCCAACGGCGCCAGCCGGGGCGATATGAAGGCCCTGCTGCTGATGCTGTCCCCCTTCGCCCCCCACATGTGTGAGGAGCTGTGGGAGATGGCGGGCTACGGCGGCCAGGTGTGCCTGCAGTCCTGGCCCACCTACGACGCGGCCAAGACCGTGACTGCTACCACCCAGATGGCGGTGCAGGTGGGCGGCAAGGTCCGTGCCAACATCATTGTGCCCACCGACAGCAGCGACGAGGAGGTCGTGGCTGCCGCTCTGGTCAACGAGAAGATTGCCCGCATGGCCGAGGGCATGCAGCTGGTGAAGTCCATCGTGGTCAAGGGACGCCTGGTTAACCTGATTTTTAAGCCCCAAGCCTGATGGTGCATTGTCCCGTTACAAAAAATTCAAATTTGCAGAGCAAAGAAGAACTTGACATTTGACAGAAAGTCAAATATAATGGTTCTGTTAAAGCCATACAAATGGCCCTTTCGTGGCAGAAAACCTGTCGCGCCGGAGGGAGGGAAATATAAATGTCGGAAGTCCGTGTAAGAGAAAACGAGTCTCTGGAGAGCGCTCTGAAGCGCTTTAAGCGCAGCTGCGCCAAATCTGGCGTGCTGGCCGAGGTTCGTAAGCGCGAGCATTATGAGAGCCCCAGCGTGAAGCGCCGCAAGAAGTCCGAGGCAGCGCGGAAGAATCGTAAAAAGT
>CAJLCG010000087.1 GCA_905205085.1 uncultured Oscillospiraceae bacterium
TGGTGGTCTCCAGGTTCTGGATGAGCACGGTGGGGGCGCTCATGTCCACCTCCCAGATGGGGGTGTCCCCCTCCCGGCGCAGGAAGCCCTGACGGGCCAGGGTGTCCTCCAGCACCGGGTCAGGCATGGCACCGCAGGGGCGGTAGACGCCGTAGATGCAGTCGTCGGTGAGAGCCTTGGCCAGTACCTCGGTAAAGAGGAGCTGGAGATAGTCCTTGAGGGGATCGGAGGTGTCGGCCATGGCGGAGGTAATGATCAGCGTGGTGCCCGCCGAGCGCAGGCGGATGCGGTTGGCCAGCTCCGTATCCCGCAGGGCCCCAAAGAGCTGAGAGGCGGACAGATACCGGAAGCTGAGGAAGCCCAGCAGCTGATTCTGGGTGCTGGAGCGCAGCAGAAGCAGCCGGTCACGGCCCCGGAGAATCCCCTCCCGCAAGGCGTCCCGGTCGGGGCGTCCGGCGGTGAGCTCCTGGACCATCAGCTCGTCGGGCTCGTCCACCCACTGGAAGGTGAGATCGCCCGACCCCAGCACCGGCTTGTTCTGGCTGTCCCGGAGGTACAGGCCGTTCTGGTAGATAAAGTCCTGGATCACCGGGTCGATGAGATTGGAGATATCCCGATTGAGGTCCACGTTTTCCCGGATGCGGGTGGAGCTGATGTCCTCCAGGTGGGGGGGCAGCTGAAGCTGGATCACATCGCCCTTGAGATTCAGTTGCTCGGTGCTGGGCAGGGGGGGCTGGCCCGCCCGGCGGAAGATGATGAGATTCATGGAGTGGATGGACCAGGGACGAGGAGGCTCCTGGAAGGAGGAGGCGTTGCCCACCACGTCGCTGCCCACCACCAGATAGACTTCCTGGCCGGGGAAGAGCTTCCGCAGGCGCTTGAGGTCGGCGGGGTTGGCAATGTTCACCGGGATGTCGTCGGGGAAGAGGTGGACGTGGAAGTCCCCCGCCACCGACAGGTTGACGATCTGCCGGCGAATGAGGTGGGGCTGGGCCTTTTTGGACCAGGAGAACTCGTCCACCGCCAGATAGACCTCAAAGCCCAGGTCTCGGATGGCGTGGACGATGCCCTTGTGGGACAGGGTGAAGGGGTCGAAGGTACCGGGGAAGAAGGCCACCTTCTTGGGTACGGTGAAGGAGAAGGGGCCGTGGTCCAGCCGCCAGAGGGAAATAAAGCGGTTGATGTGGGCCAGGGCGGCGGCGCGGTAGAAGAAGGTCATGTCGTCGTCCTGCACCGGGGCCTCCTGGATGAGGAAGAGGAGCTTGCGGTAGCTCAGGGAGAACAGATGGGCCTTCTCGTCCATGGAGAGGACGCTGCTCTCAAACAGCAGCTTGCCGGTGACCAGCAGGGCCTCCTGGCGCACCGGGGGGCGGTAGTGGGCCAGACCCTGGAGCAGCAGACCAAGCAGTTCCTGGCGGCGGCCCTCATAGCGCTGGGCCGACTCCACAAAGCGGCCCCGGTAGGCAGGGTAGTGCTGGAGCAGCACCCCGATGGTGTTCAGCGCGCCGGAGACGGCGGAGTCGTTGGGGGAGCCCAGCAGATTTTTCAGCCACAGCACCTGCTCGTCCAGCTCGCTGGGGTAGAGGTACAGGGCGGCCTGGCCCAGATACTCGGGGATGTACTTGGAAATTTCGTACTGTCCCATCTCCAGGCCCTTGCCCAGCTCCACCACCACCTCGTTGCGCTGGTCCCGGCGGAGCATGGGCAGGATGTGGACCAGAGCGTCGCCGGCGTTGCAGCGCACCACCACCCGCTCGGAGACCTTGACCAGGTTGGAGTAGTGGGTACAGATGTGGAGCATGTGCTCCTGGAGCCCGTGCTCCACCTGGTCCCGCAGCAGCTCCACACCCACCACCTTCACCACCCAGGGGGTGGCGGTTTTCAGGTTGTCCAGGAACACTTCGCTGGTGATGTCCTGCTCATAGAGAGCCCGCTTGTGGGCGGAGGTGTCCTTGCCGGCCCGCTGGAGAATGCGGTATTGCAGGAAGGTGACGGCCAGACTTTTCTGGGTGACCCCGTTGGCGATGGAGACGATGCGCTCCATCTGGGGATTGCTGCGGGAGAGGTTGCGGGCGGCCTCCCGCAGGAACATGAGGGAAGCCACGGTGAGGCGGGCGTCATTCTGGCCGGCCCAGTAGGCGGCAAAGTCGATGAGCAGACCCCGCACCTCATCGTTATAGTACTTGGAGGGGAGATACCAGGCCGCGTCCAGCAGGGTGAAGGCGGTATCGGCGTCCTTCTCCTGGGGGTCGCGGAAGTAGCGCAGGAAGGCCCCCACAAACCGGGGCACATCGCCGGGCCGGGCGTTGCGCAGCAGGGACTCCAGCACCAGCTTCAGGGTATAGCCGATGTGGTTGCGCTGCTGCTGGGTGGTCTTGTGGTCGGGGTAGATGAGCATGTCCAGGTACTGCTCCCACAGAGTGAAGGGGACCTCCTCGGCGGGGTCGTTCTCTTCATCCGCAGGGACCTCCTTGCGGTAGACCAGGTGGAAGCGGGCGATGATCAGACCGATGAGGGAGCCGGCCTGACGGCGGATATCGCCCTCGCGGTGGACCAGCAGCTCATAGAGGAAGGCCAGAGCCTGGGTCTTTTGCCGCACGGACAGATAGGTGAAGTACTCCTGGAACACGTTGAGGTAGGCCCGCAGCTGCTTCCAGTCCTTGGTAGAGCGGGCGGCCTCAATGATGTTGCCGAACTTGCGCTCGTTGGAGAGCATGTGCATCAGGCGCAGGCTGTGGCCCACGGACAGCAGGGTGAGGCCCTCCACCGTCTCGGCGGGGCCCATAAGGGAGGGGTCCTTGTGGGGACGGGGCTGCTGGGGCTGGCCGGTGAGGTCCACATCCACCCCCAGGGAGCGCATGTAGTCCTCAAAATCGTGGAGCTTGCCGTAGACAAACTCATACCGCCGCCGCTTGGAGGGGTCTACATTCTCCAGCTTGGAGAGGATGACCTGGAAGGACTCGTCCAGGGGATAGAGGACGGTGATCTCGTTGCCGTCGGCATCTCGGGTCTGCTTGGAGCGGAAGTCGGCGTAGATGAGACACAGGGACTCCACCGACAAGGACTCCAGCTCCAGGTCCCAGGTGGAGTGGTTGGAGGCGATGTGGCTGATGTTCTCCAGGTGGCGGGCCAGCATCCACTGGTCGGTGTAGTAGTAGTGGAGGTGGGGCACCCGCTCCCCGGGGCGGCAGCCGAACTTGCCGATGTCGTGGGCGGCGGCGGCGCCGGAGATGAGGGCCAGGTCGATGTCCACCCCGGCCTGGTCCAGGCCCCGGGCCACGGTCATGGCGATGTAGTGGACCCCGGCGATGTGGCCCAGGGTCTTGAAGGGGGTGACCTCCAGACCAAGGCGCATCAGCTCATAGAGGTATTCCTTACGGAAGCAGGTCAAAAACCGGGCGTACTCCCGGCCGCAGTCGCAGGGGGTGTACTCCTCCGGGGTGAGGAACTGAAAGTCCATGAGGGGGTCGAAGGGGAGCACCTGGCGCTCATAGTCCAGCAGTACCTGGAGCACCGCCAGGTAGAACTGGGCCCCCTCCACATGCTCCTGGGCGTCGGGGGCGAAGTTGCCCTGGGGGTAGAGGCAGGCGCGGATATAGCGGTAGCAGAAGGACAGCCAGCCATCCTCCGGCACGGGGGAGAGCTTAGCTAGGATGGGGGCGCACACCTGGAGTACCTGGTCGCACTCCAGACGGGTCCGGATAGGAAGCAGCTGGTCCAGCTCCTCGGTCCAGCCGGGGGTTTTCAGCAGGGCCAGTGCGGCGCGGCGGTTGGGGGCGCAGGCCAGCTCCCGCTCCACCAGGGCGTCGGCCACCTGGCTGGAGAGCTGGCGGATCAATTTTTCATGCATAGACGTCCCGCCTTTCTGGGAGTAAAGTGGTAAAGAATCGTTGTTTTTCAGTTTAGCACAAAAACTGGAAGATGAAAAGATGCCGCGGCGCGCCAAAAACAACCTTTTTGACGTGCCGCGGCAGGGCTTATTTTATATAGGATTCCCACGCCACCGGCCCCGGGCCCAGACATGGCCCACCACCGCGCCGATCACCAGGATGTTGCCGCAGAAGTAGAGCCACACCAGCAGGATGATGAGGGAGGCCAGAGAGCCGTATACCAGGGAGTAGCGGGAAGACATGTCGATAAACCAGGAGAAGAGCACCGAGCAGGCCACCATAGCCAGGGCCGAGAGCAGGGCGGTGAGGCGGATGGTGCCCTTGATGTGCAGGGAGCGGGGGGTGCCCAGGCGGTACACCGCCAGCACCAGCAGCAGGACAAAGCAGAAGAGCAGCAGATAGCGCAGCTGGGTCCAAAAAGAGGCCAGCATAGGCAGGGGGATGAGCTCCAGCACCTTGGGGGGGAGTGTCCGCTCCAGAGCCTGGAAAAACCAGTCGCCGGTAAAGACCACGATGATGGACAGATACAAGGTGAGCAGGAACAGCACAGAGAGCACCACACTCAGGAGCAGGCGCTTGATGCTGTTGTCCCGGGGGACCTCATAGAGCTCATCCATGGTCTGAAACAGGGTGCGCAGGGCGGCCGAAGCCGAGAGGAGGATAGTAAACAGGCTGGCCAGCAGCAAGGGGGTGGACTGATTCTGGGGGATGGAGGAGACATAGGTGAGGTAGTCCAGGATGATGTTCAGGCTGTCCTGGGGCAGCAGGGGCTCCAGGGCAAAAAACACGTCCTCCGGCTCCAGGGGCAGCAGACCGATGAAGAAGTTGACGCACATGAGCAGGGGAAACAGAGTCAAAATCAGGTAATAGGACAGGGCGGCCGCCGCCCGGGCCACCCCCACCCGGTCGTAGGTGTCTTTTAAGTCCAGGGCAAAGGCCACCGGCTTTTTCTCCAGCAGTGCGCGCCACATGGGGTCGGCCTCCTCTCAAATCAATACTCCCAGCATAGCAGACGGGAGGGGGAAAAACAGGGGGAAGGGGTCGAGAAAAACGCAAAAAGCCGCCTGCATTGCAGACGGCTTTCCTCTTTGCAGAAAATTAGGCCAGCTTGTTCAGCTTGATGGTCATGCTGCTCTTCTTGTTGGCAGCGTTGTTCTTGTGCAGCAGCCCCTTAGCAGCAGCCTTGTCCACCGCCTTCACAGCCACCTTGTAAGCAACATCGGCCTCGCTGCGGTTGCCTTCCGCCACCGCGGCCTCAAACTTCTTGATGTCGGTCTTCAGCGCGGACTTCGCGGCCTTGTTCTGCATGGCCTTGGTCTGGGAAACCAGCACACGCTTCTTGGCAGACTTGATATTCGGCAAACCAAACACCTCCTCCGATTTTCAATCGTTAAAATTTGCACAATAATCCTGTGCGGATATGTATTGTAGCATACAGCGCGAAAAAATGCAACACTTTTTTTCAAAAAGAATGAGAAAATCGGATAAAATTTCCGCTGCCGCAAATGCTAGCAGGGAAATGTGGCACGACCACAAGATATGGAAGGAAAAGGAGTGGCAGCAATGGAGCAGCGGCGCACCGACCTGGCCCTGGAGGCCCGGGAGCTGTGGCAGGAGCGGGCGGGGGAGACCACCCGCCTGGATGGGGTGGAGGCCCGGACCGAGGAGCGGGAGGGGTTCCTCTCGGAGACCGTGCGAATTTTGGATGCGCAGGGGGAGCAGGCCCTGGGCAAACCGGAGGGCACCTATGTGACGCTGACCATGGACGGCCTGCAGCGCCGGGAGGAGGACGCCTTCGGACGGGGCGCCCGGGCGGTGGCGGGGGTGCTGCGGGAGCTGATGGGTCCGGAGAGCCAGCAGGGCGGAGCCCTTGTGGTGGGCCTTGGCAATCGGGCGATTACCCCCGACGCCATTGGCCCCAAGGTCCACGAGCACACCCTGGTCACCCGCCACCTGGTACAGCAGGCCCCGGAGCACTTCGGCACCTTCCGCCCTGTGGCCTCCCTGGCTGCCGGAGTGCTGGGTACCACGGGCATGGAGAGCGGGGAGCTGGTGCAGGCGGTGTGCCGCCGGTTAAAGCCCGCCTGGGTCATCGCGGTGGACGCCCTGGCCTCCCGGTCCCTGGACCGGCTGTGCCGCACGGTGCAGATTTCTGACACCGGCATTATCCCCGGCTCCGGGGTGGGCAACCACCGCTTTGCTCTGGACAAGAAAACCCTGGGGGTGCCGGTGCTGGCGGTGGGGGTGCCCACCGTGGTCTACGGAGCCACCCTGGCCGCCGACCTGCTGGGCCGGGACGACCTGCCCCCCCTGGGCCGGGGGGGCGAGCTGCTGGTCACTCCCAAGGACATCGACAGCCAGGTGGGCGACCTCTCCAAGGTCATCGCCTACGGCATCAACCTGGCCCTCCAGCCCGGCCTGGGGGTGGAGGACCTGGATCTGCTGTTAAGCTAGGCCCCGCAGACACTGGCACAGGAGAATCAGGGCCACATTGGTGCAGTACAAGACAAAGAAGTCTCCGGTGAGGCGCAGACGCTGCTGCTGGGTCAAGAAAACTCCCCCCTTCCCGTGTCAGTGTATGCGCCGAGGCGGGGGGCTCATGCGGGCGGGGGACTGGAATATCCCCCCAGGAAATGGGACACACTAACCGGGAATCAAAGGGGCCCTGCCCCGGGAAAGGATGTGATGGAGATGGTAAAGGGGATCACCCGCCAGGTGATTTTGGTCAAGTCCCCCGACCCCAAGCTCTTTGAGGAGGCAATCTTTATCGTGAAAGAGGAGGCCCTGGCCCGGGAGGGGGTCAGCGCCGACCAGGTGATCCGCCAGGCACGCCAGGCCGCCGACGGCTATTTGAAGAGCGGGCGGGCCTGGAACCGGAAGCTGGAGCGGCTGGACCGGTTCCGGGGTCCCATCTGGGGGGCGGCTGGAGCGGCGGCCGCTTCGCTGGCCTGGTATGCTGCGATGTTCCTGCTATAAGAAATCTTCCAGACTTCTTAAGAGAAACCTAAGAAAACCTTTCAAGGATTTGCACAAACTGTATGCTATCCTCTCATACAGTTCAAGCCGGAGCTGTCCGGCCAAAAGGAGAGGATCATTCCATGTCTGATTTGCTGCAAGTGACCGATCTGGTCAAGATCTACGGCCGCCGGGACGCGGCCACCCGGGCCCTGGACGGGGTAAGCCTGTCTCTGGCAGCGGGGGAATACGTGGGCATCATGGGGGCCTCCGGCTCCGGCAAGACCACCCTCTTAAACTGCATTTCCACCATCGACCGACCCACCTCCGGCTCCATCCAGGTGGACGGCCAGGAGCTGACGAAACTGCGGGGCAAGGAGCTCACCCGCTTCCGCCGGGAGCGGCTGGGCTTTATCTTCCAGGACTGCAACCTGCTGGACACCCTCACCGCCTTTGAGAACATTGCCCTGGCCCTGTCCATCGTGGGCACCCCGGCGGGACAGATCAAGAGCCGGGTGGAGGAGATGGCCGCCCTGCTGGGCATCACTGAGTGCTTGCAGAAGTACCCCTACCAGATGTCGGGCGGCCAGCAGCAGCGGTGTGCCGCTGCCCGGGCCATGGTCACTCACCCCGCCCTGGTGCTGGCCGACGAGCCCACCGGCGCCCTGGACTCCAAGTCCGCCCGGATGCTGCTGGAGCGGCTGGAGGTGCTGAACCGGGAGCGGGGGGCCACCATCCTCATGGTCACCCACGACGCCTTTACCGCCAGCTGCTGCCGCCGGGTGGTCTTCCTCCGGGATGGCCAGATTTTTAAAGAGCTGCGCCGGGGCGAGGGGGAGGACCGCCGCACCTTCTTCCAAACCATCATCCGGGTAGTCACCCAGCTGGGAGGAGAGATGGAAGATGTTCTTTAAGCTGGCTCTTCGCAACGTGCGCCGGTCCTTCCGGGACTACGGGGTGTATCTGCTCACCCTCACCTTCGGCGTGTGTCTCTTTTATACCTTCAACTCCCTGGAGGGGCAGGGAGCCATGGTCTATCTGGCCCAAAACGGCAGCCCCATGGTGGAGGTGATCCAGGCCTGCATCAGCATCTTCTCCGTCTTTGTGGCGGTGGTGCTGGCCTGCCTCATCCTCTACGCCAACCGCTTTCTGCTGCGGCGGCGCAAGCGGGAGCTGGGTACTTACCTCCTATTAGGTCTGGGCCAGGGTCAGGTGTCCCTGGTGCTGGTGCTGGAGACCGGGCTGGTGGCCCTGGTGTCTCTGGTGCTGGGCCTGGGGCTGGGGGTGCTGGCCTCTCTGGGGCTGTCCCAGCTCACCTTGTCCATGTTCCAGATCTCCATGGAGGGCATGCTGGGGCTCCACTTCTCCCCGGCGGCGGCAGGCAAGACCATTTTGTACTTCGGCCTTATCTTCCTGCTGGTCATGTTCTTCAGCGGCTTGCAGGTATCCCGGGCCAAGCTGCTGGACCTGATGCAGGGGGACCGGCGCAACGAGCCCCTGCGCCAGCGCTCCCTCACCTGGGCGGTGTTCCAGTGCGTGCTGGGCGTAGTGTGCCTGGGGGTGGCCTACGCCATGCTGCTCACCTTCGGCATGATGATTCTGGCCATGCCTATGCTTTGCGTGCCCATGCTGGCCCTGGGCACGGTGGGCACCCTGCTCATCTTCCGGTCTCTGTCCGGCTTTGTGCTGCGGCTGGCCCAGAGCCGCCCCGGCTTCTACTATAAAAACCTGAATCTCTTCACCTTGCGGGAGTGGATGAGCAAGGTCCACTCCACCTACCTGGCCCAGACCGTCATCTGCATCCTGCTGCTGTTGGCCATGGGCATCACCGCCAGCTCCATTGGGCTCAACTCCACCCTGGACGCCCTGGCCCAGGACCAGGCCCCCTTCGACATCACCATCCAGAACCAGCACGGGGACGTGGAGCAGGTGGATTTTGACGGGAAACTGAACGCCGCCGGGTTTAATACAGCCCAGAAGCTGTCCTGGCAGCGGGACTTCCTCGTTTACTACGGGGACACCGCCGTCACCGGGCTCTACTCCTCCGGGGTCATTAGTCTCACCGACTACAACGCCCTGCGGGAGCGCCAGGGGGAGGGACCCTACACCGGCGCCCTGCCCGCCTCCATCCCCTGGGATGAGGTATGCCGCCTGGTGAACAACGGCCTGGGCATGGATATGGTGGTGGTGGACGACGCCATGCTGTCTGAGTTGGAGGTCCGCCGCCAGATCTGGGTGGCCGACTACGCTGGAGATGCGGAGGAGACCGAAGCGGAGCTGGTCTCTGCCCTGGAGCAGCTGCCCCAGACCTGCCTCACCCGCACGGAAAGCCGCCTAATGCTCTATCAGGAGCTGGTGGGCAATAAGATCCTGGCCCTGTTTTTGGGGCTGTATCTGGGCATCACCTTCCTGCTGGCCGCCGCCGCGGTGCTGGCTTTGCAGCAGCTGAGCCAGGGAGCGGACAACGCCGGGCGCTACGCCATCCTGCGCCGCCTGGGCGCCCAGGAGAGCATGGTGTCCCGCTGCGCGGTGGAGCAGGTGGGCTTAGCCTTCCTGCTGCCCCTGGCCCTGGCCCTCATCCACAGCGTGGTGGGGATGAAGGCGGCCAACGACCTCATTGCCCAGGCGGGCAAGGTGGACGCCCTCCAGAGCACCCTCTTTACCGCCCTCATGCTGCTGGTGGTGTACGGGGGCTACTTCCTGGCCACCGCCCTGGCCTGCCGCCGCCTGGCCCTCCAGGGGACGGGAGCCCGGCGCTGAATCAATCAAAATTGCCCATTGGCCCCCG
>CAJLCG010000088.1 GCA_905205085.1 uncultured Oscillospiraceae bacterium
CGGCTTTGCCGTGTGCGTATCTAGGGGGGACAGCGTCCCCCCTGGACCAATTTTACTCCACGATAGCCAGAATATCGTTCTGACGCACGATGGTGACCTCGTCGCCGTCCAGCTTCACCTGAGTGCCGGCATACTTGCTGGTGATGACCTTGTCGCCCACCTTCACGTTCATGACGACTTCCTTGCCGTCCACCATGCCGCCGGGGCCGACAGCCAGAACCTCAGCCACTTCAGGCTTCTCCTTGGCGGCGCCAGTGAGGATGATGCCGCCCTTGGTGGTCTCCTCGGCCTCTACCAGCTTGACAACAACGCGGTCAGCCAAAGGTTTCAGTTTCATAACGGGTTCCTCCTTATATGATGGTTACTTAATAAACAAATTCCAATGAGATTTAGCACTCCAAACATCTAAGTGCTAACCACGTGTATTATAGTAATCGTTTCCTGTTCAAAAATCAACCCCCTTTTTAAAAAAAGAGGGCTGATTCAAAAAATATTTACGGTGCGTTCACAAACTGACAAAAAGAGTGCTAATTTTTCCGGGACAGCTGCTTGTGCAGCAGGGCCAGACCGGCCAGGAGCAGCAGGGGGAAGATCACCGCCGCCAGCAGGCCGTATTGCAGGCGGTCGCCCCAGGCGGAGGAGACCAGTCCCACCAGTCCGGGTCCGGCGGAGCAGCCCAGGTCCCCCGCCAGGGCCAGCAGGGCAAACAGGGCAGTGCCGCTGCGGGGAAAGCAGGCCGCCGCCAGGCTGAAGGTGCCCGGCCACATACAGCCCACTGCCATGCCGCACAGGGCGCATCCCGCCAGCGCCAGGGCGGGCCAGGGGGAGAGGGAGACCAGCAGGTATCCGGCAATGCACAGGGCCGTGCTGGCTGTCATGAAGCCCACCGGGGAGGGATGGGTGCGGCTGTAAGCGGCGTAGACCAGCCGGGACAGGCCCATCAGCAGGGCAAAAGCCAGTGGTCCGGCCAGGTCGCCCACCGTCTTGGATACCCCCAGGGCGGACTCGGCAAAGGCGCTGGCCCACTGGGAGATGGACAGCTCGCTTGCCCCCGCGCAGGCCATCAGCAGCAGAAACAGCCAGAACCGGGGGGTACGGAACAGCGCGCCCAGGGGCAGGCCCTTCTCCCCCTCCGGGGTGAGGGGGACCAGGGGCACCTGGGTAAACACCAGGGCGTTGACCAGGGGGAGCAGGGCCCAGAGCATGGCCAGAATGCGCCAGTTCTCGGTGCCGAAGCAGAAGAAAAACAGGGTGGACAGGGCGATGGTGGCCACGCTGCCCCAGCAGTAGAAGGAGTGGAGCAGGCCCATCACCGCCGACTTGCGGCGGGTGGGGCAGGCCTCGGCGATGGGGCTCACCAGCACCTCCAGCAGTCCGCCGCCCAGGGCATACACGGTCACCGCCGTGATCAGACCCGCCAGGGGCGGGATGCGGCCGGGCAGCAGGGCCAGCAGGATGAGGCCCCCGGCAGCAAAAAGGTGGGCGGCCACCATGCAAACCCGCCAGCCAATTTTGTCCACAAATCGGGCAGACAGGCCGTCCACACACAGCTGCACCAGAAAATTGACGGTGATCAGCAGGGCAATCTGGTCCAGAGAGAGGGAGAACTCCCGCTGGAAGGTGAGAAAAAGCAAGGGGGCAAAGAGGTTGATGACCGACTGGACGATATACCCGGTAAAACAGGCGCCCAGGGTGGCCTGATAGCTGTGTCGCATAAAAAATAGCCCCCCTTTTTAAAGGTGGGGGGCGTAGCTGGCCCCGTTGGGATAGAAGAAGTGGATCTTTTTTTCCGAGAGACGCACGGTGAAGGAGGTGCTCTCCAGCACCTCCCCATCCACCACTGCCACCAGAGGTTCCTTGCTGGACCAGGTGAGCTCCCGACCGTGGAAATCCTGAATGAGCTGGGGGTAACTCTTGTAGCGGCCCTTGGCGTACTGGCCTACCAGACGAATGAAGGTGGGCAGGCTTACCTTGCCCACCAGCAGCATATCCAGCACTCCGTCGTCGGGCATGGCGTCGGCCACCGGCATAAAGCCGCCGCCGTAGTACCGCCCGTTGCACACACAGACGATGGCGGTGGGACCGCTGTAATGGACCGGACCCATCTGCACCTCCATGGGGCGGCAGATACCTTTTAAGAAAATGTTCTCGATCAACGAGAGAATGTAGGCTCCCTTGCCGGTGACAAAGGGCAAGTCCTTATACCGGTGGACCCCGGCGGCGATGCGGGCGTCCACGCCCCCGCATACCACGTCCAGCCCCAGCTTACCGTTGCAGTCCATCAGGTCCAGGGTGGTCTGGGGCCCGGCGGCCATGGCCTCCAGGTCGTAGAATAGGTCCCGGTAATTGGGACCGAACACCTTTAAAAAGTCGTTGCCGGTGCCCTTGGGCACGCAGGTAATGGCGGCGTTGTCAAAGCCCGCCGCCCCGTTGACCACCTCGTTGAGGGTGCCATCCCCGCCGCAGGCCCAGATCCGCACCGGCTCCCCGGCCTGGGCGGCCTGACGGGCCAGCTTCTCCGCATGGCCCTCTCCTTCGGTAAAGACCCGTTCGTGGGGGAAGGAGACCTGGTCCAGCCGGTCCAGCAGGGCCTGGGTGCTGCCTTTCCGCCCGGCCACCGGGTTGATAATGAACAGATGACGCAAAAAATCACCTCAAACGGCCCTGAAGGGCCGGAACTTATTTGATGCCGTACATAAACAGGTCGCACTTGAGCATGCCGTTGTAGAGCTTGCGCTTCTTGTCCGCCTGCTTGCCGAAGGTGCGCTCGAACTCCGTGTGGGAGGACAGCAGATACAGCTTCCACCCGTCGGGGAACTTGGCCCAGGCCTTGCCGAAGGCCCGGTAGAGCTCCTCGGCCTCTTTGCGCTCCATGATGCGCTCGCCGTAGGGGGGATTGGTGACTACACGGCCGTAGAGCCCGCCCCAGTGGAAGGTGCGGGCGTCGTCCACGTCAAAGTGCACCACGTCGTCCACCTCAGCCAGCTCTGCGTTGTGCCGGGCCAGCTCCACCGCGTCCGGGTCCAGGTCGCCGCCCCAGATCTCGTAGTCCCCGTCAAACTCCTGGTCCATGGCCTGGTCGGCCGCCTCCAGCCACAGCTTCTTGTCCACAAAGGCCCACTTCTGGGCGGAGAAGGTGCGGTTGAGGCCGGGGGCCCGGTTCTTGGCGATGAGGGCGGCCTCGATGGGGATGGTGCCGCTGCCGCAGAAGGGGTCGCACAGGGGGTCCCGGCCCTTGTACCGGGACAGCATCACCATGGCGGCGGCCAGGGTCTCCCGCAGGGGAGCCACCACACCGTGGGCCCGGTAGCCCCGCTTATGGAGTCCCGCCCCGCTGGTGTCCAGCATCAGGGTGGCAGTGTCCTTCATAATAGAGAACTGGATCTGATAGAGGGCTCCGGTCTCCGGCAGGGTATTCAGGCCGTACTTTTCCCCCAGCCGGGCGGCCACCGCTTTCTTTACGATGGCCTGGCAGGCGGGCACGGCGTGGAGGGCGGAGTTGAGGCAGTGGCCCTTCACCGGGAACTGGCCCTCCTGGGGGATGAAGCGCTCCCAGGGCAGGGCCTTGGTGCCCTCAAACAGGGCGTCAAAATTGTCCGCCGGGAAGGAGCCCAGCACCAGCAGTACCCGCTCGCCGGTGCGCAGGTTCAGGTTGAGCCGGGCAATGTCCAGCGCCGAGCCACGGCACAGCACCCGGCCGTTCTCCGCCTGTACCCCCTCCAGGTTCAAGCGGCGCATCTCGTCGGCGCACAGGCCCTCCAGGCCGAACAGGGTGGGCACGGCAAAGGTCAAATCATTCACAGTAAAACCTCCTGGGCCGGACAGGCATCCGGCTGTTTTTCCAACAAAAAAACAGTTCCAAACCTGCGAAAAACAGAGAAAAAAGGAGCTGTATAGACGCTTATCACATATAGTATATCGGACAGGGGGAAAATTCGCAATTCCTTTTCCAAACTGGAAGGGTTTGCTATGGAGTTTTCACAAAAAATATGGTATGGTATGATCACCGGGAAGGACAAAGTACACAGTGCCCGGAACAGAAAGGAGTGTGCTATGGAAGCGATCATATGGCTGGGCGTGATGATTCTCTTTGCCGTGGGCGAAGCGGTCACCGTAGGGCTGACCAGTATCTGGTTTGCGGTAGGCGCCCTGGGCGCGCTGATTACCGCCGGATTGGGGCTGGGCTTTTGGCCTCAGATCACGGTATTCATCATCCTGTCGGGAGTTACCCTGGCTCTGGTGCGTCCGCTGGCCAAGAAGCTGCTCCGGCCGGGCTACTCCGCCACCAATGCCGACCGGGTCATCGGAACGGTGGGCGTGGTCACCCAGGCGGTGAATAATCTGGCTGGCGAGGGGCTGGTGAATCTGGCCGGCCAGGTATGGAGCGCCCGGAGCAAAACCGAAGAGGTCATCCCCGCTGGACAGGAGGTGCGTGTGCTCCATATCCAGGGGGTCAAGGTCATCGTAGAGCCGGTAACGGCAGACCAGACCAAGGCAGTGTAAACATCGGGAACAAGGAGGAAACATATGGGCTTTATGGACATCATTACAAAACTGATCCCTGTCATCGTCATTATCCTGCTCCTGCTCATTCTGGCATCCAATATCCGGGTGGTGCAGCAGTCTCGTGCCTACGTCATCGAGCGCCTGGGCGCCTTCCAGACCGTGTGGGGTGTGGGCCTGCACTTCAAGATCCCCTTTATTGAGCGGGTGGTTAAAAATGTGTCCCTGAAGGAGCAGGTGGTGGACTTCCCGCCCCAGCCCGTCATCACCAAGGACAACGTCACCATGCAGATCGACACCGTCATCTACTTCCAGATCACCGACCCCAAGCTGTACACCTACGGCGTGGAGCAGCCCATGAGTGCCATCGAGAACCTGACTGCCACCACCCTGCGTAACATCATCGGCGACCTGGAGCTGGACCAGTCCCTCACCAGCCGTGACCACATTAACGCCCAGATGCGTGCCATCCTGGACGAGGCCACAGACAACTGGGGCATCAAGGTCAACCGGGTGGAGCTGAAGAACATCATGCCGCCCCGGGATATTCAGGAGTCCATGGAGAAGCAGATGCGGGCCGAGCGGGAACGCCGTGAGTCCATCCTTCAGGCTGAGGGCCAGAAGCAGTCCCAGATCCTGGTGGCGGAAGGCGAGAAGCAGTCTGCCATCCTGAAGGCCGACGCCGCCAAGCAGGCCGCCATCCTCCAGGCTGAAGGCGCCAAGCAGGCCAAGATCCTGGAGGCCGAAGCAGAAGCAGAGGCCATCCTGAAGGTTCAGCAGGCCACCGCCGACGCCATCCGGCTCATCAACGAGGCCGCCCCCGGCGAGGGCGTACTGAAGATCAAGGCCCTGGAGGCCTTCACCGCCGCCGCCAACGGCAAGGCCACCAAGATCATCATCCCCAGCGAGATCCAGGGACTGGCCGGTCTGGCGGCCGGGGCCAAGACCATCTTCGACACCGAGGACCCGAAAGCGTAAATCCTTTGATCCCATCCCGGGGAGCGTGCTCCCCGGGATTTTTTATGCACAAAACAGGAAAATTAGCAATCATTACACCGCAAAAAACCAAGAAAAGCTCATATACTTCTTTGGAGAAAACAAAAGGAGGGAGCGGCGTGGGACGAGGAAAGGGACCGGGCGTGGGGCTGGGCCTTTTGCTGATGTGTTTTGTTCTGGCGCTGACCCCGGTGGGGGAGCCGGTGCAGAGCGCGGGAGGAGAGGCCCAGGTGGAGGTGCCGGTGGTGGCCCTCACCTTTGACGACGGGCCCCGGGCGGATACCACCGGCTGGCTGCTGGAGCAGCTGGAGCTGCGGGAGGTGCCCGCCACCTTTTTTATGGTGGGCAGACGAATCCCGGGCAACGAGGATTTGATCCGCCAGATGAAGGAGCAGGGCTGCCAGATCGGAGTGCACACCTATGACCATGTGGATGTGACCGGCCTGAGTCAGGCCGACTTTGACCAGCAGATCGGCAAGACCCGCACCCTCCTGCGGGAGATTTTAGGGGAGGAAACTTTCTGGCTGCGCCCGCCCTACGGCTTTGTGGATGAGGGGGTGCGCGCCTGGTCGGACGGGCCCATCATCCTGTGGTCGGTGGACCCGGAGGACTGGAAGGACCACGATGTGGAGCGCATTGTGGCCAGTGTGGTGGAGCGGGTGGAGGACGGGGACGTGATTTTGATGCACGATATCTATCAGGCCTCGGTGGAGGCCGCCGTCCGCATCGTGGACGCCCTGGAGGAGAAGGGGTTCTGCTTTGTGACCGTGGAGCAGCTGATGGCCCGCCAGGGCATCGCCCCGGAGGCGGGGGTCCTTTTCCCCCAACGGCCATAAAAAATCCCCGGCCTGCTGGCCGGGGAAGAAGGGATAAGGTTACACACCCATGGTGCTGGTCTCGGGGAGGGTGGAGCCGCCGTCAATGACGAACTGGGCGCCGGTGAGATAGCTGGCCTCGTCGCTGGCCAGGAAGGCGGCCAGCTCGCCCACCTCGGTGGGGTCGGCCAGACGGCCCAGAGGGATGGCGGAGGCGATGCCGTCGATGACGCTCTGGGGGTTGTCCGGGCAGGACTGCTGGGCCATCCCCTTCACCATGGGGGTGAGCACATAGCCCGGGCAGATGGCGTTGACGTTGATGGTGGGGGCAAACTCCCGGGCCAGGGCCTTGGTGAGTCCCACCAGGGCGGCCTTGCTCATGGCGTAGGCGGCCTCGCCGGGGTCGGCCACCATGTCGCCGGTGACGGAGGACATGATGACGATCTTGCCCCACTTGCGCTCAAGCATGCCGGGGATCACCGCTTTACAGGTGTTCCAGGCCCCCTTCACGTTGATATCCAGATGAGCGTCTCGGTCCTCGTCGCTCTGGGTAAGGAAGTCCCCCAGCTTGCAGATGCCCGCGTTGGATACCAGAATATCAATGGGACCGAAGGCGGCCTGAGCGGCCTCCACGCCCGCCTTCACACTGGCGGGGTCGGACACGTCCATCCGCACCGCCATAGCGTTCTCACCCAGCTGGGCGGCCAGTTCCTCCACGGCGGCGCCCCGGGCGGCCAGAATCACTTTGGCCCCGTGCTTGAGGAAGGTGCGGGCGATGCCCTCGCCGATGCCCTTGGAGGCGCCGGTGATGAGGGCGGTCTTTCCGGTCAGCTTACCCATGGTAAAACAGCTCCTTTGATTCCAAAAAGTATAATATATATTGAATAATACGTAATCAGCCCTGGAGGGCCTGCTGTGTCAGCTCGATAAACCGCTCTCCGAAGTGGGACAAGTACCGGTCCCGGCGGTAGCCCACCACCAGACGGCTGAGGGTGGAGGGGTCGGTAAGGGGGAAGAAGTCCAGCTTGTCGGTGGAGGAGCGGGCGGCGGTGACGTGGATGGTCTTGACAAACAGCTCGGGGCAAATGGTGATGCCCACCCCCGCCTCGGCCATGGCCAGGGTGGTGATGGTGTTCTCCGTTTCCAGAATTAGCTTGGGCTTGAAGAAGTGGCGGCTGAAGTACTGGTCCACGATGCTGCGGGTGCGGTTGCCCCTCTTGATGAGGATGAAGGGCATGTGCTGGAAGGCGTCAATGTCCGCTCCGTCGGCAAACTGTTTGCGCATCTCCTCCGCCCGGTCGCCGAAGAGCTGGTCGGTAAAGCTGCGGGGCACCACCAGCATCAGGTCCTCCTGGGTCAGGGGGACCACCTCCACACCTTCCATCATAATGGGCTGGAAGCAGACAATTAGGTCTACCCGGCCATGGGCCAGCTCGTCCTCCAGGTGGGTGGAGTTGCCCTCAAAGAGGGAGAACTCCACCATAGGGAACTCGGCCTGGAACTTGGGCAGTACTTCAGGCAGCAGGGCCAGACCGCAGGTGTGAGAGATGCCCAGACGGAGCACCCCCATGTAATGGCGGTTGATGTCCCCCACCTTAGCCAGGTACTGGCTGTGCAGGTCCAGGATCTGGGTGGCGGTCTCCACCAGCAGATCCCCCGCGTAGGTCAGGGACAGCTTGGGAGAGCGGGTGAACAGCTTCACATCCAGCTCCCGCTCCATGTTGCTGATGTGGTTGCTTAACGATTGCTGGGAGATATACAGCCGCTCGGCAGCCCTGGTAATGTTCAATTCTTCTGCTACAAGCAGGAAATACTTCAAATGGAGAAAATTCAACCGGTCTCCCCCTTCCAAATTCCAGATATATGAAGGAGTTCCTTCATTCTTTTGTTGGGATAGTGCTATTATATCACAGCCAAAAAGCTGTGGCAACCATCGATAAAAATCTGCTGTTCGGAATGATAATTTTATGGTTTAATAGTATCAAAAGATAGGGCAAAAGGGAGAAGAATCCCTGCCTTAGCTTTTAAAAACATTCCTAAATGGAATACAAAAATGCTATTACAAACCATGTGCGCATAGGGCAATCCCTGTCAAAATAACTGGAAAGACCAAACATTGAGAAAGGAAGATTGTTTGCCATGAAATGTCTGATCATTGACGCCGTCCACAGCTCCATCGCCGAGGAGTTCAGCAAGTACATGCAGGTGGACACCCACATGCTGCCCACCCAGGAGGAGCTGGCCAAGCTGATCCCCGATTATGATGTTCTCATCATGCGCGTTGACCCCGCCATCAACAAGGAGATCCTGGACGCCGCCAAGAATCTGAAGGTCATCGGCGTTTGCTCCGTTGGCCTGAACCACATCGACATGGATACCGCCAAGGCGAAGGGCATCCAGGTCTTCAACGCTCCCGGCATGAACGCCAACGCCGTGGCCGAGCTGACCTTCTCCAAGATGCTGGATCTGTCCCGCCACACCATCCCCGCCAACTACGACGTGAAGGTGAACAAGAACTGGGACAAGTATAAGTTTGTGGGCCGTGAGCTGCGCGGCAAGACCCTGGGCATCCTGGGCTTCGGCCGCATCGGCCAGCGCGTGGGTGAGCTGGGCCGCGCCTTCAAGATGAACATCGTGGCTTACGATCCCTACCTGCCCGCTCACGTGTTTGAGGAGCAGCAGGCCACCAGCATGAGCATTGACGAGGTTCTGAAGAACTCCGACTATGTTACCATCCACATGCCTCTGACCCCCGAGACCAAGAACCTCTTCAACGCCAAGTCCATCTCCGAGATGAAGCCCGACGCTGTGGTTCTGAACATGGCCCGCGGCGGCATCGTCAACGAGCAGGATATGTATGAGGCTCTGAAGGCCGGCAAGATCGGCGGCTATGCCTCCGACGTTATGGAGAACGAGCTGGCTGCCGGCGGCCTGACCGAGGGCGCTACCTTCGACTCCCCCCTGTTCGAGTGCGACAACTTCATCGTCACTCCTCACCTGGGTGCTCAGTCCACCGACGCTTCCCGCGACATTGCTGAGCTGATCATCTCCAAGGTCAAGGAGGCCCTGAGCCTGTAAGGCATCTTTGCGAAGCTGCAAAGGGAATTTGATAAGAGAGCGGAGCGTGCGCTGT
>CAJLCG010000089.1 GCA_905205085.1 uncultured Oscillospiraceae bacterium
TATAGCCGCGCGGTTTTTTGTATGAAAAAATCAAAGCCGCTGGAGAATATACCGGTCGCTGCGGCGGTTCTCCAAGGTAAAAATCTGCTGGCGCACCGTCTGGACGTAATCCAAGTCGATCTCTGCCGTAATAAAGCAGGGCTTATCGGAGGCACAGGCGATCACATTGCCCCAGGGGTCAATCACCATAGAGTGGCCGTAGGCCTGGAAGCGGGGCTTTTTGCCGATCTGGCCTGGAGCAATCACATAGCAGCCGTTTTCAATGGCCCGGGCCTGGAGCAGAGGCAGCCAGTGGTCCTTGCCGGTATTGAGGGTAAAGTTGGCCGGACAAAGGAATAGGTTGGCTCCTTCCAGGGCCATGATGCGAAACAGCTCGCCAAAGCGCATGTCATAGCAGATGGACAGCCCCAGATGGCCTACCTCCCCAGTGTCCACCGTGACAATATTTTGGCCCGGGCAGATGCGGTCCGACTCCCGGACCGTGGGACCGCCGTTGCCGATGGACACATCAAAGGGGTGGAGCTTTTCGTAGTGGGCGACCAGTTCTCCCTGGGGATTGATGACCATGGTGCAGTTGTAGGGGCGCTCCTCGCCGCTCTGGGCGTAGATGCTGCCGCAGTGGAGCCATACGTTCAGCTCCTTGGCCAGGGCCGAAAAGCGCTGGAAGGTGGGGCCGCCGGGGACTTCCTCCGCCATGTCCCGGATGCCCGGTCCTACGTAGTTAACGCTCTCGGGCATACAGATGAGCTTGGCACCCTGGGCGGCAGCGCCCCAGATCAGCTCCTCTGCAGCGGCCAGGTTTGCCTGTACATCGTCCTGAGAATCCAGCTGGATCACGCCGACAAGAAATTTGCTCATAAGAGATCGTCCTTTCTCGGAAATAAAACAAGTCTTGGGGCGCGGCCCCATTTTGTCTATTGTAGCATATCCTGGGCGGGATGGAAGAGAAAAGTTTACAAAGAGACAGAGAATAACAAATATTACCACAGAAAGTATATATTTTTTAAGAGAAAACCGGCATAAATTTATGGAAAAAACGGATGAAAGCGATTATAATAGGTTCCGTTAGAGCGGCAGCTTGGGCAATGGATGGATATGATACTTGCCCTGCCGCTCCCCAGGCATTATAATAAAAATATTAAGCAGAAATACCCACGGTGTGCAGCGCTGTGGGATCTTACATAGAAGGGAATACACACATGGAAGAGAAGCTTCAGCAGGTCTGTCAGGCCTTCTGTATTGAGGGAGCCTTTCAGTCCTACGAGGAGATCAAGGTGGGTAATGTAAACCGCACCTATAAAGTGAACTACCTGCGGCCAGATGGACGGCCCAAGTCCTATATTATCCAGGCAGTGAATACCTTTGTATTCAAAAAGCCGGTGGAGGTCATGGAGAACATCGACAAGGTGACCGAGTACATCCACGCCAAGCAGCCCCAGCGCACTGTTTTGCATTTCCACCATACGCCGGACCGGAAAATCTATCTCTTTGACGACAATGGGTTCTGGCGTCTGTTCAACTATATTCCTTCCACCACCTATAACACCTGCTCCGACCTGGAGGTGGTGCGCAGCGCTGGTGAGGCCTTTGGCGAGTTCCAGATGCTGCTGGCCGACTTTGACGCCCAGCAGCTCTACGTGACCATCCCCGATTTCCACGACACCCGCAAGCGCTACCAGCAGTTGCTGTCTGATGTGGAGGCAGATCCCAAGGGGATGGCCGCCCAGGTAGCCCAGGAGGTGGAGTGGCTCAAGTCTGTGCAGGAGAAGGCCTGCCGCCTCACCGATCTCTATGAGGCCGGGCAGCTGCCTCTGCGGGTGACCCATAACGACACCAAGATTAACAACGTCCTCTTCCAGCCCAATGGAAATCAGGCCATCGTAGTCATCGACCTGGATACCGTGATGCCCGGTCTGGTGGGCCACGACTTCGGCGACGCCATCCGCTTTGCGGCCAACTTTGTGGAGGAGGATTCTCCCGAAACCGAGAAAGCCGGGGTGGATATGGAGGTCTTCCGGGCCTTTACCCAGGGCTTCCTCAAGCACACCGCCGCCACCCTGACCCAGCAGGAGGTGGATACCCTGGCTCTGAGCTGCTTTGCTCTGACCTGTGAGCTGGCCACCCGGTTCCTGGACGACTATATTCTGGGCAGCCCCTATTTTAAAATCCAGTATCCGGAGCACAATCTGGTGCGTGCACGCTGTCAGATCGCTCTGGCCAAGGATATGCTTCAAAAATTGGACGAGATGGACGCAGTAGTACACCAGTGTATGGAGCAGTACCGCTGACGCCGCAAGCTGTATTTTGACAAGGAGGCAATCACCATGAACTTGGAGATAAGCAATCTTCTGGACCTCTCCCACACTCTGGCGGGGGACTATTTAAAGCAGTTCCAGTACCCCTGGCAGGCGCTGGACGGCATTAAGGAGCTGATCCTCACCCTGGGGGCCAGCCTGTCCCCGGAGGAGTATGACCAGCCCCAGCCCAACGTCTGGGTCCATAAGACCGCCACCGTGGCCCCCACTGCGTTCCTGGGAGCACCCTGCATCATCGGTCCGGAGACCGAGGTGCGTCACTGCGCCTTTATCCGGGGCTCTGCCCTGGTGGGAGCTCACTGCGTGGTGGGCAACTCGGTGGAGCTGAAAAACGTCATCCTCTTTGACAACGTCCAGACCCCCCACTATAACTACGTGGGCGACTCCATCCTGGGCTATAAGAGCCACATGGGAGCGGGTTCCATCACCTCCAATGTAAAGTCGGATAAGACCCTGGTGGTGGTGAAGAACGGCGAGGAGAAGATCGAGACCGGCCGCAAGAAGATGGGCGCCATCCTGGGTGACTTTGTGGAAGTGGGCTGCAACTCGGTGCTCAACCCCGGTACCATCCTGGGCCGCCGCAGCAGCGTCTACCCCACCTCCTGCGTCCGTGGCACGGTGGAGGCCGACCACATCTATAAGGATAAGGATCACATTATTCCCCGCACTTGAGTGTTATCTCCCGCTTGCCCCTGAAATGAGTGGGGAAATCATACTACATATCGTATAGAAAGTGAGCGTGAATACGTATGGGAAAGTATTTTGGCACCGACGGGTTCCGTGGTAAGGCCGGCGAGGGTCTCACCGCCGACCACGCCTATCAGATCGGCCGCTTCCTCGGCTGGTACTTCGGCCGCACTCACCGGGCCCAGATCGTCGTAGGCAAGGATACCCGCCGCTCCAGCTACATGCTGGAGTATGCCATCAGCGCGGGCATGGCTGCCTCCGGCGCCGACGTCCACCTGCTCCATGTCACCACCACCCCCTCCGTCTCCTACGTGGCCCGCACCGACGGATTTGACTGCGGTGTGATGATCAGCGCCTCCCACAACCCCTTCTATGATAACGGCATCAAGCTCATCAACGGCGAGGGCGAAAAGATGGAGGAGAGCGTCATCTCCCTGGTAGAGGACTACCTGGACGGCAAGCTGGAGCTGGACGGTCAGCCCTGGAAGGAGCTGCCCATGGCCACCGAGGCCCAGGTGGGCAGCATCGTGGACGACACTGCCGGCCGTAACCGCTACATGGGTTACCTCATCTCCCTGGCCGTGTATTCCTTCAAGGGCAAGCGGGTGGCTCTGGACTGTGCCAACGGCAGCGCCTGGCACATTGCCCCCCGGATCTTTGAGGCCCTGGGCGCCCAGGTATTCACCATCAACACCAACCCCGACGGCACCAACATCAACCTCAACGCCGGTTCCACCCACATCGAGGGCCTTCAGCGCTACGTGGTGGAGAACAAGATGGACGTGGGCTTTGCCTATGACGGCGACGCTGACCGCTGCCTGGCCGTGGACGAGAACGGCAAGCTGGTGGACGGCGATCAGATCATGTACCTGTATGCCTGCTACATGAAGGAGCGGGGCAAGCTGGTCACCAACAAGGTGGTTACCACCGTCATGTCCAACTTCGGCCTGTACAAGGCTCTGGAGAAGGCGGGTATCGGTTATGAGAAGACCGCCGTGGGCGACAAGTATGTCTATGAGAACATGGTGCAGAACGGCCACCGTATCGGCGGCGAGCAGTCCGGCCACATCATCTTCACCAAGTACGCCCGTACCGGCGACGGTATCCTCACCTCCCTGAAGATCATGGAGGCCATGCTGGCCAAGAAGCTGCCTCTGAGCAAGCTGGCTGAGCCGGTGACCATCTATCCTCAGGTGCTCATCAACGTGCGGGTAAAGGATAAGAAGGCTGCCCAGGCTGACGCCGATGTTCAAGCCGCTGTGGACGCAGTGGCTGCCGAGCTGGGCAACACCGGCCGCATCCTGGTCCGCGAGTCCGGCACTGAGCCCCTCGTCCGCGTGATGGTGGAGGCTCCTGATCAGGAGCTGTGCCAGGCCCTGGCCCAGCGCGTGGTGGATATGATCAAGCAGAAGGGTCACGCAGTTTAATTGAATACAAAAAAATTCCCCGGCTCAGGCCGGGGAATTTTTTTGCCTAAACCACCCGCAGCAGAGGTTGGAGCTGCCGCCCCTCCAGGGCGGCCTGAGCGGCGTCGGCTACCAGGGAAAAATCGGCCACCAGGGAGGTAGGCTTCTTTTCCGGGTCGTCCTGGCCGAAGGGGACGAAGTAGATGTACTTGCGGCCCAGCAGGGCGCCCAGATTGGGGGCGGAGGCGGTCAGACCGTCATTGGTAGAGGGGGCGATGAGCAGAGGCCGCTGGTTGCGCAGATGGGCCTTGGCAGCCATAGTGACGGTGGTGTCGGTAATGCCGCAGGCCAGCTTGCCCAGGGTGTTTCCAGTGCAGGGGGCGATGATCAGCAGGTCCAGCAGCTTTTTGGGACCGATAGGCTCTGCCTCCCGGATGGAGGAAATGACCCGCCGGTCACAGATTCGTTCCATCTCCCGCATCAGCTCGTGGGCGGGCCCAAAGCGGGTGTCGGTGGCAGCGGTACATTCGGATACAATAGGAATTACCGTGGAGAAACGGGCTTTCACCTGCTCCAGGGCCTCCATGGCTTTGGCGTGGGTGCAGAAGGAGCCGCACACGGCAAAGCCAACCGTTTGGTCGATCATGTCACATCTTCCTTTCCTGGCTGCTCCAGCTCCTGGAGCATATGATAGATGGTAGTTTGAAGGATGGCTGCCGCAGCGACGGGAGCCACCTTGCCCGGCAGGGAGAGGGCGTGAATGACCGGTAGACCCAGTGCCTGGGCGGCGGAGCGGTCCACGCCGCCCGGTTTGCTGGCTAGGTCCAGGATGAGGCAGCCCGCGGGCAGGGCTTGCAGCACCTCACGTCCCAGCACCAGGGCAGGGACGGTGTTGATGACCAGCTGGAAGGGACAGGGCGTGCTGGTCAGTTGGGACAGTAGTACCCCTTGACAGCCCGCCGCCCTGGCCCAGGCCAGAGCCTCCCAGCGCCGGGCGGCCACCGTCACCTGGGCACCCAGAGCGGCCAGACGCAGAGCGGTTGCCTGCCCAATCCGGCCAAAGGCTACCACTAGAACCTGAGCGCCGTGGAGGGTGATGGGAAGCTCCTCCATGGCGATCTGGATAGCGCCCTCGGCGGTGGGGACCGCGTTGGCCACGGCCAGTTCCTCCCGGGCAAAGTAGTCCAGCAGGCGTACCCCGCGTTCCTGAGCCAATGCCTTCAAGCCTGGATCTGCCATCCCAGCCAGTACCAGCTGGCCGGGCGCAAAGGCGTCAAACACCTGCCGCAGGGTGGGGTGAAACTGGGACAGGGGACTATGTAGCGCCGTCCCATTTGCCGCCGGCAGAGGCAGGATGACACAGTCCGCCTGAGAAAGGCCGTCTGGAGGCTGGCGGGCACCGCCCGGTTCTTCCGCAGGCAGTCCCTCCTCCAGGGCCCAGGTGTGAATGGAATGTCCGTCCATGGCCAGCAGCCGGGCCAGCTCCACTTGCCGCCGGTCTCCGCCCAGCAGCCATATATTTTTTGTGCACGCCATATTTGATCTCCTCCCTCACCGTGCTGCTCCAGCTTATGCGGGGGATGGGCGGCCGGTCACAGGGGGGATTCCCAGCAGGCTTACCAAAAAAGGCTGAAAAACGCCTGTGCAAGAGAGGCTTGCGTGACAAATGGGAGAAAAAACGGTATGCTCTAAGAGAAAGGGGGGAGAGACATGAACATGTCCATTGACAAGAATATTCGCCATCTGCGCAAGCAGGCGGGCTGGACCCAGGAGGAGCTGGCCCAGAGGCTGTTTGTTACCCGGCAGACCGTCTCTCTGTGGGAGCTGGGCAGGGCCCGGCCCGACGTGGAGACCTTGGAGAAGATTGCTGACTGCTTTCAGGTGGAACTCTCTCAGGTGCTGTATGGGCCGGAGCACCGAGGCGATGGATTGTCCCGCCGGCTGCTCATCTGGGGTGGGGCAAGCTTCGGGGTGGGTTTGATTGTGAACTTATTTTTTGTGCTGATGAACTGGGCTTTTTACAGGCCTGAGGCGTATCAAACGCCGATGATGGTTCCATTTTTGGGAAATCTCTACCTCTTTCTGGCCATGTACGGAGTGCCTGTACTGGTTGTAGTTTCCGGAATTGCCCTGGGGTGTGTCCTACTCTCGGTGATCCGACCAAAACGGACCGTGTTGTGGGCGGCCGCGGGCCTGCTGGCCTTGGTACTGCCGGTGGGGTATGTGGTAGCGCTTGCGATGAATATCCCTTATTGGGTGCTGATTGCCTGGGATTTGCAGCCTCGCCCATGGCTCTTTTTCCCGGCAGGATTTGTGATAGGGCTGGCAGGAGGCGCGGTGTGGAAGCGCATCTGCTCACAAAAGTAAAATAGAAAATAAAAAACGCCCCGCATCCAAATGGATGCGGGGCATTTCAGTAAATCGCGATTAGTGAGCAGCCTTAGCAGCCTTGATAGCCTCGATCAGCATGGGGGTAACCTTGAACAGGTCGCCGCAGATGCCGTAGTCAGCGATCTCAAAGATGGGGGCGTTCTCGTTCTTGTTCACAGCGATGATGCACTCGGAATCCTGCATGCCAGCCTTGTGCTGGATGGCGCCGGAGATGCCCAGAGCAACATAGATCTTGGGGTGAACGGTCTTGCCGGTCTGACCGACCTGGTGGTCAGCGGACAGCCAGCCGGAGTCGATGGTGGCACGGGAGCCGCCCACGACGCCGCCGAGAACCTCAGCCAGCTCCTCAGCCAGCTTGATGCCGCCCTCGACGTCCTTGGAGATACCACGGCCCACGGAAACGACCACGTCAGCGCCGATCAGGTCGACCAGCTTCTTAGCGGCCTTAACAACCTCGATGACCTGGGTCTGCATGTCAGCCTCAGTCAGGGAGAAGTTGGGCTTAATGATCTCGCAGGCGTCAGCCTTGGCCTGATCGAAGGGAGCCTTCTTCATAACGCCGGGACGCACGGTAGCCATGGCGGGACGGAAACGGGGGCAGATGATGGAGGCCATCAGGTGACCGCCGAAAGCAGGACGGGTCATCTTCAGGTCGCGGGACACGTCGTGCTTCTCACCCAGCACCATAGCGGTGTTCAGGCCGTCGATCTTCTCGGCGGGCAGAGTGGAGGCCTCACGCAGGAAGTCCTTGTAGATGCCCATATCCACGTCCAGGTGAGTACAGTCGGCGCACAGACCGGTGTGCAGACGAGCGGCGCAGCGGGGGCCCAGATCACGGCCGATGTTGGTGGCGCCGATCAGCATCATCTCAGGCTTGTACTCCTCGATCACGTCGCAGATGACCTTGGTGTAGCCGTCGGTGGTGTAGTTCTCCAGCAGGGGGTGGTCGCAGACGTACACGCCGTCAGCACCGTAGCCGCCCAGCTCCTTGGCGATACCCTCGATGTTGTGGCCCAGCAGAATGCCGTACAGCTTGGTGCCCAGCTCGTCGGCCAGCTTGCGGCCCTCGGAAATCAGCTCAAAGGAGGTAGGCATCATGGTGCCCTGACGCTGCTCGCAGAATACCCACACGCCGCCGTTGAAGGCAGCGATATCAGCACTGTTGAAAGTAGACATATTCTTCAATTCTCCCTTCTATCAGATCAAATGCTTGCCAGCCAGGATGCCGGCCAGCTTCTCACAGGTCGCCTTGTCGGCGCCCTCCAGCATCATGCCGGCGCCCTTCTGAGGAGGAGTGAAGGAGGTCAGGATGTTGGTGGGAGAACCCTTCAGGCCGATGGTAGCGGGATCGATCAGGGGATCGTCCTTCAGAGCGTTGTAGTCCAGAACCTCGTAGGGCTTCTCATAGCACTCGAAGATGCCGCCTACGCTCATGTAACGGGGCTCGTTGAGCTCCTTGATGCAGGTGATCAGGCAGGGGGTGTTGACCTTGATGGTCATGTAGCCGTCCTCCAGCATACGCTTGATGGTGAGGGTCTTGCCCTCCTTGGTGATCTCAGCAGCGTAGGAAACCTGGGGGATGTTCAGCTTCTCAGCGATCTGGGGACCGACCTGAGCGGTGTCGCCGTCGATAGCCTGACGGCCGCAGAACACCACGTCGTCCTCGTCCAGACCGATCTTGTTGATGGCAGCAGCCAGGATCTGAGAGGTAGCATAAGTATCGGAACCGCCGAACTCACGGCCGGAAACCAGCACAGCGCGATCCACGCCGCGGGCCATAACCTCACGCAGCATGCCCTCGGCAGGAGGAGGACCCATGGAGACGACAACGACCTCGGCGCCGGTCTGCTCCTTCAGGACCAGAGCGGCCTCGACGGCGTTCAGGTCGTCGGGGTTGGTGATGGTCGCCATGGAGGCGCGGTTCAGAGTACCATCGGGATTCACGGCCACCTTACCGGAGGTATCGGGGACCTGCTTAACACAAACAATGATTTTCATTTCCATCTGCCTCCTATCTTATTTCACACCCATCGCACGGGAAATGACCATGCGCTGGACCTCGGAAGTACCCTCATAGATCTCGGTGATCTTGGCGTCACGCATCATGCGCTCCACGGGATACTCACGGGTGTAGCCGTAACCACCGAACAGCTGAACAGCGCGGCGGGTCACATCGGAAGCGGCCTCGGCGGCAAACAGCTTGGCCATAGCGGCGTCCACAGAGTAGGGCTCGTGGTTCTCCTTCTTGCAAGCAGCGGCGTACACCAGGTACTGAGCGGCCTGCATACGGGTGTGCATGTCGGCCAGCTGGAACTGGGTGTTCTGGAACTGGCTCAGGCGCTTCTTGAACTGGATACGCTCCTGGGTGTACTTGATGGCCTCGTTGATGGCACCCTCGCCCAGACCCAGAGCCTGAGCAGCAATGCCGATA
>CAJLCG010000090.1 GCA_905205085.1 uncultured Oscillospiraceae bacterium
TATCTGCCGGGCGACGGCAAAAGAAAAAAGCCGTCGTTCAGCAGCCCTTTCTCATGCCTTATTCGATCACGGCGGCTCACAAGGAGGCGTCAGGATGGAAAAGACCATCATTATTCGAATAACGAATCCAACAAAGGCACAAGATGCCTTGCTTCAGCGGCTCATGCGGGCATTTGGGGCAGAGCATATTGAGGTTCAAGAAAACACTGCTTTTACTTTATGGTCTGGAAATCTGCAAATAGACCCACAGCGCAGGCTGGTGTGGCGGTCTGGCCAGACGGTGGACCTGACGCCAATGGAGTTTGATATTCTGCTCCTGCTGGCCCGCCGGCCAGGGCAGGTGTTCACCGCTCGCCAAATCTATGAAGCCGTCGCCGCGGACTCCTTTGATGCCAGCTGGACAGGGATCTCCAGCATGGTCTACAAGCTCCGCCGCAAGCTGGGCTCTGGTATCATTGAAACGGTGCGGGGCCACGGCTACAAATTCGTTGTCCCAGGCACATCACTAAAATGAAGCAAGCGCACAACGGATCTTCTTCCGCTGTGCGCTTCTTTTATGGTTACTTTCTTTTCTCCATGATAAATTCACAATCCCATGATATACTTCGATTGGGTGATTACGAATGAAACGCATTCTAATTGTTGAAGACGAGCCGGATATTCAGGAGTTGCTACGCGCCTACCTGGAAGATGCCGGTTATCAGACCGCCGTGGCCGGGGATGGCGTGGCAGCTCTGGCCCTGTTTGGGGGACAGCCTTTCGACCTGGTTTTGTTGGACCTTATGCTCCCGAAGATCGACGGCTTTGGGGTCTGCGAGCTGATTCGCCAGCAGTCACAGATCCCCATTTTGATGCTCACCGCCCTGGACGGGGAAGAATCGCAGCTCCGGGGCTTCGGCATGGACATCGACGACTATGTGACCAAGCCCTTCTCTATGCCGGTGCTGCTGGAAAAGATCCGGGTCATCCTTCGCCGCCGTGGAAACACTGGGGAGGATAGCCGCCTGCGCTACCGGGATTTGACTTTGGACCTGGATACCCGGGAGGCCCTGCTGGATGGCCGGCTCTTGGATCTGACCGCCCGGGAGTTTGAACTGCTCCACACCTTTCTGGCTGCGCCGGGCCGGGTGTTCACCCGGGAGATGCTGCTTGCGAAACTGTGGGGCTATGACTTCTATGGAGATGAACGGGTGGTGGACAGCCACATCAAAAACCTCCGCCACAAGCTGGGGCGGAACTACATTGATACTGTAAGGGGGGTGGGCTACCGTGCTGCGAAAGAGGATCGCTGAAAGCCTGACAGCCCGAATCTTTCTCATTACCGCCGGCGTCCTACTCGCGGCCGGGGCGGTCACCTTCAGTTTTATCGCCTGGGCCTCCCCCAGCACCTATACCGCCGTAGTAAATGATGACCTTACCGCTCAGGTAGATGACCTGGTGGGGAAACTGGCGGACACGACTCCTGCGGACTGCGGTGAGCTGCTGGATGACTTTGTACTTTCCTCCGGGGCCAACGCCATGCTGGTGGGGCCGGATGGGCGGCTGGTGGATACTGGGGCAAAGCTGACGGTTCAAGCCGTGTATGAAGATAACGCCATGATCATCACTACCTCGGAGCAGGAGAGCGCCGTCAGCGATTACAGCCGGGACACTCGGGAAGACGATACAGTAGCTGTCACTATGTCGGAGCAGGCCACAATCACCGCTGAGGTAACCTTTGCCGGCCAGAGCAAAAGCTATACTCTCTATGTTACCCCACGAATTGAGGCGGAAAATCTTGCGGTACGGGCACTGGTTCAGATGGCTCCCTGGCTTTTGCTGGTGTTATTGATATTTTCCCTGCTGTGCGCCTTTATTTACTCACGATATATCACTCGGCCTATCGTGCGCATGAGCGGCATCGCCGGGAAAATGGCAGAGCTGGACTTCCACTGGGAATGTGGAGAAAAGCGCAGGGACGAGATCGGTAAGCTGGGCCGCAGCCTGGATCAGCTGGCCCGCCGGTTGGATACTGCTCTTACCGACCTGGAGAGCGCCAACCAGGCCCTCCGGGGAGAGGTGGAACGGGAACGAGAGCTGGACCGCCAGCGGATGGCCTTCTTCAACGCCGCCTCTCACGAATTGAAAACTCCAGTGACCATCCTGAAAGGACAGCTCTCAGGTATGCTGGAGGGTGTGGGCATCTACCAGGATCGGGACAAGTACCTGCTTCGCTCTCTTCAGGTAACAGGACGGATGGAAAATCTGGTGCAGGAGATGCTGGCTATCTCCCGTATGGAGAGTGGATCTGTGGCTGTGAAACAGGAGCCGGTGGATCTGTCCGCCCTCATGGAGCGCCAGCTGGCCCTGGATATGCCTCTTTTGGAACAAAGAGGTCAGCGTCTGGTAAAAGGCCTGACACCGGGAACCGTTGTCACTGGGGACGCCTCGTTGCTGGGGCGGACGGCAGGCAATCTGCTTTCCAATGCATCCCTCTACTCCCCGGATGGAGCGGAGGTACGAGTTTGGTGCGGCCTTCTGGATGGCCGACCGACCCTGACGGTGGAGAACACCGGGGTTCAGATCAGTGAGGAGGCCCTGCCCCATCTGTTTGAAGCCTTCTACCGGGCGGAAGGTTCCCGGAACCGCGCTACTGGCGGCAGTGGGCTGGGGCTGTATCTGGTGAAAATGATCCTGGACCGTCACGGGGCAACATATACCATTGAGAATACAGCAGATGGAGTGCGGGCTCAAATAATCTTTCCCGTCGATGAGCCGGCCCTGCGTGATTGACGGTATATACTAAGTGAATATGTGTGAAAGAATGGGGACAGGAGCTTTTCGCTCCTGTCCCCATTCTCAGCCTGTCGAAAAAGTCCAGCGAAAGCTGGGCTTTTTCGTTTGCAAGAGGTAAAATAGCAGCAGGTGGTGAGAAAGATGCTGGAACGTGGGAAGATGGATCGCAATGTGATAGAGATGGTGGAAATAGATGGCCTGGTACCAGAGGGGCATTTACTTCGGAAAATAGACAAGGCAGTAGATTTCAACCGTTTATATGAAATGGTGGAACCGTTATACTGTGAAGACAACGGCAGGCCGAGCGTAGACCCGGTGGTGCTATTCAAAATGGTACTGATCCAGCATCTATATGGATTGCCATCCCTTCGGCGGACGGCGGGGGAGGTAAGCTTAAATATAGCCTACCGCTGGTTTCTGGGGTATACCTTACAGGAGGAAACGCCCCACTTTTCCACGGTGAGCTATAACTTCCGGCACCGCTTTACGGAGGAGACAGTAGACCAGGTATTCCGTTGGATTTTGGAGGAGGTAGCGGAGGCAGGTTATCTTTCCCCCAAGGCGGTATTTATAGACGGCACGCACATCAAAGCCAATGCCAATACCAAAAAGCAGGTGAAGGTGCGGATTCCGGCGGCATCCAGGCACTATGCCAAGGAACTGATGGAAGAGGTAAACACAGACCGGGAACTCCATGGAAAGAAACCCTTTGACGATGATGACAAGCCACCGGCTCCGACAAAGAAGCCCAGAGACAACACCTCCAAGAAGAAGCTGGCCCGGCGGAAGAAGGAAAAGCAGCGTACGGTGCCCCAGAGCGTAACAGACCCTGACAGCGGCCTGTTTGTGAAGGGAGAGCACAAGCGGCAGTTTGCCTATGAGGCCCACACCGCCTGTGATAAGCATGGGTTTGTTCTGGAGACAGTCATTACCCCTGGAAATGTACATGACAGCGTGGCCTTTGATGAAGTGTATGACCGTGTGACGGCAGATTTCCCGGAAGTAGAGACGATTGTTGCCGATTCCGCCTACAAGACCCCGCATATCTGTAAAAAGGTATTTGAAGATGGACGTGCGCTCTCCACCGCCTACAAGCGTCCGCAGACCATGAAGGGTGGGCACGAGTGGTGGAAGTATGTGTATGACGAGTACTACAACTGTGTGCTCTGTCCGGAATACCAAGTGTTGTCCTACCGTACCACCAACCGGGATGGATACCGGGAGTACAGAAGTGATCCTCGCATCTGTGTAAACTGTCCTACCCGCCACCTGTGCACCCACTCCAAAGACTATGTCAAAACGGTACAGCGGCATATCTGGAAAGACTATGAGGACTTAGCCGACGACGTCCGCTATACGCCAAAATACCAGAGACTTTACAAGCGCCGGAAGGAAACCATTGAACGGGTCTTTGCCGACGCCAAGGAAAAACACGCCATGCGTTATACCCAGTACAGAGGCTTGGCCCAGGTGTCCAACTGGGTGAAGCTTAAATTTGCTGCCATGAATCTCAAAAAACTGGCCTGTTGGTTGTGGAAGGAGAAGCTTGCTCCATTTACCCTTATCCTTCTTTGGCAGCTATACACAAGAAACCCGGCTTATGCTTGACGCATATGCCGGGTTTCTCGACAGACTGAGAATGGGGACAGGAGCTTTTCGCTCCTGTCCCCATTCTTGTGCAGGTCAGATAAGGCCATAAGCTGAATCATACAGCAATCTCCATGCAAATCACAAATTCCCTCCATCTTCGCTCCATATTGCCCTGGTATCCTTTTCTCATCCCAAGCAGAAAGGAATTAAATAATATGGAAATCAATATTCAAAATGTTAGTATGACATACCCCAGCGGGAAACAAGCGCTGAAGGATCTCAATTTGGATTTGAAAGCTCCAAGCCTCATCGGCCTGCTTGGCCCCAACGGGGCCGGAAAATCCACCCTGATGAAGCTCCTGGTGGCCGCCCTCATGCCCACCGGCGGCTCTATTCTGGTGGATGGGCAGCCGCTTGCCAAAACGGACCGGCTTTTGAAGGCAAGACTCGGCTATCTGCCGCAGGACTTTGGCTTGTTCGATGAGCTGACGGTCACACAATTTCTCGACTACATGGCCGCGCTCAAAGGGATCTCAAATCCCAAGGCCGCTATCCAAAAGACAATTCAAGCGGTCAATTTGGAAGAAAAGGCAAAATCCAAAATCCGCACCCTCTCCGGCGGCCAGCGTCAGCGGGTAGGTATTGCGCAAGCTCTGCTGGGGAATCCGCCCTTCCTGATTTTTGACGAGCCCACGGTGGGCTTGGACCCGGAAGAGCGTATTCACTTCCGCAATCTGTTCTCCCGCACAGCAGAAGATCGGCTGGTGCTGCTTTCCACCCATATCATCGAGGATGTGCAGTCGGTGTGCGACCAGATCGTGGTCATCAATCACGGAAATATCCTGTTCACCGGAACGCCGGAACAGTTGATTCAGTCTGCTGCCGGCCATGTGGGCGTCTTTTGGGAGAAAGACGAGGTTCAGGAAAAGGGGCTACATATTACTGCCCGTGTCAATACCAGTCAGGGAATCCGCTGCCGTGCAGTCGCAGATAAACTCCCGGCCTATGCGCAGGCAGATGAGCCCTCCCTTGAAGATGCTTACCTCTATCTCATCTCCCGGGAGGTGGCACAATGAAGACGATCCGCCTTTTCCCCCTGGAGTTTGGACGGCTGCTTCAAAACCGGCTGACCTGGCTTATTGTTCTGCTGACTGTAATCTCCCCGGCAGCTGGTCTTTTCCTCTACAAGCCGGCCACAGCCACCACAATGCTCTCCCTTTATCTTGCCAATCCTGCCATCGCTGGCGGTGTTGTTGGCGGCATCTTGTTTGGCCTGCTCACAATATTTGAACTGGATCGTGTCAGCCGCAGCCGGGCGGATGTTCTGATGGACGCGGCAGTATCCCCTCTGACTATGGCCCTGGTTCGCCTGTTGGCTCTACTGGCAGCGGCGGTCGTAACTGTGGCACTTACGATGCTGGCTTGGCTCCCCATCAGTATGCACCTCATTGGTTCAGTATTTGGCGGCATGGATTATGTCCTGGCCTATCTGCTTTTGATGGGACTGGCCCTGCCGCTGTCCATTCTGGCCGCTGCAGCCGCCTATCAGTTCACACGGAGGGTTGACCTGTCTCTGGTGCTGTTTGCTGCCTTTGCGGCCCTAAGCCTGACCGTCTGGGCGGATGACTGGCAGCTCTGCTGGCTCAATCCCTGTGTTTGGGCGTTGTCGGACGATTTCTCTAACTTCCGCATCTTCCGCTCGGTTGCCTGGATGCGCCTGACCTGGCTGGCGGCCCTGGCCGGGGTTTGGATGGTCTCCTATCTCTGCATTCGGCAATATGGGAAGGGGGTACTTGGTTCTCTGGCCGCAAGTGTACGGCGGATCTACCGTCCAGCCATTGCCCTGCTCCTGTTAGTCTGCTCCGGCACTGCTTATGCCGCACAGCCGCTGGTTGACCAAAGCAATCCGGACGAAATGGCGATGACTTTTTATGAGGTGCCCTACGCAGAAAATGTAGTTTGCACTGGACGCAGCGCCCAAGTGTTCCCCAATACTTCCACAGGTTCTCTTTCCGGCACGGCATCCTATCAATTCCAGAACACTTCGGGTCAGGAGCAAAATGTGGCCTTTGGCATCAATCCCGGATATACCATCTCCAATGTGCAGGTGAACGGCGCAGATGTACCCTTCTCGGTGAGCGAGTACCAGGAGTACAATGAGGCCATGCTGGAAGTGACCCTTCCTGCTGATGAACAAGCGGAGCTGGTCATGGAATACAGTGGTTTTCCGCAGGAGAGCCGCAATATGTCCACGATGCAGGGCAGCAAAGAGATCAGCACAGAATATCTGTGTCTGGAGAACTCGGCTCTTTCCCCGCGCCTGATGAATGTTATGCCGGGCGAAAATGGATACCCTGCCACCATTGAAATTACGCTGCCTGCGTCCATGACTGCGATCCCGTTCGGCTCCAGCGAAGCAGAGGTGGTTGCGGAGCACGACAACGGCACCAAAACCTGGCGTTATGAGGCCAATGGTACGGGCGGCATCCTTTATGCCGGCGATTATATTTGCGAAAACATTGAAGCCGGCGGCATGACCATAGAGTTCTACTACGGCCGCAAACACCAATCTGTTATGGAAGCTGCGGATGCAGTAGAGGCGGTTAAATCTGTGGTGGACTATTGTACCGAGCACTATGGTTCTTTGTCTTTTGGGACAGGTGAAACGCTCAAGCTCATCCAAAGCCGGGTCACTGGCGGCGGCTATGCCACGAATGGCGCCAGCTTGCTTGATGAGGCAGACTTCACCGCAGATAATCTTAGAAATACTGATAAGGGTGGCGGCGCCGGTGAAGTGATGATCCATGAGCTGGTTCACCAATGGTGGGGCCTGGGCAATATGTTTGACACTTCGGATTCCACAAGTCCCTGGTCGGCCGAAGGTCTGACCGTCTACACCACCTACCGTATCGTCAAAGAACTATATGGGGAAGCCTACGCCCAGGAACATTACATCGACCAATGGCAGCAGGCTGTGGACGACTACTATTTGGATTTCTATGTGCGCAATCCCGATTACCTGGCGAATCTGCCGGAAGACAAGCAGCTGGAGATTACAGGTAACCTGACTTATGTGCGGCAATACTGCGAGATGCCGTTGAAAATTTTGAAAGCAGAGCAGCTGGTGGGCGGCGAAGATGCTTTTGATCAAATCCTGAATAGTCTGTTCAATCGGGAACTGGACCCCATGTACCCCTATCTGACCTATCAGGATTTCTTAAACGCCTGCGGGCTGGCAGAGGAGGATCTGAACCTTGATTAAGATATTTCAATATGAGTGCAAACGCCTGTTGTGGAACAAATTCTTTTTTGGTCTTTTGCTGATCCTGCTGTTCTATGGGTGGCAGGTGCTGAACAGCGTGACCATTTTAGGGGTGTCTCACACCGCCCCTTTCTCTCCCTGGAGTTTCGGGGATTACCTGAGCCGCATGATTCCACTGCTGTGGATTGGAGCCCTCTTCTTTTTGACATTCTTCACATCCGGTAAAGCGCAGCGGGTAAACATCCTTACGGATGCCACCCCAGTTTCTCCGAGACGATATGCCCTTACCCGATGCGCCGCAGCCTTGACCGGAACCGTATTACTGGCTTTGGTTTGTATCGCGGAGACCGCTTTCTTTTACGGACAGTATTTTAGCTGGTACAGTTGGGGACAACTGATTTTCCCGGTTTTGATCACATTGGTTCCGGCGCTGATATTTGCGCTCGGGAGCGGCTGGCTGTTGGGTCAGATCCGGCCTTGGCTGGTTTATGTATGGATGTTAGTTCCCTTCGGGTGCATGGCTCTACCACTGCCTGATGCCTTGAAAATTTGGAATGGACAGTTCTTTAGTGATTATCCATTATCGCTTGGGACTTTAGATCCGGCTTTCTCTATACCGGCTGCAGTTCTTATCGTTCAGTGCGCATTGTTTGCTGTGGGTATCGTCCTGTTGATGATTCGTCCTGCATATTCCAAAAGATAATAAGCAGGCGAAGTTTGAACGATTGGAGGTGCGCTGTTTGGGAAGTTTATAATTCTATCGTTTAGGGACGATGAAGAAGCCCTTTTTGGCAAAGTAATATCGTCCCTTGCTTCTGTCGCAGATTTCTCCACGGTGGCCGCCTCCGCAGACGCACCGCTGCTCTTTGGCTCTCTGCAAATCGACCCGCATCGCAGGCTGGTATGGCAGGCCGGCCAGATGGTGGATCTGACGCCGATGGAGTTCGATATTCTGCTCCTGCTGGCCCACCGGCCGGGGCAGGTGTTCACTGCCCGCCAGATCTATGAAGCCGTCGCCGCGGACTCCTACGATGCCAGCTGGACAGGGATTTCCAGCATGGTCTACAAGCTCCGCCGCAAGCTGGGGGCTGGTATCATTGAAACGGTGCGGGGCCACGGCTACAAATTCGTCATCCCAGGCACCTCACCAAAATAAGACAAGCGCACAACGGATCTTCTTCCGCTGTGCGCTTTTTTATTCCTCACGCCGGTAATGCGGCTCCGGCACATAGGGCTCCTTCTGGTATTTGCGGTATTTTTCCGGTACTTCGGCAGGCTCCTCCAGGCTTTCCTCGCTGTAATCAATCGGTTCATCACAAACAGCGTCCAGCAAAATGCGCTCCAAATGCTCAAATTCTGAAAACTGATCCAGGGAGG
>CAJLCG010000091.1 GCA_905205085.1 uncultured Oscillospiraceae bacterium
AAGACCAAGCCCCGCGATCCCATCTCCGCCAAGCTGGTGGCCAACCTGATCACCCGCGCCGGCGCCGACCGGGTGCTGACCATGGACCTGCACGCCAACCAGATCCAGGGCTTCTTCGACATCCCTGTGGACAACCTGCTGGGCTCTCCTCTGTTTGTCAGCGAGTGCTTCCGCAAGTTCGCCGCTGTCCAGGACGACACCATGGTGGTCTCTCCCGACGTGGGCAGCGTGGCCCGCGCCCGCGCCTTTGCCCAGAAGCTGAACATGCCTCTGGCCATCGTGGATAAGCGCCGTCAGAAGGCCAACTCCTCCGAGGTTATGAACATCATCGGCGACGTAAAGGACAAGCACGTCATCCTCCTGGACGACATGGTGGACACCGGCGGAAGCCTGTGCCACGCTGCCAAGGCTCTGGTGGATATCGGCGGCGCCAAGGACGTCACCGCCTGCGCTACCCACGGCCTGCTCTCCGGTCCCGCTGTCCAGCGCATCAGCGAGAGCGTCATGGATGAGGTGGTCTTCCTGGACACCATTCCTCCCAAGCCCGGCGTGAAGTGCGACAAGATCCGCTATATCTCTGTTGCCCACATGTTTGCCGAGGCCATCAGCCACATCTACGAGGAGACTTCCGTTTCCCGCCTGTTTACCTGATTTTCCGTATCCCACTGGGGCGGGCATTTGCCCGCCCCAGTGCATTTTACGCAGCAAGTGAGGGATAGCATGTTTTTCCATCGCAGTTCCGGCGGAGCATCCTGGATGCTGGTGTGCCTGGGCAACCCCGGGGACCAGTATGAGAATACCCGCCACAATGTGGGCTTTATGGTGGCCGACCAGCTGGGGGAGCGCTACCGCCTGCCCATCCAGAAGCTGAAGTTCAAGGCGCTGACCAATATCTTTTCCATTTCCGGGGAAAAGGTGCTGGTGATGAAGCCGGTGACCTATATGAACCTGTCCGGCGAGGCGGTGCGCCCCGCCGCCGACTTCTATAAAATTCCCCCGGAGCATATTATAGTGATCTCCGACGATACCGCCCTGGATGTGGGAAAGCTGCGCATCCGCAAGGGGGGCTCCGCCGGAGGGCACAACGGCCTCAAGAGCATCATTCAGCACCTGGGTACCGACCAGTTCCCCCGCATTCGGGTGGGCGTGGGCAAAAAGCCCCATCCCGACTATGACCTGGCCGACTGGGTCTTGGGTAAGTTCCAGGGCGAGGACAAGAAGGCCATGCAGGCCGCCGTGGAGCGGTGCGCCGACGCGGTGGAGTGCTATATCAAAGAGGGGCCCGACCGCGCCATGAACAAGTTTAATGGTTGAAAATTTTCCATTTCTTAAATATTTATATGGGTTTATTTAAATGATGTGTGGTATGGTTACCTCACATCATTTCATTTTCTTTGGGGGACCAAGTATGAGGAATTTTCTTTTGACCCGGGCCCGCACAGTGTTTTGGATTTGGAGTGCCCCAGCGATTTTGGCACTGTTGTCGTGTACTGCCTCCGGCTTGAAGGGCTGGGCGCTGCTGACCGGATACCTGCTGGCAATTGCCTGGATTCTGGTGGGATGGGTCGTGATCAATTTTCAGTCCCGGATTGCCATGCGTCCGGCGCTGGCCGCGCTGGATAACCGCTGCGACCCGGAGCCCCTGCTGGAGCTGTGCCGCACCGTCTGCCGCCAGAATCCGGACAGTCTAATCTTTCAGGTCTATCAGGGCTGGGCGCTGTCCTTGCTGGGAAAGGATAAGGAGGCCCTTCCGGTGCTGGACCGTGTGGCCAATCATCCCCGGCTGACAAAGGATGCCCTGGCTCTGCTGGTCTGGAGCGCGGCCCTGCCCTCCGGAGATCCCCGGCAGGAGTGGGCGGCGGAGAAGCTCACCGCCTTGAAGCCGAAAATGCGGGCCAACCAGCGGGCCCTAGTGGACCAGGTGATCAATCAGCGGCGTTCCTTTGCGCTGATGCAGGCGGCGCCCCCCCAGCTGGAGCCTCTGCTCCAGCAGGATCTGGAGCGGGCGGAGTGCCTGCGGGAGAAGGTGGCGGCCCATATGGCTTTGGGCGTGTATTATCATCAGCGGGAGGACTGGGCCAAGGCGCAGATGCACCTGGAGTTTGTGCTGGACAACGCCAACAAGCTGCATGTCCGTACCCAGGCGGAGGAACTTCTATGCAAACTCCCCTCCGCTTTCTTGTAAGAAAGCTTGGCAAAGAACTTGGTGGGAAACTTCGTTTCCCTTCCTCGCCCGTAAGAAAGATTTTTTGTGGGAGTGACTGCTCAGGTCGCTCCCACTTTTTTGTTGAGAGGGTTCTGTCCTACAATCAAATCGGAGGCCAATTTGCACAGAAAAAAGTAGGAGCGACGGAAATGTCGCTCCTACCCAGAAAGTTCTTTACGGGCACAGAGGCGAAACGAAGTTTCGCACAAAGTTCTTTTGCCTACTTTTCTTTCAAGAAAAGTAGGTCAGGAGAAGGCCGGAGAAGGCTCTTCTGTGGCTTCGGTGATAGGTTCCACGCCCAGGCGGCGGCGCAGGCGGCTGGGGTCATAGATGCCGCTGAGCTCCAGTCCGGCGCACAGGGTATCCACCACATCCACCAGCCAGGCCTCCATGGACCGGGGCAGCGCTCCGCCCAGAGGCCACATATGGGAGAGGATAATATTCCGCTCCTTGTCGCTCAGGTCGGTGAGCTCCTGGGCATTGCGGGCGGCGGCCCGGGGATGGTCAAAGCACTGCCAGCCTGGGTGGGCCGACTTATCTCTGGAGTCATAGAGGTACAGGTCGTGCAGGAGTCCGCCTCTGGCGGCAGCCGTCTCGTCCAGGCCAAGAGCTCGGGCGGCGCGGAACGACCAGTAAGCCACAAACAGGGAGTGATCCAGGGTGGTGATGCGGTTATGGTGGCACCAGCGGCCCATCATCCGTACCTGTTCCGAACCTAACAGCTCCCCGGTGGTCTGGCAGAACTCCTTCATGTAATGGTTCATTGGAATCAGTCCTTTCCAAAATCACACAAGGCGGATGGTACATCAACTTCCAGCTGGGCTCCGCGCCGGAGCGCAGAGAACTGGGGGTGGGAAAAGCAACTCTTTTCCCACCCCCATTATACCTCTGTTTGGACGATTTTGTCACCCGGAAAATGGCGGAAAGGGCCCCTTCCCAAGAAAATCAGCGGGTCTGGCCGGTGCCCCGGATGATGTACTTATACGTACACAGCTCCTGGAGCCCCATGGGGCCCCGGGCGTGGAGCTTCTGGGTGGAGATGCCCATCTCGCAGCCCAGACCGAACTCGCCCCCGTCGGTGAACCGGGTGGAGGCGTTCCAGTAGACAGCGGCGGAGTCCACCTGGCCAAGGAAGGCCCGGGCGGCCTTCTCGTCGGCGGTGACAATGGCCTCCGAGTGGCCGGTGGAGTGGGCGGCAATGTGGGCGATGGCCTCGGCCACGCCCTTTACCACCTTCACGCCCAGGATGTAGTCCAGAAATTCGGTATCAAAATCCTTTTCCCCAGCGGGCGTGCCGGTGATAATGGCCTGGGCGGCCTGGTCCAGCCGCAGCTCCACCGGGTGCAGACCGCGCTCCGCGCGGTCCTTTGTCAGGCGCTCTTGCAGCTTGGGGAGAAATTCCCCGGCAATGGCCTCGTCCACCAGGCACACCTCGCAGGCGTTGCACACGCTGGGGCGGGAGCACTTGGCGTTCTCCAGGATATCCAGAGCCATGGCCTGGTCGGCCTGGCCGTCCACGTAGACGTGGCAGATGCCGGTGCCCGTCTCGATGACGGGTACGGTGGCGTTGTCCACACAGGCACGGATGAGGCCCGCGCCGCCACGGGGGATGAGCAGGTCCACATAGCCGCTGGCCGTCATCAGCTCATTGGCGGAGGCCCGGGTGGTGTCCTCCACCAGCTGGAGGGCGTCGGCGGGCAGGCCGGCCCGCTCTAGTCCCTCTTTCAGGGCCTCCACAATGGCGGCGGCGGAGCGGTGGGCCTCCTTGCCGCCCCGCAGGACGCAGGCGGAGCCCGCCTTCAGGGCCAGGGCCGCGGCGTCAGAGGTGACGTTGGGGCGGCTCTCATAGATGATGGCGATGACGCCCATGGGCACCGCCGTCTTTTCCACCACGATGCCGCTGGGGCGCTCCACCCGCTGGAGGACGGTCCCCACCGGGTCGGGGAGCTGGGCCACCTCCCGGATGCCCTGGGCCATGCCCGCGATGCGCTCCGGGCTGAGGGCCAGCCGGTCCAGCATCACCTCAGACACGGTGCCCCGGGCGGCCTCCAGGTCGGCCTGGTTGGCCGTCAAAATCGCCTCCTGATGCTCCAGAAGGGCATCGGCCATGGCCAGCAGAGCGTTGTTTTTCTCCTGGGTCCCGGCCAGAGCCATGGCACCCTTGGCCCCGCGGGCCCGCTGGAGCAGTTCCAAAGTCGTCATAGTAAAATCCCTCTTTTCCCTCGTTTCCTCAGGCAGGAAACAAAACAGATCAATATCCCAGGTCCTGGTCAATGAGGACCACTTCCATTTTAATATCCTGCATACATCGCAGATAGATCATCAGTCCGTTGCAGATACGGTCCGGGCTATTGCAATCGGAGCATTTCCCTGTGACTGCACAGGGGGTCTTTAATCCCAAGCGCTTGGCATTTTGGGGCGCGGCCACATTTCGTGTGCGCCAGACTGCCTGGTCCAGACTGCCGGTCAGCTTATTGCGCCCCAGCACAAAGTAGACCTTCTCGTGGCCGAACAGGGACCCGGCTACCCGGTTTCCTGTTCCGTCCAGGTTGACCAGCTCCCCGGTGACGGAGGCGGCGTTGACCGAGGTAATAAACACCTGGGTCAGCAGGCACTGTTTTGCCACGGTGAAAAAGTCCTGGCCGGTCTTTGGGTGCTGGGGATCGATGACTTGATTGTTTGTAGATAGAGCCTCATAGAGAGCCAGCTTTTGCAGGGTCGCAGAGTCGCCAAACCCTACGCTGACCCCTTGAATTTGACTTTGCAGGTAATGCACCGCCTCTTCGGCGGCGGCAAATACAGACGCCTGGTAACCCTTGTGTACAAAAGCCTGGGCGACTGCAAGCAGGTCAAATGGTTGCTCCTCAGCCATTGGTTTCTTTCGCTTTGGCCACAAAGCGGGTGCCCACGTCCTTGCCCTCGGCAATGTCGTAGAGCCGCTCGGGATGCTCGCCGTTGGTGATGACCATGTCACAGCCCATGGCGGTGACCATCTTGGCGGCCCGGAGTTTCGTGGCCATGCCGCCGGTGCCCAGGCTGGAGCCCACGCCTCCGGCCAGGGCCTCGATCTCGGGGGTGACCTCCTCCACGGTGGGGATGAGCTTGGCGTCGGGGTCCTTGCGGGGGTCGGCGGTGTACAGACCCTCAATGTCGGAGAGGAGCACCAGCAGGTCGGCCTTCACACAGCAGGCCACAATGGCGCCCAGAGTGTCGTTGTCGCCCACCTTGATCTCGGCGGTGGCGATGGTGTCGTTCTCGTTGATGACGGGCAGGGCGCCCAGCTCCAGCAGGCGCTCCATGGTGTTCTCAAAGTTCTCCCGGCGCTCGGGGTGGTCCACATCCTCGCCGGTGAGCAGCACCTGGGCCACGGTGTGGCTGTACTGGAGGAAGAGCTTGTCATAGGTGTACATCAGCTCGCACTGGCCCACCGCGGCAGCGGCCTGCTTGGTGGGCATGTCGGAGGGCTTGCCGGGCAGGTTCAGCTTGCCCACGCCCATGCCGATGGCGCCGGAGGAGACCAGGATGATCTGGTGGCCGGCATTTTTCAGGTCGGAGAGCACCTTGACCAGCTCCTCCACGTGGCGGATGTTCAGCCGCCCGGTGGCGTGGGCCAGGGTGGAGGTGCCTACCTTCACAACGATTCTCATAATAAAATCCCCCTTATGTGGAATAACGTATGATTATTTGCCCAGGGACTGACTCTTTTCAAAGGTGGCGATCACCGCATCCATGGCGGCGGCCCGGAAGCCACGCTCCTCCAGCACCCGCACCCCCTGAATGGTGGTGCCGCCGGGGGAGCAGACTCCGTCCTTGAGCTGGCCGGGATGCAGGCCCTTCTCCATCATCAGCTTGGCGGTGCCCTCCACCATCTGGGCGGCATAGGCCAGAGCTTTGGCCCGGGGCAGGCCGCAGGCCACGCCTCCATCGGCCAGGGCCTCAATAAACAGGGCGCAGAAGGCGGGGCCGCAGCCCGACACGCCGCTGGCGGCAGGGAGGAGGTGGGGCTCAATGGAGTCTACCAGTCCCGCCGGGGCCATCAGGGTCCGGAAGGCGTCCAGCTCCTCCTGAGTGGTATCCACGCCGTAGTACTGCACCACGCCCGCGCCTACCGCCACGGGGGTATTGGGCATGAGGCAGATCACCGGGTACTTGCCTCCGGCCAGAGTCTGGATGGCCTGCGCGTCCAGCCCGGCGGCCATGGAGGCCAGCACAAAGCGGTCGGTGCGCTGGGCCAGAATGGGAGCCAGGTCGGCCAGAACGCCTGCCATCATCTGGGGCTTGACGCCCAGGAAGATGAGGGAGCAGGTGCGGGCCACGGCAGCGTTATCCACCGCCTGGCCGCCCAGCTGCTGGGCCAGGGCCTGGGCCTTGGCGGGAGTGCGGTTGGAGCAATAGAGGGCTGCGTCGGGCGCACCCTTGGCAGCGGCCTGGAGAACGGCGGAGCCCATGGTGCCCGCGCCGATAAGACCAATGGAAGAAAACATAGGGAAAAGACCTCCTTTTGTCTAGTGACCCTATGATAACACGTTCTTTTTCCTGGGAAAAGGGGGAAGGGGGATAAATCATTAGATTTGTGTTTTGGTTACCTTTGGTTGCAGGTGAGACGGGTGTTCCTTTCTGCTCGCACAGAAAGGAACCAAAGATGCGCCAAGGGGACTCCTTCGATGAACACCTCGCCACAGGCGGGTGTTCATAGGCGTCGTCCCCCTGGACCCCCCATTTACGGGAGCGGGTCACTGTGGCTGGGCAGTTCGTCCCGGCGGGCAAAATCAAGATTTGTTTCCGTTCTACTCCCAGGCCACAGGGCCTTTCTGCCATCAAAATTTGATTGTTTCCGCCTTCTAACACACACCGCCTGGTGCCTGCCTACCTGTTGGGTGCGGCGGGTATCGTTCCAGCGCTCCCAGCAGCTGCCCATCTGCCACAGTTATGCCAGAGTAGGCGGTGTCATTTCAACGCAGATGACGCAAAATTTTAGACTGTGTAGGCCCCAGTGGGCCGGGGCAAGAAGAGCGGTCCGACCTGGTTTTGCCCGCCGGATAAAACTTCCTATCCTTCAGGAGGGCGTCCCCCGTAAAACGAGGGTCTGGGGGTGGGGCGACTTGGAACGCCCGCCTGCGGCGAGGCGTTCATCGGAGACACACCCCCAGGGCATTTTTGGTTCCTTTTTGGGCAAACAAAAAGGAACCCGCCCTGCAGGGCGGAACCTCTCCTATCATAAAAAGAAAGGTTTAGTTTACCAACGAATCATAAAGAAATCTTAAACCCTTCTTAATTGACTTTCCCCGGGGTCACACATACACTTAGTGTACTAAGACAGATCATACAGTTTGCCCACGGGCAGACGGAAAGGAGGGCGTAATGTTAAGCTTAGATTATCGGGACGCCCGCCCCATTTATGAACAGGTGCGGGACGGCCTGCGCCGCCTGGTGGTGACGGGGGCCCTGGTCCAGGGGGAGAAGCTCCCCTCGGTGCGCTCCATGGCCAGCAGCCTGGCCATCAACCCCAACACCATTCAACGGGCCTACGAGGCTCTGGAGGCGGAAGGCTACCTGTACTCGGTGCCGGGGAAGGGGTCCTTTGTGGCCGAGCACACCGGCGTAGACCGGGCGCGGCAGGACAGTCTGCTGCACACCTTTGACCAGACAGCGGCGGAGCTGCTGTATTTGGGGGTGGCGGGAGATGCCCTGTGTGCCCGCATTGCAAATCTGAAAGGGGGAGCGGCTCAATGATCCAGATCAACGACGTGGTCAAGAGCTTTGACGGCTTCCGGGCCCTGGACGGCCTGACCATGAAGGTGGAGGAGGGCTCCATTTACGGCCTGGTAGGCCCTAACGGCGCGGGCAAATCCACCATTTTGCGCCACATTATGGGTATCTACCGGCCCGATTCCGGTTCCATCCTGGTCCACGGCCAGCCGGTGTATGAGAATCCAGCCATCAAGGCGGAGATGGCGGCCATCCCCGATGAGCTCTACTACTTCAACTCCGCCTCCACCCGGGACATGATGAAGTTCTACCGGGGCCTCTATCCCCAGTTTGACGACAAGCGCTACGACGCCCTGCGGGAGGCCTTCCCCGAGGTGGACGAGAACCAGCCCATCCGCCGCCTGTCCAAGGGCATGCAGAAGCAGTCGGCCTTCTGGCTAGCCCTGTGCTGCCAGCCCAAGGTGCTGGTGCTGGATGAGCCGGTAGACGGCCTGGACCCGGTGATGCGGCGGCAGGTGTGGTCTCTGCTGATGGGCGACGTGGCCCAGCGGGGCACCACTGTGCTGGTCTCCTCCCACAACCTGCGGGAGCTGGAGGACGTGTGTGACCACGTGGGCATTCTCTCCCACGGCAAGGTGCTGCTGGAGCGCTCCCTCACCGATCTCCAGGACAACATCCTGAAATTGCAGCTGGCCTTCTCGGAGCCCGGCCTGCCCCCGCTGCCCGAGGGCCTGAACGTGCTGCACACCAGCCAGATCGGCCGGGTGTACACCCTCATCGTCCGGGGCGACCCCACCCAGATCAAGGAGCGCATGGCAGCCCTGAACCCCATTTTGATGGAAATGCTGCCCCTGAATCTGGAGGAGATCTTTATTTATGAGTTGGGAGGTGAGGACTATGCGGTCCGGGAC
>CAJLCG010000092.1 GCA_905205085.1 uncultured Oscillospiraceae bacterium
CTGCAGCTGCGAAAGGATCTGAAGGTGGAGCTGGCAGGACGTGTGGAAAAGAAAAAAGAAAAGAAATAAGAGACCTCTCCCGAGCCAGACGGCATCGGGAGAGGTTTTTATCGTTTTCAGGATCAGCCTACGAGAACTGCGGTGCCGCTGACCGTCACCATGAGCATGCCGTTGTTGGAGCCCAGGACCTCGTAGTCCACATCAATGCCCACTACAGCGTCGGCGCCTAGCCGGGCGGCCCGCTGCTCCAGCTCCTGGAGGGCCTGCTCCCGGGCGGAGGTCAGCTCATCTTCGTAGGTGGAAGAGCGGCCGCCGAAGAAGTTGCTCAGGCCAGCGGTAAAGTCTTTAATGACATCCACGCCGGAGATGACCTCGCCAAAGACAATGCCACGGTATTCCTCAATGGAACGGCCCTCTACGCTGGGGGTAGTAGTCAGGATCATAAAAATTCCCCTTTTTATTCTTTTATGTGGATAAAATCAGAAGTCGCAGCAGCGGCGGTCACAGAAGTTCTCCTTAATGAGAGGAAGAACTGCCTGGTGGGCAGGGTGAGCCTGATAGGCGGGCAGGTCCTCCGGGCAGGCGACCTCGGAGTAGAGCACCAGGTCGCAGTTGCTGCTGTCCATGGGGGGACAGTGGGCCTGAATGTGGACCAGGCCGGGAATCTGTCCCTGAAGGGCATTGAGCCGCTCCACGACCTGGACGGCCAGCTCCTTGCGCTGCTGCTCGGTCAGCTCGGGCTTAAAATTCCAGGAGACAATGTGACGAACCATGGGGAACATCCTTTCCTTTGTCAAATTTGGATGGTCTTATTATAAAGGTGTGCATGAGGTTCGTCAACGAAGAATCTGCGTGCGGCTGGTGGAAAAGGATAAGCCCAGGGCAGGAGCCGCATCCCGCAGGTCAGCCCAGGCGCCAAGGACGGTGGAAATCCCCACACTGCGGGCTACCTCCACCTTTTTGACCAAAGTCTGGTCGTCATCGAAGAGAACGAAGTGGGCCCCGGAGTCCCGGCTCATGTAGGTGAAGTACCGGGCGCACAGTTCCCGGGAGAAGAAAACCGAGGGGTTGCGCTCCTCCATCAGCCGGTGCAGCTGTTCCTGGGTCAAGGGGCGCCCACTGCCGGTAGGGGAAGGGAGAAAGAAATCCTCTGCCGACCGCTGAAGGGCCAAAACCACCCGCTCCCGGCCAAAGCGCTGCCGGGCCTCCTCCAGCCGCAGCTGCAGAGAGCCTCCGGACAGGGCGGAGGAGATCATCACCTGGGCGTGGGGAGAGCAGGAGGCGTAGTGCTCCGGCACCAGCAGGTTCCAGCCCCGACGGGAGCACTCGTTCCCAAGCAGGGACACCGTCTCCTCCAGAGGGGGCAGGCGGCCGGCCTCAAAGTCGCACACCACCCCGGAAAAATTTCGGGCGGCGCACTCCCGGGTCACCTCCTGACAGAAAGGACCGGGACGGCCCAAGCCGTCAAAGTCCCGGCAATCCAACACCATCCATCCTCCATAGGGAGCGGAATTACCCCCTGTGCGGAACAGATGGGGCCCCTGGCCCATGCGGTAGGCCAGGTGGGCGGGGGTGACAGACAGCCCCCGGATCTCCCGGAGTTGGTCAGGTGTGACGGTAATACAAAAGCGCATGGAAGACATGGCGACTCCCCCTTGTCCAAATTTTTCGAACGTGATATGATATTGCTCAGCGCGTAATATTCAGCGCGGCCGGTCTGTGACACTTTATGAGACCGGCGGGAAAACTAGAACAAAGGAGGACACATCCGTGCCCTTTTCACCCATACCCCGAGGGGTCTACCCCTCGGTGACCAGCTTAGACCCCAAAAAGTTAAAAGAGAAGGGAATCACCCTGGTGCTGGCCGACCTGGACAACACCCTGGTGCCCTACAAGGTGCTGGAGCCCTCTCCCGAAGTATCCGCCTGGATGGCGGCGCTGAAGGAGGAGGGAATCGACCTGTTCCTTCTCTCCAACAGCCGAAAGCCCGGACGGGCCCAGAAGTTTGCCCAGCAGGTGGGCATTCCCTACCAGGGACACTCGGGCAAGCCCAAGAAGGCCGGGTATTTTAAGGCCATGGAGCGCATGGGCCGCACCCCCCAGGAGACCATTATGGTGGGCGATCAGATCTTCACCGACACTCTGGGGGCCAACCGGGCGGGCGTTACCCCGCTGCTCATCCGTCCCATCCGCCTGGCGGGCAACCCCGGGCGGTATGTCCGCTATGCGGCAGAAACCCCCTTCCGCCTGCTGGGAGGAAGGAGGCCCTTCCTATGAGCGCACGATTTGGACCGGCGGGCAACGCCGAGAGCTTTTCCAAAGTCCACAAGTCCTCCCTAGCGGCGCCTGCCTGGATTGCCCAGCAGGGATTGGATTGCTACGAGTACCAGTGCGGCAAAGGAGTCCACGTAGGGGAGGACACCGCCCGGAAGCTAGGAGAGAAGGCAAGAGAGGCAGGCATCGCCCTGTCCGTCCATGCCCCCTACTTTATCAACCTGGCTAACCCCGACCCGGAGAGCCGGACAAAGACCACAAATTATGTGCTGGAGAGCTGTTTTGTGGCCCAGGTGATGGGAGCGGAGCGAATCGTGATCCACTCGGGGGCCCTAATGAAGCGCAGCCGCCGGGAGGCGCTGGACATCGCCAAGGAGACGATGACCATGGTGCTGGAGGCCTGTGACCGCCAGGGGTATGGGAACATCACCTTGTGCCCCGAAACCATGGGGAAGATCAACCAGCTGGGAGATCTGGACGAGGTGCTGGAGCTGTGTACCTTGGACCAGCGGCTCATTCCCTGCATCGACTTTGGCCACCTGTACGCCCGCTCTCTGGGAGAACTGGAGGGGGAGCAGGCCTGCCGGGAGATGCTGGATAAGGTGGAGCGGGTGCTGGGAGAGGAGCGGGCTAGCCGCTTCCACAGTCACTTCTCCCGCATCGAGTTCACCCCCAACGGCGGAGAAAAGCGCCACCGCACCTTTGCCGACCACGGAGGTTTTGGTCCGGACTGGACGCCCCTGGCCCGGGAGGTGGCCCGCCGGGGCTGGAGTCCCACCTTTATCTGCGAAAGCGCAGGGACACAGGCAGAGGACGCAGTGGAGATGAAGAGAATTTACCAGGGCTTCTGCGGCCCTGAGGAGGCATTATCATGAACCATGTTGAAAAAATTTCCCGTGCTCTGGAGGAGTATGGCCTGGACGCTATGCTGGTGACCAGTGAACCGGGGGAGCGCTACGCTCTGGGCTTCCAGGGAGAGGGCTGGCTGCTGGTAGGAAAGCAGGGAGCCCACTACTCTACCGATGGGCGGTATATCGAGGCGGCCCAAAAGCAGGTGAAGGGAGTTCAGCTCTCCCTGATCTCGGCTGAGAAGGGACACCTGTCTCTAGCCCGGGATTATATCCGTGCCCAGGGGTTTGAAAAAGTGGGCTTTGAGAGCGGTTATATGAATGTAGAGCAGTATCAGCGCCTGTGCGACGCGCTGCCCTGCAAGCTGGTACCCGCTCAGAAGCTGCTCACTGGGCTGCGGGCCTGTAAGGACGAAGAGGAGCTGTCCGCCATGCGCCGGGCTCAGGAGATCACAGACCAGGCATTTCGGGAGATTTTGAACTTTATCCGTCCGGGTATGACCGAGCAGCAGGTGGCAGCCCGGCTGGTATATGAGATGCTGCGCCGGGGCGCCCGGAAGGTATCCTTTGATCCCATCGTGGCGGCGGGAGCCAACGGCTCCATGCCCCACGCGGTACCGGGCGAGACAGTGATCCAGGCCGGGATGTTCGTTACCATGGACTTTGGCTGCATCTGGGACGGCTACTGCTCCGACATGACCCGTACCGTGGCGGTGGGACAGCCCACGGAGGAGATGGAGAAGGTGTACTATACCGTCCTCCAGGCCCAGAAGGCGGGTATTGCCGCGGCCCGGGCCGGGGTGACCGGCAGCGAGATCGACGCCGCCGCCCGCCAGGTGATTGTGGAGGCTGGGTACGGCGAGTACTTCACCCACAGCTTTGGCCACTCCCTGGGTCTGGAGATCCACGAGGCCCCCAATGCCTCCCCCTCCCAGCAGGAGGCGATGCCTTCCGGCGCGGTGATCTCCGCCGAGCCGGGAATTTATCTGCCTGGCAAGTTTGGCGTGCGCATTGAGGACGTGTTGGTGCTGCGGGAGGGCGGCTGTGAGGACCTGACCCGCTCCCCCAAAGACCTGATCGTTCTTTGATTTGCCGGAATTTTAGCAAACCCCCTTGTCAAAACAGGGGAAACAGGGTAAAATAAATTAGTTCATTAAAAACACAATGGAGGATGATTCCTATGGCAATGATTTCCGCCAGTGATTTCCGCAACGGCGTGACCTTCGAGATGGACGGTAAGGTCATGCAGGTCGTCGAGTTCCAGCACGTAAAGCCCGGCAAGGGCGCCGCCTTTGTCCGTACCAAGATGAAGAACATCATCACCGGCGGCGTGACCGAGACCTCCTTCAACCCCACCGCCAAGTTTGAGCAGGCCTTTGTCGAGCGTAAGGACATGGAGTACAGCTACAACGACGGTGACCTGTACTACTTCATGGATATGGAGACCTTTGACATGCTGCCCATCAGCAAGGACCTGCTGGGCGACTCCTTCCGTTTCGTGAAGGAGAACATGAGCTGCAAGGTCATGTCCTACAAGGGCAGCGTCTTCGGTGTGGAGCCCCCCACCTTCGTGGAGCTGGAGGTCACTGAGACTGATCCTGGTTTCAAGGGCGATACCGCTACCAACGTGACCAAGCCCGCCACCCTGGAGACCGGCACCGAGATCAAGGTCCCCCTGTTCATCAACCCCGGCGACAAGATCAAGATCGACACCCGTACCGGCGAGTACCTGGAGCGCTGCAAGGGCTAAGCGTCCGAGCCGTTGCGAACAGCGCGGATGGACCGGAGCGAAGAATACAAACCAGGAGCCGTAGAGCGGATCTGTTTGTGTTCTGAGACGGAGGGAAGCCGCGCGTTGTGAGCAGGCGAGGCGTGATAACGCTAAGCGTCCGAGCCGCTGCAATTATGCCGTCCCCTGAAAAAAGTAATCGTGTTTGAGGCTGCGCCTCAGAAAGGAGTACCCCATGACCATTTCTGAAAAAGTCGCCTATCTGAAGGGCTTGGCTGAGGGCCTGAATCTGGACACCGAGAAGTCCAAGGAGGGTAAGCTGATCTCCGTGATGATCGGCATCCTGGAAGAGGTGGGCCTGTCCATCGAGGACCTGGAGGAGAACGCCCTGGCGCTGGGTGAGGAGATCGATGTGCTCTCCGACGACCTGGCCGATGTGGAGTCCGTGGTGTTCGAGGACGAAGAGAATGACGAGGACGAAGAGGATGAGGACGACTACTTTGAGGTGGAGTGCCCCAACTGTGAGGAGCCGCTGATCATCGACGACGAGGCCCTCGCCGCCGGGGAGATTCAGTGCCCCAACTGTGAGACCCGGTTCTCTCTGGACCTGTCTGACGACACCGTAGAGGCCAAGGACGAAGAGGATCAGTAAAGCACTCTTTCGTCAATCAATCGCATAGATGCCGCAAAGCGGAAGCTTTGCGGCATTTTTATGTCAAATCAGTTTCCATTGCGTGGCTGTCAAGGTTTTACCCGCATGTCTGCATCGATCCCGTCCATACTAAATGCCGGATGGCACATCCAAATCATCGTATGATGGGGAGGAAACAGCGATGAACGGGAGATGGCTGGGCCTGTGCGGGGCCCTGGTAATGACGGTTTCTCTGGCCTCCTGCAGCTCTAAGGGGCAGGAGAACGGAGTGGGTATGCTGAACAATACCGGCATGTCTGCCTCGGGCTACCGGACCTCTACGTCGGGAGCGCGGCAGTATCTGCCGGACAGCCGGTACTATGCCAATGGAGACGGTACGGTAAAGCGCTACCGCCAGGCGGGATCCAGCGAATGGGAGCAGCTGGGCAAGGCCCTGGAAGATAGCTGGAACGAGCTGATGAAGGGCACGGAGAATACCCTGAAAGATGCGGGTGAGGGCACTAAAAATGCGGCCAAGGATATTGGCCAGGGGGTAGAGAACGCCGCCAAGGATGCCAAGACAGATCTGAACAAGATGACCGGGAAATAATCTCTGCCAGCACTGCGGCGGCGCACCGGAACTGCTCCGGCGCGCCGCCGCGTGTGTTCTGCCTTATCCCTGAGGCATGGCAAGGCCGTGGACAAAGCCGTTCATTTGGGGAGAGAGGACCTCACCTCCCACCACCTTGTCCCGGTAAATCAAAAGGTTGGCCTGCACGCCGGTCTCCCCGGAGGGGTAGTTGGTGATCTCGTAGGTGTACCGCTTGACCCGTTTTCCGGCATATTTGGTCAAATCAAAGCCCTGAGAAATCTGAAGCTCCAGGTACTCGTCATAGCTCTCGTCCATCTCCTTGGGGATGGTCAGCTCCTCGGTGACCACAGGGTCCTGATTGACCTGCCAGCCATATTGACTCAGAAATGAGACCCGCTCTTCATTGGAGCTGATCCCTGTAGTGTCCGGGGCGGTACTGGCGGCCACCGTGGGCAGGGCGGGGGGATCGAGATTCATCACCAGTCCGGCGCAGCACAGCAGCGCCGCGGCGGCCACGCCGATCGCCAGTTTTCGCCTTGGCAGTCTGGCGGTAAGAATAAACACAGCGCATTCTCCTTCCACATCCAGCATCTTGATGCAGTTTATGCACCAAAGGGCTGGGATATTCACAGCGGAGCGTTGCTTTGAGGAAAGAGTGCGCCTTTTCATTGAATTTTTTTCATTAAGTTGGTAAAATAAACGAAAATATGCCCGATACATCCTATTGAGTGAGGAGGACAGAACATTGGCAATGGAACGGCTGGATAAGCTGCTGGCCTCCACGGGGCGGTGGTCCCGCAAGGAGGTCAAGGAGCTCATTGCCCGTGGACGGGTGTTGGTGGACGGGCGCCCCGCGGGACGGCCTGAGGATAAGTGCGATCCCCAGAGCGCCAAGATCCAGGTGGACGGGGAGGCGGTGGACTGCGCCCCCTGTGTGTACATCATGCTGCATAAGCCCTCCGGTTTGCTCTCGGCCACCCAGGACAAGAAGCAGGCCACCGTGCTGGACCTGCTGCCGGAGCATCTGCGCCGCCGGGGACTATTTCCGGTGGGGCGGCTGGACAAGGATACCGAGGGGCTTTTGCTGCTCACTGACGACGGCCCCCTGGGCCACGACCTTCTGTCTCCCCGCAAGCATGTGGATAAGGTCTACTATGCCCGGGTAGACGGTCAGATCGACGAGGAGGACGTGCAGGCCCTGTCCGAGGGCATGACGCTGGGAGACGGCTTGGTCTGTCTGCCTGCCAATTTGGAGCCTCTGGGCAATGGAAGTGAGTGCCTGGTCACCCTGAGGGAGGGGAAATATCACCAGGTCAAACGGATGCTGGCTGCCCGGGGCAAGCCGGTACTCTATCTCAAACGGCTGTCTATGGGACCGCTGAAATTGGACGAAGGACTGGAAAAAGGCCAGTGGCGGTTCCTAACAGAGCGGGAGGTACAGAGCCTCAAGGCGGCCCAGAGATGAAGAGACAAAAAAATTGTGCGTTTTGAACAAAAAAATGGGACAACCCCCTTGCCAAAACCGGGGGTGTACCGTTATAATGTCAATAGTGTTATGAGAATAACTTGGGAGGGATTAACGTGTCCAGCAGGATGTTTCAAGGAGTCGTGCTCCAAATGAAGGACAGCATCGATCGCATGGTAGGCGTAATCGATGCAGACGGGATCGTGGTGGCCTGCAGTGAGCTCACCTGTATTGGAGAGCATTGGTCGGGCGCTGTTGCCGCGGTCAACTCCTCGGACAATGCCACAGCCCATTTTGAGGGCAAGACCTTTAAACCCCTTGCCGGTTGGGGGGCCCAGTTTGATTATGCCGCGTTTGTAAAGGGCGAGGATGATCTGGCCGGGGCGTTGTGCGCCATGGCGGTGGTGGCATTCAACGGCGCCAAGACTTATTATGAAGAAAAGCATGATAAGGCTACCTTTGTTAAGAATATCATCTCCGACAACATCCTGTTGGGAGATATCTATACCCAGGCCAAGGAGCTCCACTTTGTCTCCGAGGCTCCCCGGGCCGCCTTCCTGGTGCGCCAGCTGGGTCCTGCCGATGTGACTACCATCGACGTGATCCAGAACCTGTTCCCCGACAAGCAGACCGACTTCGTCATCTCCATCAACGAGACCGACGTGGCCCTCATCAAGCAGCTGCCTGAGGGGGCTGACGCCAAGGAGCTGCAGAAGATCGCCAAGCAGATCGCTACCGCCGTTACCCAGGAGCTGGGCATCAAGGTAGTGATCGGTATCGGCACGGTTGTCAACCACATCCGCGATCTGGCCCGGGCCTATAAGGAGGCCGGGGTGGCCATCGACGTGGGCAAGGTGTTTGACACCGAGAAGACGGTCATCAACTATGAGAACCTGGGCATTGGTCGTCTGATCTATCAGCTGCCCACCATCCTGTGCCAGATGTTCCTCCAGGAGGTCTTTAAGAAGAACCCCATCGACGCCCTGGATCAGGAGACTCTGCTCACCATCAACAAGTTCTTTGAGAACAACCTGAACGTGTCCGAGACAGCCCGTAAGCTGTTCGTACACCGCAATACGCTGGTCTACCGCCTGGAGAAGATCAAGAAGCTGACCGGGCTGGATCTGCGTGAGTTTGACGACGCTATCACCTTCAAGGTAGCTCTGATGGTCAAAAAGTATCTGATTTCCCGGGGAATCGAGTCTTGATCCATTGATTTTCCGGCGGTCTCACGCCCTTTCTGAAAGACAGGACGAGGCCTCCG
>CAJLCG010000093.1 GCA_905205085.1 uncultured Oscillospiraceae bacterium
GCCAACGGTTCTGGGGTGCAGCTCCACGTCGCGGATGTTGTTCACGCCGGTGAGGTACATGACCATCCGCTCGAAGCCCAGGCCGTAACCGGCGTGGCGGCAGGAGCCGTACTTGCGCAGGTCGCAGTACCACCAGTAGTCCTCCGGGTCCATGCCCAGCTCCTTGATGCGGGCCTCCAGCACCTCCAGCCGCTCCTCGCGCTGAGAGCCGCCGATGAGCTCGCCGATGCCGGGGACCAGACAGTCGGCGGCGGCCACCGTCTTGCCGTCGTCGTTCTGGCGCATATAGAAGGCCTTGATCTCCTTGGGGTAGTCGGTGACAAACACGGGGCGCTTGTACACCTGCTCGGTGAGGTAGCGCTCGTGCTCGGTCTGCAGATCGCAGCCCCAGTAGACCTTGAAGTCAAACTTGTCGTTGTTCTCCTCCAGGATCTTCACCGCGTCGGTGTAGCTCACCCGGGCAAAGTCGGAGGAGGCCACGTGCTCCAGGCGCTCCTTCAGGCCCTTGTCCACGAAGGAGTTGAAGAAGTTGATCTCATCGGGGCACTTGTCCAGCACATAGCGGATGACGTACTTGATCATGGCCTCGGCGTTGTCCATGTAGTCGTTCAGGTCGGCAAAGGCCATCTCGGGCTCGATCATCCAGAACTCGGCGGCGTGGCGCTGGGTGTTGGACTTCTCGGCGCGGAAGGTGGGGCCGAAGGTGTACACGTTGCCGAAGGCCATGGCGAAGTTTTCGCAGTTGAGCTGGCCGGACACGGTGAGGTTGGCCCGCTTGCCGAAGAAGTCCTTGGAGTAGTCCACGGTGCCGTCCTCGTTCTTGGGCACGTTCTCCAGATCCAGAGTGGTCACCTGGAACATCTCACCGGCGCCCTCACAGTCGCTGGCGGTGATAATGGGGGTGTGGACGTAGACAAAGCCCTGGTCCTGGAAGAAGCAGTGGATGGCGTGGGCGGTAGCAGAGCGCACCCGGAAGGCGGCGGAGAACAGGTTGGTCCGGGGACGCAGGTGCTGGATGGTGCGCAGGAACTCCACGCTGTGGCGCTTTTTCTGCAGGGGATAGTCGGGGGCGGAGGGACCCTCCACGGCGATGGTGGCGGCCTTCACCTCCAGAGGCTGCTTGGCACCGGGGGTGAGCACCACGGTGCCGGTGACGATCAGAGCGGCGCCTACGTTCTGGCCGGCGATCTCCTTGTAGTTGTCCAGCACGTTGGCGTCCATGACGATCTGAAGATTCTTAAAGCAGGAGCCGTCGTTGAGCTCAATAAAGCCAAAGGTCTTCATGTCCCGGATGGTGCGGGCCCAGCCGCAGACGGTCACCGTCTGGCCGCCCAGCGCCTCCTGATCCGCGAAAATGGCGGCAATGGTGGTGCGATCCATAGTTGTTCTCTCCATTTCTCCAACGTCTCCGCCGGAAAGGGCGTAAGACGGTAATATAATGTGTCATTATACCGCGTTTTCCTTGGATTTACAACCCCCTAGCCCGCTGTGGAGATGGACGAATGTGGGATTGCGGCTTGCTTTTTCGCACAAGGAATAGTATAATATGTACATAGCTTTTAGCTACTTTGATGAATTGGAGGCGACATTATGAATATCCGGTCCAAACTGAATCCTAAGGTAGAGGTATCCGTGATTGCAGGCCACTTTGCCACCCGTCACTCTCACAATTCCCACTACATTGATATCACCCGCATGAAGCACGAGCACACCATGGCCCGGGAGGCCGCCATGACCCTGGCTCAGCGCTACGCCTACGACAAGGGTGTGGACACCATTGTCTGTCTGGACGGCAGCGAGGTGCTGGGCGCCTTCCTGGCTCGTCATCTGAGCAAAAATGATCGCTTCGCCGTCAACAGCGATAAGAACATCAACGTCATTACCCCCGAGTACGACTCCAACGGCCAGCTCATCTTCCGGGATAACCTGTCTCCCATGGTTACCGGCAAGGACGTGCTGATCCTCATTTCCACCGTCAACTCCGGTAAGAGCGTGCGCCGGGCAGTGGAGTGCGTACAGTACTATGGCGGTAAGGTGCAGGGCATTGCCTCCGGCTTCAGCACCCTGGACGCGGTGGACGACATCCCCATTTACAGCCTGTTCACCCCCGAGGACATCCCCGGCTATGCCACCTATTCCCCCAAGGACTGTGCCATGTGTGCCCAGGGCCTCAAGATCGACGCCCTGTCCAACAGCTACGGCCTGTCCCGTCTGTAATCGGTTTTCTCTGTGGCCGCCCTTTGGGCGGCCATTTTTTTGACCTTGCGCTCCCAAAGGGAATATAGTATGATGGTTTCGATCCAAACTATTTGATATAAAAAGGAGGGGCCAACGTTATGGTTCGACCTCGCAGTATTCCTCTTTGTATTGTACTCTCGATTATTACCTGCGGTATTTATTTTATCTATTGGTTTGTCTGCCTGACGGATGACGTCAACGAGGTGACCCAGGAGTATGATACCTCCGGAATTATGGCCTTTTTGCTTAGCCTTATCACCTGCGGTATCTACGGCATCTACTGGGGCTATAAGATGGGCGATAAGCTGGACCGGGCCCGGATGCGCAACAACGTGCCCACCGGTTCCTTCCCCATTCTGTTTCTGGTGCTGAATATCTTCCAGCTGCACATCGTCACCTGTGCCATCATCCAGAGTGAGCTGAACCACTACACCCCCGTGCAGCCCCTGTGAAAGAGCGCCTGAGAAAGCTGGCCCTGGGAGGCGGAGCTCTGGTGGGACTGGGGGCAGCCTACACGGCCGTGATCTTTGTGGTGGGCCGGGGACTGTACTGCCCCTTCTGGAAGTTCACCGGCCTTCTATGTCCCGGCTGCGGAGTGACCCGGATGTGTCTGGCTCTGCTGCGCCTGGATCTGGCGGGGGCCTGGCGGGCCAACGCCGCCCTGCTGTTGGCTCTGCCGGTGCTGGCCGTTCTGGTAGTGCGCATGGCGGTGCGCTATGTGCGCACCGGGCAAAAGCTGCCCAGCCGGGGAGAGGAGCGGATTATCTGGGGTCTGCTCATTTACTTTTTGGTCTGGGGTGTGCTGCGCAATCTGATACCTTGATGATTAAAAAACAAAGCGGAGAGGATAAAATCCTCTCCGCTTTGTTATGTATACAGATAAAATTGCAATTTGTATTGAAAATTTCCCGCTTTCTTAGCTGGCGGAGTCCTCTTGCCGCTCGGCATCCTCCATATCTTGCTTCACCGCGCTGATGAGGGCGGGGACCATCTGCTTCTTCCGGCTGACCACCTGGGGCAGGACCGCCATGCCGTCCTTGACCTCCACGCCGAAGGCGTGCTCTACCAGGCGCTGGGCGCCCTTGCCCGCCATGAGCAGGTCGGTGCTGGCGGAGCGCACGTCGGTGAACATGTAGAAGATGAAGTCCAGTCCCTGCTTTTCCAGGGCGATGGGCAGATAGGGGCCCAGCAGCGCCTCGCTGGCCAGGCGGTTTTTCTGGCTCATGTAGCTGCCCTGGCCCACGCCGAAGCGCACCTCACCGCTGTTGAAGATCTTGTAGTCGCCACGGAAGACCTCCTCGGCGGTTTTGCCGCTGATGTCACCGCCCGCCTCAAACATGGCATCGGCGTACTGCTCCAGATCCACCCCGGCGATCTCAGCCAGAGCCCGGGCGGCCCGCTCGTCCATGGGGGTGCAGGTGGGACTGCGGAACATGAGGGTGTCGGAGAGAATGGCCGAGAGCATCAGGCCCGCGGTGGTGGGGTCGATCTCGGCAGCGTTCTCCAGGTACATCTGGTAGATGATGGTGCAGGTGCAGCCCACCGGCACGTTGCGGAAGTATACCGGGCCCTCGGTCTCCATGGAGCCGATGCGGTGATGGTCGATGATCTCCAGCACCTCGGCCTGGTCGATGCCGTCTACGGCCTGGCTCTTCTCGTTGTGGTCCACCAGGATGAGCTGCTTTTTCCGCAGGTTCATCATGTTACGGCGGGAGACCACGCCCACGTACTTTCCCTCATCATCCAGAATGGGGAAGTAGCGGAAACGCACGGAGGCCATGCGCTTGGTGGCCGCCTCCACCGAGGTGTTCAGGTTGAAGTAGAGCAGGTTCTTCTGTACCATGTAGTGGCGGATGGGGGCGGCCTGACGGATCATCTGTCCGGCCACATAGGTGTTGCTGGTGGTGCTGAGGATGATACAGCCCTTCTCCTCGGCCAGCATGCAGATGGTGCGGGAAATCTTGCTGTCCATGCACACCACCAGACAGCCCGCGTCCATCTCCAGGGCGGTCAGCTGGCTCTCGATGCGGTTGCCCACAATGACGATGTCGCCCTTGGAGATGGCCTTCTCCATCTGTTCGGGGCTGCCCGAACCGATGATGATACTGCCTTCCACTCGTTTGCCCTCTACGTCGCCCACCACTACGGTGGCGCCCAGGGTGTCGATGATGTTCTGGTAGCTGGTTTTGGCCTCGGCCAGGATGTAGGTGTCCAGCACGTCCATATTGGCGGTGGCCACGTCCTTTACGGTGATGACGCCTTTCAGATTTTGCTCCTCGTCCACCACACACAGGGTGTCGATCTCCTGGTCACGCATGGTGACCCAGGCGCTGCGCAGGCTCATCTCGCCGTTTACTCCCGCCATGCGGCGGATGTCCACGTCGCGAATCTGGGAGCGCACGTCGGTGTAGAGCTGGGGCGCGGGGACGTTAAAATAGTTGAGGACAAACTCGGTCTCCCGGTTGAGCAGTCCGGCCCGGCAGGGCTTGCAGGGGTGGTCGGGGTCGATCATATTTTTCAGCCGGCTGTACGCGATGGCGGAGCAGATGGAGTCCGTATCGGGATTACAGTGGCCGATGACTTTGATTTGATGGGTATTCAATTCCTGATTGGTCATATACGCCTCATTCCTTCTCATCGGGCGGAAAAAGCCGCCGGTATTGGGGTCGGTTTGGGGTTGCTTCGCTCTTTTCTATGTCATTATAGCATAGTTGGAAGGAAGAAGGGCATTTTTTAAGAAAAGTTTTCCTTGCTTTATGATTTTTAAAAACCCGGGCCGCCTTTTTAGACGGTCCGGGTTCAATTTTTTATTTTGCTTTGGAAAAGAGGGAAGAGCCAGCTCAAGACTGTGTCGTCTGTTTCTTGCAGGGCTCGGGCTCCACAGGGGAGAGCTGATGCTGCAGCTGCTCCAGGTGGAGCATCATGCGGGTAAGGGTACCCTGCATCTCGTCCAGGGTGGCCTTGTCCACATTGTAGTGGAGAAACAGATCTTCCAGCTTGTGAGAGAGCTCCACGCCCTTGCGGGACACGTCCACAAATTCCTCAAAGTTGCTGCTGTGCTCGGCGGTGCGGAAGCGGCGCAGATCCTCCTTGATGAATTTGGTGATTTCCTTGGTGTCGGCATACTTGCCCTGCACCATGGCGTAGGGGCGCATGCGCTGCAGGAAGTACTTGTCGTGCTTGGTGATGTTGAAGACATAGGAGACCTTCATGCCATTTTCCAGGGTAAAGTCCACAATGTACATGTGGCTGCGCAGCTTGGTGATCTGGGTGGCGCCCATCTGACTGAGCTTTAAATCCACGATATCACCGATCACAGAATTTCTGTTCATAACCGTTCCTCCCTTTCCATCACGTGAATCGAATCAGCAGATAGACGGTACAAATGGCCACCGACAGCAGCATCAAGGGGAAGCCCTTTTTCAGGTAGCTCATGAAGGTGATGGGATATCCGTTCTTGGCGCTGACCCCGGCCAGAACCACGTTGGCGCTGGCGCCGATGAGGCTGCCGTTGCCGCCCAGACAGGCACCCAGGGATAGGGCCCACCACAGGGGCAGCACGTCCATGCCGCCCTGCTGCATGGTCTGAATCATGGGGATGAGGGTGGCCACAAAGGGAATGTTGTCCAGGAAGGCGGAAATGAGGGCGGAGGCCCACAAAATCAGCACAATGGCCAGCATCTCGTTGTCCCCAACCAGCTCCAGCATTCCGTTGGCCAGCATGGCGATGACTCCGGTGCTGTTCAGGCCGCCCACCACCACAAACAGACCGATGAAGAACAAAATGGTGGACCACTCCACGCCCAGGATCACATCCTCTGCATCCTGGCCGCCGATGAGCAGCATCACGCCCGCCGCCGTGAGAGCCACGGTAGCCGATTCGATGCCCAGCTGGGCGTGGAAGATGAATCCTACCACCACCAGCACGATCATTATAACACTTTTCCGCAGCAGGGAAGCATCTTTTATGGTCAATTTTTCATCCAGGGTGAGAACTTTTTCCATGTTCTCCTTCTCCACGTGGAGGTGGCCCCGGTACATGAGGAAAAAGATGCCCAGCACGACGGCCAGAATGATCACCACCACCGGGCCGGTGTTGACGATGAAGTCGGCAAAGCTCAGGCCGGCGGCGCTGCCGATCATGATGTTGGGGGGGTCACCGATGAGGGTGGCGGTACCGCCGATGTTGGAGGCCATAATCTGGGAGAGCAGAAAAGGCACGGGATTGACGTCCAGAATCTGGGTAATAGCGATGGTCATAGGACCAATCAGCAGCACCGTGGTTACGTTATCCAAAAAGGCAGAGAGCACCGCGGTGATGACGGTAAAGACCGCCAGAATGGCCATGGGCTGGCCCCGGGTCAGCTTGGCCGACCAAATGGCGATGTACTCAAACAGGCCCGAACACTTTACCACGGCCACAAAGAGCATCATACCAACCAGGACCCCGATGGTGTTCAGGTCCACATAGTCGGCAGCTGTCTCAATGGTAAGCACGTGGGTGAGCAGCAGGACCACCGCTCCGGCCAGAGCGGCCACACTGCGGTGCACTTTTTCCGAGATGATGGCGGCCATCACCAGCAGAAAAACGCCCACCGCGATCATTTGTTGCAGGTTCATACTCGATCACTTCCTTCACAGGCGGTCATTTTAACGCTTTATTTCCCCGGTTGTAAAGCACAATCCTGCAAGATTAACAACATTTTAACGAAAAAATTTTTGGCGTTTTCACCTGTAGTTCACATATACCCGTTCCAAATGTATCCAGTTGTGTGTTGATGCTGGATTTTCTCCCCCATAACGCAAGAAATCCTGCAAAATAAACAAAGGGTGCCGGACAAAGAAAAACGCAGGAGCAACGCAGAGCGTCACTCCCACGGAAGTGGTGCGTATGAGCGCAGAGGCGAAACGAAGTTTCGCATAAAGTTCTTTTGCCTCCTATTACAATATATTTAGGGTTAAGGCACGGCAGCCAGCCGTGTCTTTTTCCGTATCGTTGCCTAAGCTACAATAAGGGGAGCAGCTGGCTGACCATTGCCTCCTTGGGCTTTCATGTCCGAAGAACAGACTGTCAGCCATCCCCTTATTGCAGCGTTCGATTTGAGCAGGTTGAGCCTTGGAGTTCGTGTCACCCAATAGATTGAATCGGCAATGAGAAAAAGATGGATTCCAGTTGCAAATTCGTATTGGAGGTAGATACATGAACTCTGTTGGAATCGACATTTCCAAAGGAAGAAGCACGATTGCCGTTATGCGCCCCTTTGGAGAGGTCGTTATCTCACCCTTTGAGGTTCCTCACACCGACAGTGAACTGAGCGAGCTGGCAAGGCGGCTCAAAAGCCTGAACGGTGAGACTCGCGTGGTCATGGAGGCCACTGGGAATTACCATATGCCGGTAGCAAAGCTGCTTCACGACGCCGGACTATATGTTTCCATTGTCAATGCAAAGCTGGTGCATGGCTACGGGAACAACGATCTGAGGCGCATCAAGACTGACCGGAAGGACGCCGTAAAGCTTGCGAACTATGGTCTTGACCGCTGGCTTACCTTGCCGAGATACGTCCCAGAGGAAAATACCCGACTGTTGCTGAAGAACTGCTATCGTCAGTACCGGCAGTATTCCAAGGTACAGACGGTTCTGAAGAACAATCTGATTTCATTGCTGGATGCGACTTTTCCAAACGCAAACCGCCTGTTCAATAGCCCTTCCCGTGCAGATGGAAGTGAGAAATGGGTGGACTTCGTAGCAGAGTTTTGGCATTGCGAACGCGTTTGTGATCGCTCTGAAAAGGCATTCGTGAACAAGTACCAGAAGTGGTGTCGAACACATAGGTACAATTTCAACGAGAAAAAAGCTCACACAATTTACGACGAAGCCAGTGGACACATTGGTGTCATGCCGAAGTCTGAAACTACAAAGCTGCTTGTGGAGCAGGCGGTGTCTCAGCTCAGGGCTACTTCCGCTGCGCTTGCTGCACTCAAACAGGAGATGCAGTCTCTTGCTTCTCAACTACCGGAATATCCGGTTGTCATGGAGATGTTTGGCGTTGGGCCGACACTTGGCCCGCAGCTCATAGCTGAAATCGGCGATGTGCGCCGCTTCTATTCCAAGAAAGCACTTGTGGCTTATGCTGGTATTGATGCCCCGCCGAATGATTCCGGCGATGTGATCGGCAGACACAAGAGCATGAGCAAGGTTGGTGCATCCTCCCTGCGCCGGACACTATTCCTGGTTATGAGTGTCTATTTGCAGAACTCACCACAAGATGAACCAGTCTACCAGTTCATGGATAGAAAGCGAGCTGAGGGCAAGCCCTACCGCGTCTACATGATGGCATCCGCAAACAAATTCCTGCGGAGATATTACGCCACCGTTAAAGCCTACTTGGATTCTTTAGAGTAGGCCTGACCTATTTGCATAGCATTGGCTGGCCGCCGTTTCATTTTGAGATGCGTAGCGGCTTGGATAGGTGTGCTCTTTTTCACCTACTTATGATTTTTGCTTTTTTACCCTTGACAAAACTTAGCAGGTCT
>CAJLCG010000094.1 GCA_905205085.1 uncultured Oscillospiraceae bacterium
CCACAGGGGCAGCCATGACAGGAGCAGCGGCCGCAGGAGCGGCGGCGCCGGGCTTCTCCACCGTTACACTGTAAACCTTGCCGTTCACGGTAACATTGTAGTTCATAGTTTGTTTTCCCCTTTTCTAAAAATGGAATGGGTTGACTTTCCAGTCGTTTTTTGACGGCCGAAAAATCAAACGGTCGGTCCTTCGCCCGCCCGCAGAACGGGCGAAGGACCGAAATTACAACCATTGTAACATTTTTGCAGGATTTCTGTCAAGAAATTCCCGGTACTTTAACGGAAAACTTACAGCACGTCGGCGAAGGCCTGGATGGCGGTGCTGGCCTGGCCAAAGTCGCGCATCTGCTGGTCCACGCCCAGCTTGACGTGGGGGATACCGGCGTCGTCCAGAGCCTTCTTCAGGTAGGGGTACTCCATCTCCTCGGGGTCGCAGAACTGCTGCATGAACAGCACCAGACCCTGAGCACCGGACTCCTTCACCAGCTGCACCACATAGTCGGCGCGGCGGTTCTTGTTGGAGTACTCATCGTACAGGAGCACATCGTAGTCCTGGTCGGCAAACTGCTGAGCCAGAGCCATCATGGGATCGCCCTCCTCGCTGGCGTCCACACGGAAAGCACGGGTCTCCTGGGCCACGTCGTCGGCAGCGATGGCGATGTTGTTGTCGTCGAAGATCTGCAGCAGCTTGGGGTTGTCGCAGATGATGCCGGAGGTGACGATCTTCTTGCCCTTCCAGTTGGAGGCGGGCAGCTTAGCCAGCTCGGCATTCAGCTCTTCCAGCTTCGCAGCGTGGACAGCGGGCTCCATGAACCAAGCGGAGCGGAGCACGGCGGAGCGCTCCACAGCGGAGATGGCCTCGGGGTGCTGACCGGCCAGCTTCACGAACTCACGGCGGGCCTTGCGGCTGCGGTTCATGACCTTGATGGCGTCCCGGAGAGCCTCGTCGGTGATGGTGTTGCCGGAGATCTTCTCCAGCTCGCTCTTCACGTGCATGTACTGGTCCACGGTGAACTGCAGGCCGAAGGCGGGCTTACGGTTCTGGGGATGAGCCAGGAAGATGCAGGGCAGCTTGCCCTCCATGGCCACGCGGAAGTTCTGGCTCATGGGACGCAGGGTGTCGCAGATGGTGGGGGTGATGATACCATCCAGCTGATCCAGGGTGCCGTCCAGCAGCATCTCCAGAGCCAGCTGAGCGATGGTGCAGTAGAAGGTGGCGCAGTACTCCTTGGCCATGGCGATGGTCTTCTTGTTGCTGCCCCAGATGCCCATGGGCACCATACCGGCGGCCACGACCAGCTCCACGGGAGCAAAGTAGGGCAGTACGCCGATGACCTTCTTACCCTCCTGCTTATAGGCGGAGATTACCCGATAGGGGTGTTCGGAACATTCCTTAAACTCGTTCAGCAAAACTTCGGTGCTCATTTCGCCTCAGCCTCCTTCTTCGCTTGATTGGCCTCCATGGCCTCCACCAGGCCCTGGACACGGGTCTCATACTGGGCCTCGTTAAAGTTCCGGGGATCGGCCTGGTCGCCGTCGAAGCCGGCGCAGGGAACACCCAGATCCTTGGTAAAGCGGCGCTGCATCTCGGCCATGTAGCCAGACCAGGGCTTGCAGGAACGGTTGTAGTGGACCAGCACGCCGTCCACCTTGTTGTCCCGGCAGATGCCCTCACGCCAATCAACGCCCTGCTCGATACACACGGAGTTGGGGGCCTTGTAGTAGGCACGGGCCATCTCATCCATGTTGTTGTACACGAAGCCGAAGGCGGGGGCGTACACAACAGCGGTAACGTTGACGCCGTTGGCCTTCAGAGGCTTGAACAGGTTGGGCAGCTTGGGCCAGCAGGGGATACCCTCGAACATAACGCGGTACTTCTCGGGGAAGGGAGTGGTGCTCTTGCCTTCCTTGACGGCCTCAGCCAGGTCCTTCTCCAGCAGCTCAAAGGCCTCGGCGGCAGCCACGCGGCCACGGGCAGTTACCACGTCGGCCATGTGGTTGAACAGATCGAAGCCGCTGTAGGGAGCGGGCTTGTACTGCAGGTAGTCACACACGCGCAGCCAAGCCTTGGCGGTGCGGTTGGCGTTCTCGCAGGCGTGCTCGAACTTCTTCTCGTCGAACTTCTTGCCGGTCAGCTCCTCCAGCTGGTGGATGGCGGCGTCAAACTGAGCGCGGACATAAGCCACGTTGGTGTCGTGGACCTCAACAGTGTTGTTGTAGGGGATGTCGATCATGATCAGGGGGATGTTGCACATACGGGCGATGTTCTCATACCACTTGGTCATGCAGTTACAGATGTTGTTGCAGCACAGCACGAAGTCGGGCTGGGGCATACGCATCTGGCGGTAAGGCTTGATGGCCTCACGGCGGAAGTTCTTGTAGGCGATCTCCTTCTCGGTGGTCTCGGGCAGAGCCTCGATCTCATAGATGTCATCCAGCACGGTGTAGGGCTGCATGGTCTTGGGATCCTTCTTGGGCTTGCCGGTCTCGGGGTCGATGACCACGTTGCCGTTCTCGTCCTTCAGAGGCTTGCCGCTCTTGGGATCGATGATATACTCCAGGGTCTCGGGGTCAAACTTCCGGGACGCACGCTTGCCGGCGGCATAGGCCAGGCTGATGCGGGCGTAGCCGCAGATGTCGTTGTCGTAGCCCAGCTCCTCGGCAGCCTTACACATGATCTCACCGTCACGGTTGGCGGCGATACCAGCGGCCTGGTTCTCGGGGTACATCACGTTCAGATCAAAGGCCTCAGCCAGCTCACAGGGGAACTTGGAGCTGGACCAACCTACCAATTTGCCCTCGGCATGGGCCTTACGGGCGTCAGCATACACATCCTCGACGACCTTGCGCAGAGCCTTGACGCCGGGGCTTACTTCTTTAGCCATTGTTGTGTCCTCCTCACTTAAAATCGTCCATATTATTGTTGTCTCGCAAAAGGATCAGTCCTTTTGCTCCTTCAGGTACCGCTGATACGCAAACAGTGCCGCTCCCAGGGCCCCGTTATACTGGGTCAGGGGGGAGGTGTGGATGGTGTGTCCCAGCTCCTCCTCCAGAGCCTTGACCACGCCGGAGTTCTGGGCCACGCCGCCGGTCATAACCACCAGTTCCCGCACGCCCACGCGGTGGGCCAGGCCGGCCACACGGGCGGCCACGGAGTGGTGGATGCCGTTGATGATGTCGCACTTGTCAGTGTCCATCGCCAGCTGGCTGATGACCTCGCTTTCGGCAAACACGGTACAGGTGGAGCTGATGGCCACATCCTTGGTGGACTTGGCCGCCAGATCTCCCAGCTCCTCCACCTTGACCTCCAGCACCCGGGCCATCACGTCCAGGAACCGGCCGGTACCGGCGGCGCACTTGTCGTTCATGACAAAGTTGGTCATCATACCATTTTCGATCTGCAGGACCTTTACGTCCTGGCCGCCGATGTCGATGACGGTGTGCACGTCGGGGAACAGGAAGCTGGCGCCCTTGGCGTGACAGCTCAGCTCGCTCATCTGGTGGTCGGCGATCCCCTCCAGGGAATTACGGCCGTAGCCGGTGGCCAGCACATAGGCCATCTGATCCCGGGTCATGCCCGCGTTCTCCAGCACCTCAGCAATGGCCCGCTGGGGACCGCTGGTGCCGGCGCCGACGGAAATCAGAGACTTGCTGACGATCTCCTTGCCATCGCGCAGGATCACGCACTTGGAGGCAGTGGAACCAATATCGATACCAAGAGTGTAAATGTTATCCATCAAACTCGCTCCGTCAAAAATATGGTTTCCCCGCTGCGCGGGGGATTGGATATGGTGCCGGGACCCCAAATGGGGTCCCGGCGCACACGCCGGTCATTTCAGGCCGGTCTTACTTCTTGTAGGTCTCGAAGTCCCGGATGGTACGGGGCAGCAGCATCTGATGGAAGGGGCAGATGCTCTCGGGGTTCTGGTAGCAGGAATCGGCGAAAGCCACGATGTAGTTGCGCATCATGGGCATATCCACGATCTCGTCCACCAGGCCAGCCTTGGCGCAGAAGAAGGGCTTGGACTTCTCGTTGTAGTCGTTGATCAGGGCGTTCATCTTGTCGATGGTGGGCTGCAGATCCTTGCCAGCCTTCTGATCCTTGGCCAGACGGCCGGTGTACATGGCGTTGGCAGCGGTCTCGCCGTTCATGACGTTGATCTCGGTGGCAGCGGTGCCCAGAGAGAAGGCGTTGTTGTCGTTGCCCTGAGGACCACCCAGCACGTAGTGGGCGGCGGCGGTGCCGCGGCGCAGAGTGATCTCCATCATGGGCAGCTTGCTGCTCTGGATGGAGTAGATCAGGCTCTGGCCCAGACCCAGCAGCTCGGCCTTCTCAGCGTCGTTGCCAACGTCGATGCCGGTGGTATCCTGGATCCAGATCATGGGCAGACGGTCACGGGCACACAGGGTGACGAACTCGTTCATCTTAATCAGGCCCTGGCGGTACAGCTTGCCGCCCACGCCCATGGCGCCCTGCTTATACTCGGGATAGTTGGGGAACACGCCCTGCTGGTTGGCAACCACGCCCACCAGAAGGCCGTCCACCTTGGCCAGGCCGGTGATCATCTCGGGGCCATAACCCTTCTTGTACTCCATGAACTGGCTGCCGTCGAACAGGCGGGCGATGACAGAGTACATGTCGTAGGGACGCTTCTTGTTGTTGAGCACCAGGTCATACAGCTCTACGTCGGAAGCAGCGGGAGACTGGGGAGTGTCCACGCGGAAGAACTCCAGATCGTAGGAGGGCAGCATGTCCAGATACTTCTTGATGCCGGCGATCACGCCGTCCTCACCGGAGTACACCTCACGGAAGAAGCCGGTCTCGCCGTAGTGGATGGCCACGGTTCCGGGAGGATCCGCGCGCAGGCCCTTAGTGGCCTCGATCTGAGCCAGAGCGGCCTCCATGTCCACATAACCCTTGGGGTTCATGCCGCCCACGATGCCGGCGCCGCCCACGGCCATGTTGGCCTTCTCATGGGCGATAAGGATGGTGGGGCTAATGGAGTGATAGCCGCCGCCGGCGGGGTTGGTGCCGTAGATGCCGACGATGACGGGAATGCCCATCTGGTTGAGCTCAGAGTTGCGGTAGAAGGGAGTACCGCCGCCGCGACGGTTGGGGTACACCTTCTCCTGCTGGTCCAGCTCCACGCCGGCGCAGTTCAGGAGGTACACCAGGGGGATACGCAGACGCTTGGCAGTATCGCTGCCGCGCAGCAGGTTGTCAGCCTGGCCGGGCACCCAGGTGCCGGCGTGCTTCTTGTTATCGGAAGCGATGACCACGCACCACTTGCCGTTGACGCGGCCCAGACCCTTGATGATGGAGGTAGAGCCGTTCTTGTTGTCCTGGGGATTATACAGGCTGTTCAGGGGGCACCAGGTTCCGGGATCCACCAGCATGGAGACACGCTGCATGGCGGTCATCTGGCCCTTGGCGTTCATATCCTCGTCCTTCTTACCAGCAGCCAGGGCAGCCACGATCTTGGCGTGGATGTCCTCCTCGACGGCCTTCAGCTCGGCCACGTTCTCGGGGTTAGGACGGACGGCCTTGCCCACGGTGGGCATATTCTGGAAATAACGAGGCATGGAATAGTTACCCAATGTCAGTTCCTCCTATATATAAAAGTTGGTTTGATGGAATTAGTCCTTCGGCACCTTGATGAAGGCCTGGCCGGGGTCGATCTCCTCACGGATCAGCTTGATGATGTCGGGGCTGGGACCCTCCATCAGCTCAGCACGGGACACGTCGATCTCGAAGCCGGTGTTCTCCTGAACCATCTCGGGGCTGGAGAACGGATAGTAGTAGGCCAGGTACATCCGCTTGGTCTCCTCGTCGAACTTCATGATGCCCAGGTCGGTAACGACCATCTGGGGACCACGGTTGCCGGGCAGGCCAGCGCGCTCACGGCCGCCAGGGCCGTCCATCCAGCCGCAGGAGGTGATGTAGTCGATCTTCTCCATGAAGCGGCGCTTCTGGTGCTGCATCATGATGATGGTGTTGCAGTAGGTAGCAATGCCGTTGGCGCCGCCGGAACCGGTGAAACGGGTCTGGGGCTTGACATAGTCGCCCTTGCCGTAGATGCAGGTGGAGTTCACGTTGCCGTAGGGGTCGATCTGGGCGCCGCCGATGAAGGCCACCAGGCGGTCGGCGTCGTGCAGCCACTCATTGGCCTCAAAGCCGATGAAGCGGATGTTGGGCCACTGCACGGCACAGTGAGCCATGAAGCGGTTGTCGCCCACGCTGCGGGGCACTTCCACGGGGGAGCAGTCCATCAGGCCGCTCTCTACGATGGGGTGACAGGAGGGGCAGACAGCCCGCTTGGCCAGGGAGGCGCCGATCAGAGGAAGGCCGGTGCCCACGATGACGATCTGATTCTCCTTGATGTTCTTAGCAATGGCGTAAGCCTGCATCTCCTGCTTCGTGTACTTAGTATAATCAGACATGACAATATACCTCCCTACTTCTTAGTGTCTGGTGGAATAACCCAGGTGGGGCTCGTTCTTCAGACGCATCAGCTGAGCGCCGCCCACTTTGTCCAGCAGCTCGTCGTTGTCCTTCACGCTGTAGACCCACTTATCCAGATAGTCCTTGAAGGTCTCGGGGATGGCCACGCCGGCCTCGGCGTCCTCGGCAGCCTTCTTAGCCTTGGCAGCAGCCTCAGCCAGCTTGGCGTCGTCGGGCTTGGCAGCGGCGGCCTTCTCGGCCTTGGCAGCGGCCTTGGCCAGCTGAGCCTTGGCGTCCTCGGCGTCCTGATACTTGGAGGCCTTGTCGTACTCCTTCAGAGCGTGGGAGTCGTTGTCGTAGTAGTTGTAGCACTGAGAGGGCCAAGCGCCGTAGGGGCAGTGAACCACGGCGTCCACGCACTGACCGAAGATGCGGGTCAGGGTAGGATCGCGGCGGATGTACTCGTCGCTGACCAGATCCTCACAGGTGACGATGACCTTACGGGCGGCCACGGCGATGTCCACATCGTGGAACTCGTCGCCCTCGATGATGCAGGTGCCGTCGGGAGAGGCCTTCTGCACGTGGATGATGGCGGTGTCCAGCTTGGGCACGGGAACAGCAACAACCTTCTCACCGGGGTTGAAGGGGTTGTCCACCTCAACGCACTTCAGGTCGTCCACCTTGTCCAGGGTCTTGCGCTGCTCCTCGCTGATGCCCCAGTACTTCATCAGACCGGAACCCTGCATCAGACGCACGGGCAGGAAGGGCAGGCCCAGGGAAGCGGCATGCAGCTGCAGCATCAGCACGTCCTGAGAGTAGTCCTCGTAGGTCAGCTGGCCCTTCTCGATGGCAGCACGGAAGCGGCGGGAGACGTTGGTGTAGCCGGAGTTGGCGGTGTAGCAGTTGATGTAAGCCTTAACACGGCCCTCGCCGATCAGCATATCCCAGTCGCCGCCGGCAGGACCGGCCCAGACAGTGAAGTCCTTCTGGCCCTGGCGCAGGATCTCAGCCACCGCGGCATAGGGCTTACGGTTGGTGGTAAAGCCGCCGAAGGAGATGCAATCTCCGCTCTCGACAAACTTGGCAACCGCGTCGTGCAAGGTGTAGACTTTGTTCATAATGAAAACCCCCATTACACAATTTTTTCGATGTACGGTTTTTATTCCCTGACTTCGCGTGATTTCCAGAATTACACGCTCTGGTTCATCTTGTGCCAGTCTATCACAAGATGTGCAAAAGGTCTTTGGGGAACTTGGCGAAAAGTTTGCATATATTCGCTTCCCATGCTATAATGTTATCATAACACAACCAACAAAAGCGGGCAAGTCTCTGCCCCATGTTTTTGCTTGAATTGTACAGTTCTTCCAGTGGGAGGCCCTTATATGACCAACGTTGACTTTCATCTTCAGCTTAATCATAATGAAACCTGGAGCATGAGCCGACTCCATTTCCATGACTACTATGAACTTTTTCTGCCCCTGACCAGCCCGGGCAATATTTTTGTCAGTGACCAGGTCTACCCCCTGCGCCGGGGCACTTTATATCTGATTGGCGAAAATACCCTTCATCGTACCATCGCCACCGGGTTTCACGCCCGCTACGTCCTCCATGTCAGCCGCAAGACCCTCTCCGATCTCTCCACCCCCCAGACCGACTTTATGCAGCTGACCCGGGACAGCTTTCTGCGGGCTGCCATGACCAGCGAGCAGATGATCGAGATCATCGAGCTCTTCCAGGCCCTGGAGCGCAACAAAAACGACGGCAGCTTCGGCAGCGACATCCACCAGACCATCGCCCTTTTGAATCTGCTGCTGCGTGCCGCTCCCATCCTCACCTCTGCCACCGCCGGCGATGCGGTGCGCAACAAGGACTTTCTCCGTGTGGCTCCCATCCTGGACTATATCCGCAACAACCTCTCTGAGCCCCTTACTCTGGATCAGATCGCCAGCCAGTTCTATATCAGCAAGCACTATCTGTGCCGCATTTTTAAATCGGCCACCGGCTTCTCTGTGATGGAGTACATCATTTACAGTCGTGTGCTCAAGGCCCGCCAGCTGCTCAAGGAGGGCGTGAGCGTCCAACAGGCCGGCGAGATGTCCGGCTTCTC
>CAJLCG010000095.1 GCA_905205085.1 uncultured Oscillospiraceae bacterium
TCCACTCCAGGGCGATGTTGTAGTGGTATTCCAGATCAGAGCTGCCGCGCCAGTGAATGCCCTCCGCGAGACGGATCATTTCCTCTTCGGTCAGATTGGTGGCATCTACCTGCACGATAACCTGTAATTCTTCGTCCATCCAATATATCATCATTTGACTCCAGATATTTGTCACTCCATATTGATAATATCGGGTTTCTAGCATATCTTCGCTTGTAATATATAACATGGCTGGATGATTTTGCACGGTTACATCTTTTTTTACACATCCCTCTGTATTTAAACTACTTACAAGCCCAGTGCTATACGGAGTAACGCGAATGTCAATCACACCGTTCTGAGAGTTGACATATGAAACATAATCACTGGTACCTTCTTCTTTAAAGTGTCCATAATCCAGTTCAAATCCTTCCGGAATCCACTCCAGGGCGATGTTGTAGTGGTATTCCAGATCAGAGCTGCCGCGCCAGTGGACGCCCTCTGCCAGACGGATCATTTCCTCTTCGGTCAGATTGGTGGCACTGATATCCACCATCACCCCGGCCTCTTGATCAATCCAGTAGATTATCATATCACTCCAAATATTTGTCATTCCAAATTGATGATATGCATTCTCTACTTTACTTTCATTTGCGATATACAGAGAAGCCGGATGACCGTGTACTTCGACATCTCGCTTTGTACAGTCCTCTGTATCCAAGTTAACTACGAGTCCCGTGCTATATGGAGTAACACTGACGTTAATCATTCCGTCCTGTGGGCTGTGATAGATAACATAGTCGCTGGTACCATTTTCCTTATAGTTACCACTATCCAGTTCAAATCCCTCTGGAATCCACTCCAGAGCGATGTTGTAGTGGTATTCCAGGCCAGACGCGGTGTCGGCCTGGTTTGAGGCGTCAGCTTGGCCTGCTCCGGATGGATTTTCCTCAAAGGTGATCCGCGTCCGGTCGTCCATCACCTCCAGCACGGCATTCAGCGTGGCCACCCGTACATCCTCCGACACAGCAAAGGCCGCCGTAAACAGAAGAACACCCAAAATGGCCGCCAGGAGGAGCCGGCTGAGCCACCGGGCTGTCCGGCGCCCGGTGGCTCGGAACTGCCTTCTGGAGAAGGCAGTTCCGATGACCCTCTCGCAGCGGCGCTGCACCGCCTCGGGCACGGCGGCGCCGGGGTCCTGCTTGAGCTGCTCGTTGAGCCGCAGCAGCTCTTCGCCGTCCTCCTGAGCCATATCGTCCATCAACAGGGCAAACAGGGCGTCCTCATACTGCTCCTTCCGCGTTTCACGGTTGGTCATGACCGTTCCCTCCCTTCTTCATCAGCCTCAAAGCTCTCCGCCGGGCCCGGGTCAGCTTCATGCGCACGCTGGCGCTCTGACACCCAAGGCGCTCTCCCAGCTCCGCGCTGCTGTACTCCAGAAGATATTTGCCCTCCAGCAGCAGCCGGTCCTCCTGGCTCAGCTGAGGCCAGATGGCGCGCAGGGGGGCCAGCTCCTCCTGAAGAATCAGGGCCTCGTCCATAGACTCCTGGGAAGCGGGCTCCTCATCCAACGTCTCCAGACTGACCACCTGGCCCTGCCGGGCCTGGGCGCGCAGCAGGGAGATGGCCGTGTTGCGCACCGTGGCCACAATGTAGGAGGCCAGCACGGCGGGCTGGAGGGTGCGCAGGGTATCCACCTTTTCGATCAGCTTGCTCAGGCTCTCCTGTACCACCTCCTCCTGCTGGAGGGGATCGGAGAGGTATTTTTGGGCGGTGAAGAACATCAGACGGCAAAATTCCTGGTAAATTCCCTGGATAAATGTCCGGTCTGAGTCCGTCGCCCTATGGTTCTCTTTCTCTGTACGCATGGAATCACCACCGGGTCGTATATGCTTTATTTATATATAAGACGCAGAGGCCCAAAAAACGCAACAGGAATAAATTCCTTTTTCAAAAAATTTATCACCCCCAGATACCTTCTTCGGGAGGAAGTGATCCTGGCCCATCCGGATCACCCCATCCTGCTGGCAGGTACCACGGTCACCAACGGCATCCAGGAGGAGTGCGTGGATCTGTCCAACCGCCGGGCGGCAGCGGTGGAGGACCTGCTGGTCAGCGCCTTCGGCGTGCCCGAGTCCCAGCTCCAGTCCGTGGGACTGGGCTATGAGGCCGATCCCTTTGACCGTGGAAAGGACCGGAACGCCAACGACCCCATCGCTCAGAAGCTGCTAAGTGCATGAGAGACAGCAAACGGATGAGATAAAAGCGAATCCACCGGAACACATAAGAGGCCGGGAGGCACTCCGTTTGGAGCGTCTCCCGGCTTTGTGCTTTTGGTGTTCAGTTCAAGTCAACCCTTTGCCATTCCGGTACGGGGCTGGGGGGTGGGGGAGCGGTCAAAGGCAGGGTTGGTGAGATAGATGTTTTTGGCATCCATCTTCTCCTTACACAACCGCAGGCACTCGCCAAAGCGCTGGAAGTGGACGATCTCCCGCTCCCGCAGGAAACGGATGACATTGTTTACGTCGGGATCGTCGCTGAGACGCAGGATATTATCGTAGGTGACCCGGGCCTTTTGTTCTGCGGCAAGGTCCTCGGTGAGGTCGGCAATTACGTCGCCGGTGGACTGCATGCCCCCCGCGCTCCAGGGGAAGCCGGAGGCAGCGGTGGGGTAGACGCCGGTGGTATGGTCCACGAAGTAGGGGGCGAAGGAGGCGTTGTTGCGCACCTCCTCGTCGCTCAGGTTCCGGGTGAGCTGATGGACCAGGGCAGCCACCATCTCCATGTGGCCCAGCTCCTCGGTGCCGATGTCGGTGAGCAGGCCCTTGGCCTCGGCGTAGGGCATGGCGTAGCGCTGGGAGAGGTAGCGCATGGCCGCGCCCACCTCGCCGTCAGGGCCGCCGTACTGGCTGATGATGAAGGAGGCCAGCTTGGGGTTGGGGGTGGCGACCTTCACCGGGAACTGCAGCTTTTTCTCGTAAAGAAACATGTCACTTCACCTCGTTCTGCTCAAAATTCCAGGGCCAGGGCTCCTTGAGCCACTGGTAGCTCTCCCCGTTGGCAGAGGCGCTCTGGGTGAGGGGGCCAAACTTGACCTGGTAGGTCTCCCGGGCGCTCTTCTCCATGGCGGTGTACTTCCGGAACAGGTCGAAGGCCTCCTGGTCGTCAGGGTGTGTATCCAGATACATGCCAAGCTCCGCCACTACAAACTCCAGGGCCTGGAGCTCGGCCAGGGGACCGGCAGGGACGGTACTGCCCTCCACCTTTAGGCGGAAGGGGAGATTCAGGCCGGGAAACAGAGTGCCGTTGCTCAGCGCGTCGCTCTGGCTGTATTTCTGAGAACCTTCCTGCTGGAAGGGAACATAGGGTACCGACAGACCCGCGCAGGACGGCAGGGTACCATAGCGGTCCGGGCAGCTGGGCAGGGGGCAGGAGCTGCCATTTTCCATATTCAAGGTAATTCCTCCTCGGTTGGGATTGGGAGGCTCTCCGCCTCCCGGTGCATCCTATGCACATAGGGGCGGGAGGGTCCATACATAGTCCAGGCCCTGGCTCCATAGGATAGGTGGGGAGGGATGTGGGGTTGAAACGGATGACATGGGGTTCTTTACTGATTTTAGCCGGACTGCTGGCAGTGCTGAGCGGGGGAATGCTGCTTCAGACCTACCTGGGTCCGGCGGCTCCGGCGGCCTCCTGGCCAGAGGGCGAGCGGGTATGGGTGGTGGACCCGGGCCACGGTGGGGAGGACGGCGGGGCGGTGTCGGTGACCGGAGTTCCGGAGAGCCAGATCAATCTGGCTATTGCCAAGCGGCTGGACGCCCTGTTGGGCTTTTACGGGGAGAACAGCTACTTGATGCGGGAGGAGGACATCTCCCTGCACGACTCGGAGGCCAAGACGCTGCGGGAGAAGAAGGTATCCGACCTGCACAACCGGGCCCAGCTGGTGGGGGAGCTGGAGGGGGCAGTGCTGGTGAGCATCCATCAGAACACCTTCCCCCAGGGCAAGTACCACGGCACTCAAGTGTTCTTTGCTCCCACCCAGGGCTCCCAGGCCCTGGCGGAGACCTGCCAGCAGGCGATTCACACCAGCTTGCAGCCCGACAACAGCCGTCAGGCCAAACCCATTGCAGACAACGTGTACCTAATGAACCATGTGGACTGCCCGGCAGTGCTGGTGGAGTGCGGTTTTCTCTCCAACCCAGAAGAAGAGGCAATGCTCCGTCAGGAGGACTACCAGACCAAGCTGGCCGCCGTATTGGCCCAGGTCTGCCTGTCCTCATAGACAAACAAGCCCCATCCGGCAAATGCCGGATGGGGCTTGTTATTCAGGCGTCAAAGTTTGCTTTCAGCAGGGCGTCCACCAGGAAGGCGGACACACAGAACAGGGCCATCTCGCCCGCCAGAATCCAGATGAGGAAGGTCTGGTAGTCCTGGCTGCGCAGCAGGTACATGGCAATGCCCGCCGCGGCGGTCAAAATGACGCCCATGCGCACCCACAGCCGGGAACAGTGCTTGTGGGCGAAGGTCCAGGCCTCCGGGCTTTTGGTGGACAGCTGGGTGCGGTAGGCCAGGCCCTTGCCCTCCAGCTTGGGGGGAGACACCTTCCACCAGATGCCCACCGCCAACATGGCGACGGGAGGCAGCAGCGCGATCAAAACACAGATGGGATACATCAAAAGAAACCCTCTTTTCTGAGAAAATTCCAGACATCGGGATAGATTGTAGCACACAGGAAGCCGTTTCGCAATGCCGAGACGAGAGCATTGGCAGGATTTTTCTCCCATGGTACAATAAAGAGGAGATTTTTGGTCATATTCCCCGGGCAATTCCGTCCAGATGGATGAAGGGATACAAAAGGGGGGAACCCACATGGAGGATAAGCAGATCGTGGCCTGGTACTGGCAGAGGGAGGAGCGGGCCATCACAGCCTCAGAGGAGAAGTACGGCCCGGTGTGCCGCAGCGTCTCCTACAACATCCTGCAAAGCCGGCCCGACGCAGAGGAGTGTGTCAACGACACCTGGCACCGGGCCTGGAACACCATGCCGCCCCAGCGGCCCAACAGTCTGCGTGTCTACCTGTGCCGCATCGTGCGCAACCTGTCCATCGACCGCTGGCGGCAGCGGTACAGCGCCAAGCGGGGTGGGGGAATGGAGACGCTTGTGCTGGAGCTGGAGGAGTGCGTCCCCGCGGTGCCCAGCGCGGAGGAACAGTGGGAGGCCCAGGAGGTGGCCCGGGCGGTGGAGCGGTGGCTCCAGACTCTATCCCTGGAAGAGCGAAATCTGTTTCTCCGCCGCTACTGGTGCGGAGAGGCGGTAAAGGAGCTGGCAGCCGGGCTGGGCTGCTCGCCCAATGGTCTGGCCCAGCGGCTACGGCGGCTGCGCCAGAGCCTGCGCCTGGCTCTGGAGAAGGAGGGCGTGGTACTATGAGCAAGCAGAGCGAGCGCCTTTTTAAGGCCATCAGCAACCTGAACGACGAGATGATCGACCCGGCCCTGGAGCCCAGAAAGCGGCGTAAAACAAGACGCTGGATGGGCTGGGCCGCCCTGGCTGCCTGCTTCTGTCTGGTGGCAGGGGTCGTCACCGGACGCATCCCCCTGATAGGCGGGCGCTCCAGCCAGCCTGTCAGCGGCGCGGACGGGGCCATCACCTTTCAGTCCTATGCCGGACCGGTGCTTCCCATGACATTGCGGGAGGAAAACAAAAACATTACCGCCCAGCGAGCCATTACCATGGACTTTACCCCCTGGGTACCGGTGTGGGATGAGGAGCTGGAGCAGGAGCGGTATGACAGCCACATTCTTGTCACGGATGAGTACACTCTGACCAACATCGGGGCGGAGGACCAGACCCTCACTCTGCTTTACCCCTTTGTCACCTCACTGCCCAGTCTGGAGCGAGATATTCCAGCATTGTCTATGGACGGGCATGAGCTGGAGACCCAGCTGCATGTGGGCGCCTATGCTGGTAATTTTGAAGGAGCCGGCGGCCTGTTGGATGGAGAGGAGGGGGGCAGCATCAACCTGGACTCCCCGGAGAGTTGGGAGAACTACCGGGATCTGCTCTCCGACGGCAGTTATCTGGCCCGTGCGCTGGAGGAAACCCCTGACGTGAGCCAGGTGCCGGTGACCGTCTACCGGTTTACAAACCCCTATGGCCCGTCTGCCAGCAAACAGGCCCCAAACCCCTTTCTGCGGGCATCCTTTGACCTGGATTACGATAAAACCCGTGTTTTGACCTACGGTTTCCACGGCTGCCGGTATGACCCGGAAAGCGGGACCATGGTCCAGGGCTTCTCCATCCCGGAGGAGCGGGAATCCAACTATGGAGAGCCCTACTACCTGATTGTGATCGGTGAGGATATTAGAAATCTGACAGTGGACGGCTATGTCACCGGCGGCGTGGACGAGGATACGCCCAAGCTGGAGGGGTGCGGGGTTACCGTGGAGCGGTACGAGAGCGACCTGGATACCATGCTTCGGGAGATTCTCACTCGATTCACCCAGGACCGGGAGCTTTCATCCCCTTCCGATATCCAGATGGATTTTGAACGTTACTATCGGGCGGTCTTAGAACAGCTGCTGGCCTATGGCGGGCTGACTGCCCAGGAACAATCACGATACAGCGCCGGCTGGCTGGAGGATGTGGCCTCTGATACGGAGGGAATCCAGCGGGTGTGCTGGCTAGAGGCCCAGGTCACCGTCCCCGCCGGGGGCAGCCTCACGGTGACCGCCTCCATGGAAAAAGAGGGCAGCTATGATTACAGCTGCGAACAGCCGAACAAGGGTAGCCGGGGCTACGACCTGATGACCACCCTGGGCTCCAACCTCTCCTGCACTAGGCAGACTGCTACCCTGGAGGACCGTGGACAGATCGAAATTCTGTGGCAGAACTTTGGTTTTGACCTGGAGGCAGGCATCAAGACCGTAGAGCTGGATGCGAAGATGGAGCACTATTTCCTCATCGTCCGGCGGGCAGATCCATAACAAAAACCTACCATATTTAACATTCTACGCGCCGGGAACTTGGATGTACTTCAAGTTCCCGGCGCGGCTGCGTCTTGCCCTCTTTTCATTTTAGTCTGGGTATGTTATGCTAATTTGTAAAGAGAGGGGAGATGGAGACTTGGAAACGCTGACACTGCTGCTGTTTTGTGCTGCCCTGGTGGTGTGCGTCGCTCTGAACTGGTCCATTCTGTACGCCCTGGTGGTAGGTTTGGCTATTTTCCTGGCCTATGGCCGCAGACGGGGCTACGGCTGGCGTGAGCTGGGAAAGATGTGTCTGGATGGAGTCAAAACCTCCCGCAATATTCTGATTACATTTCTCCTTATTGGTGTACTCACTGCCCTGTGGCGGGCCGCGGGCACCATCCCGGCCATTATCAGCTACACCACGCCCTTTATCCGCCCCTCGGTGTTTCTGCTCATGACCTTTTTGCTCAACTGTCTGGTGTCGGTGCTCACCGGCACCTCCTTCGGCACGGCGGCCACCATGGGCGTCATCTGCGCCACTCTTGGGGCGGCCATGGAGGTCCCCACCGTTCTGGTGGGGGGAGCAGTGCTCTCCGGCGTGTTTTTTGGGGACCGGTGCTCTCCGGTGTCTACCAGCGCCCTGCTGGTCTCTGAGCTCACCCAAACCAACATTTTTGACAACATTCGGGCCATGCTGCGCACCTCCTGGGTGCCCTTTCTGGCAACCAGCTTGCTGTACCTCTTTGTGGGCATGGCTACTCCGCACACCCAGACCTCTCTGGACCTGGCTGCTGTGTTTGAGACGGAATTTCGCCTGCACTGGATTGCTCTTCTGCCCGCCCTGGTAATCTTTGCCCTGGCCCTGTGCCGGGTGCCGGTGAAGTGGGCCATGGGGGCCAGCATTCTCTCTGCCATTCCCATCGGTCTGTTTCTCCAGCAGCTTTCGCCTGGGGCGCTGCTCCGCTTTTCCCTGCTGGGCTACCAGGCCAGAGAGGAGGCCGTAGGTGCCATGCTCAATGGCGGTGGCGTCAGCTCTATGGTGAAGGTGGCGACCATCATCTGTATCTCCTCAGCCTACTCCGGCATCTTCCAGAAAACCGGGCTGTTGGACGGACTTCAGCAGTCCATTCTGGCTTTGAGCCGCCGCATTACTCCCTATGGAGCCATGCTGGTCACCAGCGTCTTTGCTTCTGCCATTGCCTGCAATCAGACCCTGGCCATCATCCTGACCCACCAGCTGTGCCAGGACACCCAGCCCAGCCGGGAGGAGACCGCCATTGCCCTGGAAAATACGGCAGTTGTGGTAGCGCCTCTGATTCCCTGGTCCATCGCCGGTGGTGTGCCCCTGGCTTCGGCAGGTGCACCGTCCGTCAGCATCTGTTTTGCCTTTTTCCTCTACCTGCTGCCCCTGTGGCGGCAGGGGATTGAGATGGTAAAGCGAAAGAAAGAATAGGGAAGAGGCAACGCGCCGGAAACTTGGGAAAACCCAAGT
>CAJLCG010000096.1 GCA_905205085.1 uncultured Oscillospiraceae bacterium
CTCGGACTCATGGAAGTAGCCGTCGGACACCATCTCGTTGCCTTCCAGGCCATAGGCGGTGGTGTAGGTGGTCAGTTCCTCGCCGTTCACGGTGAAGGTGGAGCAGTCGAACACATGCAGGGTGCCGTCCTTGAGCGCGGCTTCCACCTCGGCCACCTTCTCGGCGGTGCCGGGGGCCACGGCGGCCTCGTTGAGCTCGGTGATGTGCACCGCGCCGTCAGAGTAGCCATGGCACCAGTCCTTGGGAATCTCGGTTCCGTCGATCACGCACTGGATGGCATAGGTCACATAGGCGCCCCAGTTGCAGGCCGCGGAGGTCAGCGCATGGGTGGGAGCGGTGGGGATCATGGAGATGTTGTAACCCACGATGGGCACGCCGGCAGCCTCACAGGCGGTGGCGGGGCCCACGGTGTCGGAATGCTGGGAAATGAGCACGCAGCCGTCAGCGATCAGGGCCTCGGCGGTCTCCTTCTCCAGCGCCATGTCGGACCAGCTGTTGGTGTAGCGAACCTCCATGGTGGCGGAGGGGCACACGCTGCGGGCGCCCAGGAAGAAGCTGGTGTAGCCGGAGATCACCTCAGCGAAGGGGAAGGCGCCCACATAGCCGATCTTGGCGGTTTCGGCGGTGATGGCGCCGTCCTCGATCATCTGGTTGAGCTTCATGCCGGCCACCACGCCGCTGACATAGCGGGCCTCATAGATGGCGGTGAAGTAGTTGTGGACATTGGTCAGCTCGCTGGCGCTGGCGGCGGTGCCGGTCGCGTGGCAGAACTGGATGTCGGGATATTCGGCAGCGGCCTGGAACACATAGCTCTCCTGGCCAAAGCTGGTGGCAAAGATGATGTCGCAGCCGTTTTCGGCCAGGTCAACCGCAGCCTCGTAAGCGGCTTCGGTTTCGGGGATGTTGTACTTGATCATCACCTGGTCGTCGCCGATGCCCAGGGCTTCCTGCGCGGCCTTGAGGCCGTTGATGTGGTTGGCGGAATAGCCTTCGTTTTCGTCACCGATGCAGATGTAGCCAACCTTGATCTCCTCCGCGGGGACCGCGGCGCTCGCGGCGGTCACGCCCAGAACCAGGCACAGCGCCAGCAGCATGCTTACGAGCTTCTTCATTGCGTTCCATCCTCCTGTAATCGACATAAAAAACCAAAGGGACCTGCTTATCATACACCAGGTTTGGCGCTTTGTAAAGAAAAAAGGCGAACATTTTTTAATAAGTTTTTTTATGCGTTCGGGAATAATGACTGTCCTGTGCTTTTTACATGCTTTTTAGGTCCATCGTCGCGCAAAGCAAAAAAAATTTACCGGCATGTATTGCATTTTTATTCTCTCTCTGCTATAATAACTAGGCTGGTTTGAGAGAGCGCTTCGCTCTGTCAACGAAGCATGTGGGCTCGTAGCTCAGCTGGATAGAGTGTTTGACTACGAATCAAAAGGTCGTGGGTTCGAATCCCGCCGGGCTCACCAAGGAAGCAGTTGCAAAGCTGCTTCTTTTTTTGTGTTTTGGGGCAGAAAACAGCAGCGTTTGACCAAATACATGACCAGATAACACATTTTTATGTATTGCCTTCCGCTGCTCTCGAACTTCCTTGTTTTCCTCAAAAATGCCCTTGGGGACGATTTGCAACCCTTTGCAACGCAATTTTACGGCCTGCAAGTAGTCAAATGGTAGTCATATGGCACCGCCGTCAGCTCCTTATTTTGCAAGGGATTCCACGTTTATTTCCTTTCCTGTTTCCTGTTCTTTCACACCCCTCCGGCTGAGAAAATTGTTCAGCCGCAACGCGTCCGCCTGTTCCTTTTCTACAGTCAGCTTGGTGTAGACATCCATCACGAGCTTCGTGTCCGCATGGCCCATCCAGATCTGGGTGGTCTTGGGCGGAATGCCCGCGTTGTAGCAGGTGGTACAGAAGGTCACGCGGAAATCATGGCAGCGAATGTCGATTTCCCTGAAGGGCGGCAACGGCTTACCCTCCGCCAGCAAAGCCTTGTGCGCCCGGGTACGTCCGTACTGACATCTGGGATAGCCGTTGAGTTTGCGCTCCAGAAAAGTGATATAGGACTGATATTTCCGCTCAAAGGCGGCTTGCGACATCATGCCACCGTTCTCCTTGGTCAACAGCAGCCCATGGTGGCCCCGCAAGGCCTCCGCCAGCGGATCAGCCATGGGGATGGTCCGGCGTGCATTGACTGTTTTACCTTCGGTAACCATGCCACAGTTTCCCTTGCAGAAGGACACCGCGCCGCGCACGGTGAGCGTTTTCTTCTGAAAGTCCGCATCCCGGTCCACATCCAGATACAGCACTTCACCCCGGCGAAGGCCAGCATACAGCATCACCATGGCGGCCGGACCGAAGTCGTGCTCCGCATAGGTTGTCTCAATCAACTCCCGCTCCCACATTTCAAGGGCTCTGTGGCTTTCAGCCTCTCCCTTCGGTGGCTGTGCCATCTCCGCAGGGCTGCGAATCACGATGCCATCCTGCAAAGCTGCTCGGAAGATACTGCGAATCGTGGAAGTGAACTTGTTGATGTGGCTCTGAGAATAGCCTGCCAGCGTGTTGTAAAGTCGCTGAACATCGGTGGCCGTGATACTTCTTAGCATCTTTTTACCAAAATGCTCAGAGGCATAGTCGATGAAGCTCTGATACTGTCGATGCTGCATGGGATTGCATTTGGTCCGATAGGTGTCAAGCCAAGTCTCCCCATACTCCGCAAAGGATGTGTCGATCAGACCCATGTTATATCCTCGTTCCTGCATGCGGACGTAATCATCACGCTTGCGAAACGCCTCATTGGCTGTTTTACCATAAAAGAAATGGCCTTCATATTTGCAGGCGTAGCGCCCGTCGGCGCGTTTGGTCAGTGTCTGCCGGGGCATCTGTTTTCCTCCTTGTAAAAGTAATGCCCCTGCGATTCTTTCCGGTTCAGTTGTCAAGGTGCAGGACGGTATCCGCCCACCCTTATGATACCAGATCAAGGACGCAGGGGCAATGCATATTTGGGGTTTCAGGTCATTGTGCTGGCGGAACGCCTGCGCATCCAGTCCTCTAGCTCCTTGCGGTCAATGCGGATGGAGCGTCCCACCCGGTAGGCCGGGAAACCCTCCTGATGCACCAGCGTATAGGCCGTCCGGCGGCAGATGTGCAAATATGCCTGCAATTCCGGGATGGTCATAAACGGCGACGGCTGAGCCAGTCCCTTCACGAACGGCTGCCCCGCTTCCGTGAACTTTGTAGAATATTTTCTGCGATACATGAATCGACCTCTCTTTCTTTTGGATATGGCATAGACAGAAGCTGTGGCAACGTGACAACGCGGCAACAGTGGTTTTTACTCTTTTGTTGCGAAGCTCCCACAGCTTTTGTCTTGTTTCTTTATTCACCATTTCTCTGTTGTCAAGTGGGTCAAAAGGCCGGAAACCCTTGCAACATCAGGGTTTGACCCGTCAACGAAGGCGTCAACGCTCCGGCAACGACTGTTGCCCTTCGGGTTCATCCTTCCAGGGCAGGTCTGGTTCGTCCACCACCATGAATGCCAGCTGCTGCGGTTCCGACACTTTTTCCGGGATCATGCGCTCCCAGCCCCGCTGACGGCCGTACTTGGCAAAGCGCCGGTTGTTTTCATACCTGCGCCAGCCCTTGATCTCGCCCCGGCGGATGCCCGCGTCCACGATCTCCCGAATCTCCCGGGTCTCATAGGCTTTCGGCTCATCGAACATATGGTCCAGCCCCTCCTTGAAAATCTGCATGGTGCAGAGCTTGTCTCCCTGGAACTGATCCATATAGTGATAGATCCGCCCGGCCAGGGTGTCCTCCTGGGCAAAGGCCTCCTGCTCATGCAGGAGCGTTGTTTCCTCCGCCTTGGACAAATAGGTGGTGTACGCCCCGGAATCATACTGCGCCATGATTTCCGCCCACATTTGCTCAAAATACGCCCTGGACTCCTCCGGGTCATCCAGGATGTGGCAGTCGGCCTTGCTAGCGTCCACCTGCACGGGGAGGAAACGTCGGTTGCCGCTGCGGTCCATGGGCAAAAAATCCATGCGGTTGGTAGTGCCCGCGAACACGCACTGCCGGGGATGGTCCGCGCCGAAGCGGTCGTAGGCCAGGCGGCAGAAGTCCCGGTCCCGGGAGAGGAAGGCCTTGATCTCCTCGATGCTCCGGGCATTGGCGGTGGCCACCATTTCGGACATTTCAATGATCCACCGTCCGTTCAACCGGTGAAACACGTCCTTGTCGCTGAGGTTGCGCAGGTCGTCCGAGAACCAGTCCGGCTCCATGGCCAGGCTGCGCAGGAAGGTGGACTTGCCCGCGCCCTGGCCGCCCACCAGCACTAGCATCAGCTCAAACTTGCAGCCCGGCCGAAACACACGCTTCACCGCTCCCAGCATGAAGGTGCGCAGGCAGCGCTCGTGGTAGTCGTTCACCTCCGTGCCGAGGAAATGGGGCAGGGCGTTTCGCACCCGGGGAACGCCGTCCCAGCGCAGGGCGCGCAGGCGGTCCCGCACGGGGTGGAAGGCGTTGTCCGTGGCGGCGATTTTCAGCGCCCCCGGCAGGCAGCGCTCCGCCTTGAGCCCGTAGTGCCGTTCCAGATGCAGCTGGAGAAAGGCCAGGTCCGTATCGCTGATGATGGAAGATTCCCGCACCCAGGGCAGAGGGCAGTCGATGGTCAGGCGTTCGTTGAACAGATTCCGGCGGATGTGTCCGCCCAGCAGGGGGTCGTGGGTCAGCGCCAGGACGCAGTTTTGAAGCGAGTTGACCACGTTGCCTCGATTGTTTTTCTCCAGCGCCTCCCGGATGACCGCATAGGATTCATCCAACCCTTTCTCGCTCATGGGCGGTTCCCAGCTGGTCACGGGTGATTCGTTCCGCAATGGCATCCACCTCCTTCTTGCAGGCGTCATAGAGAAAGTCCCGCTCTAGGGGATCGTCGCTCTGGGCCAGCAGCCCCTCCACCCATGCCTCCCGCTGGCACGCCTCCTGAAACAGCGGATGCCAGACATCCTCCCCAGGGCGAGGGGCATAGCGCTCCTTCCACGTCCGGAGCAGCCTCAGATACGTGGTCAGCACCTTCTGTGCATGCTTGAGCCATACATCCCGCTCCTGAGTGGTGTCCTTTTCGCGGATGGCGGCCAGCTGATGGGCCAGGGCAACCGTATCCGGCTGGTAGTGCTGCCTCCTTCGCTCCTTTCCCCGGCCCTGGCAGGCGCTGATGTCCACGTGGAAGGCCTGTGCCAACTCTGCTGCCGCGCTTCCCGGCGGCAGGTGCAGCAGCTGTGCGGTCAGGGCGATCACGTCCCCATGAGCCTTGCATCCGAAGCAATAGTAATAGGCTTCGTTGAGCTTCATGGACGGGGTCTTGTCCGCGTGAAAGGGGCAACAGCACATGCCGTTTTTTCCAACGGTCAGCCCGTAGCGCTTAGCTGCCTGCCCTACGGAAATGGCAGTCTCGACGGTTTCAAACAGGTTCATAAACACCTTCTTTCTGAAAACAGGAATGTGCATGGTGATCCATCAGCGTTCCATGTCGTAATGGCGGGTTTTCGTTTCTTTGAACTGCGCCTTGTAGCTTTGCAGCACCTCGCGGATCAGGGGCCGGGCCTGTTCCCGAATGCGCCACACGCCGGCGGCGCGGGTTTCCGGCTTTCGAAGCGCTGTCATTACCCTTTTCAGCACCGACTTGGCGGAAAGCTCAATGGCCTTCCTGGCGTTCTCCAGCCATTGGAGAATCAGCCTGCGGGTATGCGGGAGCATAAAACCATCCTGCGCGTAAACCTGCTCCATCTGTGCTGTGATGACCGCTTTGTCTGCTTTCTGCGTTTCCCGGATGGTCATATCCGCCACAACGGATAAAGCCTGATTGTACGCCGTCTCTGACACGGTCTCCAGCAGCGTATCCACATGATGCAGCGAATCCAACTTGTGGTCCAGTTCGGCGGCTTTTTGCGCAAGCCGTCGGGCCTGCTGGGTGTTTTCCGCTGTCAGCTGCGCGTTGCGCTTCTCCAGTTCTGCGATTTTTTCGCGCTGGGCCTCGATGATGTAGTCGTTCTTTTCCCGGCTGGCCCTGCCGCCATAGATGGCTTCGGTCTCCACCTCCAGCCCGTATTCACGGCAGATTGCCAGCAGAAGATCACGGCACAGATGATCGAAGGTCACCTTTCGGTTATTGGTTCTGCTGGGCTTCTTCGCCGGGTCAGGCAGCGATATGCCCAGGACTTCCAGCGCCTTTTCCTGCTTGGGTTCCCGCTCGCCGTAGCAGTTTTCGATATCGAACACCTGCCGGGCGTGGATGTGGGGACTGGTCTCGTCCAAATGCAGCGCCCAGTCCAGCACATGGACGTTGGTGCCGAAGCGCTCTTCCATCGTTGCAAAAAAAGCCAGCACCACGTTAGTCAGCATCTCGGGCGGCGGGCAGTCGCCCTCTTTTCCGATCTGGTAGATGGTTTCTTCCGGGCAAATGCGCGCGTCCCCCAGCAGATCGTCTATGGTTCGATTGCGCTTGGCATGACCGGCTTTGGTGTTGCGCTGATTCTGCCCCGCAACGAACGCCCCGTACCGGCGCTCATATTCGTTCCGCTCGTGCTGGGTGAAGGTCGGGAAGCGGCTGTTCTCCTCATGGGTACGAAGGCCGTTTGCGCAGTCCCAGTACAGGTTCAGCCGGGTTCGCTCCCCGGCGATGTTCTCCGCATTCTCCACGTCGAAGCTGCGATCGTTGTGCCTGGGGTTATAGACGCCGTGTTTTCCCGCGCGGCCATTGTGACGGGATACCCGCTGCTTTTGATTGGCGATGGGCGGTCACCTCCTTCTCTTTCGTTGGGTTCCTTATTTCCTTGACGGAGTTGCTTTCGTTCCCCCGAAGGGCTCCTGTTTCGACAGGTAATACCCAGTACAAAGTGTCGAACCCCTTCGGGGCGCTTCGCTTTCAACACTTCACTGGGCCACGGGCGCTGCCCTTTGGATTCCCGACAGGCGCTGCCGCCCTGTACCCGGCCAATGGGCGTTGCCCCTTGACCCCAGCAGTGCGCTGCCGCCCCTGCACCCCGGCACAAAGGGCTGGCTGCCCTCTGTACTCCCGCACCGGCGAAGCTGGCCTTCACCGCAGAAGCGGTTTTTGCCAGTTTCACCGGCTCCGTATCCGTACATTTACGCCCATAGGCGAGAAGTGGATACAGAATACGCCTGCGGAAATTGCCGATCAAAACAGCGGGTGCAGACCCGATATTTTTTCGTAAATCGCCCTCATTTTAAGCGATTTTTTCTTCTGTCTGTATGACCTGAAAGCCATGCTCTTTTGCGTACTCCCTTGCAGCTGCCAGCCGTTCTTCGCTGTACGGCGGCACCAGCCGGATCGAAAGTCGGGACTTGTCCAGTACATAGGTCACGCTACCTTCCGGCGTACTGCGTTCCAAGCGGCACAGCAGAGGGTACTTCCGGCTGAAATCCTCCAGTCTGCGTTTCAAGCTGGCATTGAAGGTGTAGATACTGGCAATCGTCTCGCCCTCATTCCAGTTGATGATGGTTTCTTTTTCATATTTAGACAGCTTCCTCATACAGTTCCTCCTCATAATCGGTGTTTGCTTTCAGCGCACGCAGACTGCGTCTAATCCGGCGGTATTCGTCCATCTCCATACGCAGATGATGGTAAAAGGCTTCGTACCACCTTTCCTCTGTCTCTGTCTCAATTTTACGAGCAAGATGAAGCATCTGGCTTTTCGCCTCCGGGTCAACAGTCAATGCTGTCAGCCATTTCAGCCTTGTCACTGTGTTGTGATGGCTGGGGCAGGCGTAAGCGTAAAGAATTTTCTTTTCCTTCATATTCAGTTTCATAATGATCTACCTCCATTCATTTGATGCGGTATGTTCCGCATCGTTTATTTTTCTGTCTGCCGGTCTGTCTGCAAAATATTCCTGCCCGGATTCTCTCCCAGCGTATTGTCCTCTTTGGTGCGCTCTTATCGTGGCGTCACTTCCCCGGAGGTCATCCCCCTTGCAGTCGGTCATTCATTTTTCAAGGTTCTATGTCTCCTGACAAGAACCAGTTTACCGAAAAAAGAGGGCTGCTCCCGTATGTCCAAGACGCAGGAAAAACACATGAAAACCGCATATTTCCACGCTCTCGGAAATGTGCTATAATGAAAAACAAAAACCGATGGCAAGGAGGTGCTTTGATGTACACAAAACTGTCAATCCCGGAACGGCTCAAAGACCTGCGAGTGGTGGATAAGCACCTGACGCTGGAACAGCTGGCAGAACAGACCGGCCTGTCTAAGTCGGCACTGGGGAAATATGAGAGCGATGACTACAAAGACATCAGCCCATTTGCGATTGCGACACTGGCAAAGTTTTACGG
>CAJLCG010000097.1 GCA_905205085.1 uncultured Oscillospiraceae bacterium
GGGTGGGGCGACTTTGAACGCCCGCTCCGCGTGGCGTTCATCGGAGACACACCCCCAGGGCATTTCAAGGTGAATTGCCCCAAAGGGGCAAGAGAATGTGGCCTGGGCCATTGGTTCCTTTTTGGGCAAACAAAAAGGAACCCGCCCCGCAGGGCGGAACCTACTTAACCACAAAAAAGTAGGAGCGACGGAACATGTCACTCCCACATAAAATGGTCTTTACGGGCGTAGAAGGAAAACGAAGTTTTCCGCCAAGTTCTTTGCCAAGCTTTCTTTCTAAGAAAGCGGGGAGACGGAAGCACCGGTGTAGTACCAGGTCAAAATCTCGTCGTAGGTGCTGCCCGCCTTGGCCATGGCGTTGGCCCCGTACTGGCTCATACCCACCCCGTGGCCATACCCAGTGACCGAGAAGGTAAAGTTGGTCCCGTCCCAGGCCACGGTAAAGCAGGCCGAGCGCAGGTCAAACAGGGTCCGCACCTGCCCTCCCGTCAGGGTAACACCCCCCACCAGGATGCTGGACACCGTCCCTCCCTCGTTGACCGCCGGAGTTCCAAACCAGCCCGACGGGTCACCGGACAGGTCCGCCCCGGGATAGGCGGCGAGCACCGCATTTTTCACTTCCTCGCCACTTTTCACCACCTGGCTGTGGTAATTGGGCACTTCCTCCCCCTCCGGGCTCTCCACGCTCTTTAAGTAATCCACACTGTTGCCCCACACCTCCACCGCGTCCACGGTGTAGCCCGGTGCGGAGGAGAAGAACACAGCCTGGATGGGCTGCCCCTGATAGAGGATGCCCATGCCGTCGGTCTCGGCAATGGCCTGGGCGATCTTCTGGCTGTACTCCCCGGCGCTCAGCCCCCACCGGGTCTCTGCCGACTCCCGGGTGACATAGGCCTGACAGCAGCCCGTGTCGGTGCACACGTCGGCGTCCGGATGGGCCTGGGTGGGGTTGTTCTGCTTGCGGACCGTGTAGGTGCGGGCGGCGCAGGCCTGGGCTTTCAGGGCCTCCAGCTCAAAGGAGGCGGGCATCTCCGCCGCCACCACGCCGAACAGGTAGTCCTCCAGGGTCATCTCGGTGACTGTCCCGTCCGTCTGAAGAAGTTTAATGACCTTGCCCCGGTCCTTGGCCGCCTGGGTCTGGACGCTCTCTCCCTGGGCGGCACCGCCCCCCTCACCCTGCTGGGCCAGGCCCAGCACTGGCTCTCCTCCCATGGTCAGCAGGGGCAGGAAAAACACCACCACCGCCAAAATGAGCCCCAGCCCCGCGGTCTGCCGGGCGTTCCAGCCTGTCCCTGTCTCCCGCCGCTGCCGGTAGTCCATTCCATCCCCTCCTCACTGCTGCGTGTAAAACAGCCTATGACCGGCGGGGCTGGAATATGTCCGCCCTTCTTCGTGGAAAAAGGCTTTGCCCTTTCCCGCTCCATCCACTATAATATGGAGCAGGACACTTTTTCCATCCAAGGAGGACACACAATGCTGCTGAATATTTTGGCGGTTGGCGATATTGTGGGCGAGGGCGGCCAGGACATTCTGGCCCGCCGCCTGCGGGAGCTCCAGCGGGAGCATGACATCCACTTCACCGTGGTCAACGGAGAGAACGCCTCCGGCGTGGGACTCACTCCCCGTCAGGCCCGGGGTCTGTACGACGCTGGGGCCGACGTGATCACGCTGGGCAATCACACCTGGAACCGCATCCAGATTGCGGACTTTCTGGACAAGGATCCCTACATCCTCCGCCCGGCCAACTACGCCGGACGGGTGCCCGGCCGGGGCTTTGGGGTGTACGACGGCCCCAAGGGGCTGAAGATCGGCGTCATGAATTTGATGGGCCGCCTTGAGCTCAACTCCAACCTGGACAGCCCCTTCAAGGCGGCCAACCAGATCCTGCGCTCCCACGAGGCCCAGCAGTGCCAAGTGCTGCTTTTGGACTTCCACGCCGAGGCCACCAGCGAGAAGGGGGCCATGGCCTGGTATCTGGACGGGCGCATCCACGCCCTGTGGGGCACCCACACCCATGTGCCCACGGCTGACACGCAAATTCTGCCTAAGGGCACCGGCTTTGTCACCGATCTGGGCATGACGGGACCGAGACATTCCGTGCTGGGTATCCGGCCGGAGCACTCTATCAACCTGTTTCTGGGCGGCCTGCCCCGGCGCTACGAGGAGGCGGAGGGCCCCTGTAAGATCAACGCCTGCCGCTTCACCATCGACACGGACAAAAACCGCTGTGTCCAGGTCCAGCGTGTGGACCTTCTCGAGTAACCAGCTTTCTTGAAAGAAAGCTGGGCAAAGAACTTTGTGGGAAACTTCGTTTCCCTTCTGGGGTTGCCGCCCTGCGGGGCGGCTTCCGCTTTCTTGAAAGAAAGCTTGGTAAAGAACTTTATGGGAAACTTCGTTTCCCCTCTGTATACAGAAAGGACTGGAACAAACCTTGCTGACCATCATCCACGGGGCTGACTTCCACCTGGACAGCCCCTTTGCCGGTCTTTCCCCCCAGCGCTCATACCAGCGCCGGGCCGAGCAGCGGGAGCTACTCTCCGCCCTGGCAGAGCTCTCCCGACAGCGGCGGGCCGACCTGGTGCTCCTCTCCGGCGACCTGCTGGACAGCCACCAGACCTACCGGGAGACCGCCCAGGCCCTTGCCCAGGCCCTGGGCCAGATCCCCTGCCCGGTGTTGATCGCCCCGGGCAACCACGACTATTACCACGCCAACTCTCTCTACGCCGCCCTGGACTGGCCGGAGAATGTACATATTTTTACTTCCGGCAAGTTGGAGGCAGTCGCGTTTCCCCACCTGAACTGTGTCGTCCACGGCCGGGCCTTCCAGGCCTCCCGGGAGGACGCCTCCCCCCTGGCGGGCTTCTCTGCCCCTCAGGACGGAAGGATGCACCTGATGGTGCTCCATGGACAGGTGGACGGGGCGGGCGACTACGCCCCCATTTCCAAGGAAGAAATTGCCGCCAGCGGACTAAACTATCTGGCCCTGGGCCACGTCCACCAGTGCAGCGGCGTCCAGCGGGAGGGAAACACCTTCTGGGCCTATCCCGGCTGCCCCGAGGGCCGGGGCTTTGATGAGACGGGAGAGAAGGGCGTGCTCTGCCTCACCCTGGATGAGAGGGGCTGCCAAGGGGAGCTGGTGCCCCTGAGCCGTCGGCGGTACGAGGAGCTGGCGGTGGACCTCACTGGCTGGGAGAATCCCTTGGAGGCGGTTCGGGCCACCCTGCCGCCAGATACGGACAATGATGTGTACCGCATCACTTTCACCGGGGAGCGCGGGGAATCCCCTCTGGACCTTACCGCCCTGGAGACAGTCCTGGCCCCCCGGTTTTACGGGCTGACCCTGCGGGACCGCACCCGGGTGCGCCGGGAGGTGTGGGCGCGGCGGGAGGAGGACTCCCTCACCGGACTGTTCCTCCGCTCCATGGCTGCCCGCTGTCAGGCCGACCCGGAGGATGAGACCTTGCAGCTGGCAGTGCGCTTTGGCCTGGCCGCCCTGGAACGAGGGGAGGACGTAGCCCCATGAAGATCAAGACTATGACCGCCACCTTTGGCAAGCTCCAGGGGGAGCGCCTCACCCTGGAGCCCGGTCTCAACGTGATTACTGCTCCCAATGAGGGGGGCAAGTCCACCTGGTGTGCCTTTTTAAAGGCCATGTTCTACGGCATTGACACCCGGGACCGGGACCGAAAGGGCCACCTGGCCGACAAGAACCGCTACCAGCCCTGGTCCGGCGCCCCCATGGAGGGGGAAATCACCCTGGAGTGGCAGGGCCGGGACATCACCATCCGCCGAGGGCCCAGGGGCAATGTGCCCTTCGGCACCTTCTCCGCCGTATATACGGGGACGGAGGAGCCCGTTCCCGGTCTCACCGCCGACACCTGCGGGCAGATGCTGCTGGGGGTGGGCCGGGAGGTCTATGAGCGCTCCGCCTTCATCGGTCAGAGCGGTACTCTGGCCATTCGCTCCGCTCCGGAGCTGGAGGCCCGCATCGCCGCCCTGGTCTCCTCCGGGGAGGAGGACGTGTCCTACTCCCAGGTGGAGCGGCAGCTCAAGGAGTGGCTCAACCGCCGGAAGGTGAACAAGAGCGTGGGCCGCATCCCCCAGCTGGAGGGGGAGCGGGCGGAGCTGGCCCGCAGTGTGGACGAGCTTAGCCAGCTCAACGATGAGCTCAACCAGCTGGAGGGCGCCCGGGCCCAAGCGGCCCGGCGGCACACCTTCTGCACCGGGCAGCTGGCCCTCCATAAGGCCCTTGCCCAGCGAAAGCTGGACCGGCAGTACACCCAGGCCCGGGCCGAGGAGAACCAGGCACAGGCCCAGCTGGACGCTCTGCTCTCCGAGCAGGCCCGGTTCGGCCCCCTGCCCTCCCGGGATGCCCTGAAACGGGCCCAGGGCGAATTGGCCTTTTTAAAGGCCCTGGAGCCCGAGATTCGTCTGGGCCAGGAGGAGCTGGAACGGGCACAGCAGGCCCTGGAGCGGGCCCGTCAGGAGGCCCAGGACGACCTTTTCACCGGCATGACTGGGGAAGAGGCGGTGCGCAAAGGGGAGCAGGACAGCGAGAGCTACCGCTCCGGCATGGCCAAAAAGGCCGCCAGCCGGCGCAACTTTCTTCTCCTCCAGGCGGCCGGCGTTATCGCCGGCGGGGCGCTGGCGGTGTTCGGCCCCTTATGGTGGCTGGGCCCCATCGCCTATGTGCTGTGCGCCGCTGTCTCCGTCCTGGTTTGGGCGGGCGGAAAGAATGCCGCCCGGCAGGCGGAGCAGATTTTGGCGCGCTACGGCGTAGACCAGGTGGAGGGCATCGCGGCCCTCACCGGGGACTACCAGCGGCGGGTGGCCGCCGCCGATCAGGCCGCCCAGCAGGTGCGGATGATCCAGAGCGGTCTGACCGACCGTCAGGCCCGGCTGGAAAACAGCCGAGCGGAACTCTTTCGGTTTGTACACACCTTTGCTCCTGAGGTCAAGGAGCTCTTCGGCGTCTCCGCTGCCCTCTCCCGGGCCCTGAACCTGGGCGAGCGGGAGACGTTGGCACGGTCCAGACTGGAGGGGGCCCAGCGTCTCACCCAGGCTCTGCGGGCCCAGGGGGGCCGGGAGCTGACCGATGACACAAACCTGGCCCAGCCTACCCTCTCCCTGGAGCAGGCCGCTCAGGAGACGGGGCGGCTTCAGGTGGAGCTGGAACGGCTGGACCGCTCCCTCAACCAGGCCCGGGGCAAACAGCAGGCCATGGGCGACCCGGCAGCACTCTCCGCCCGGCTGGAGCAGGTGACAGAGGAACTGGAGCGCCGGGAGCGGGAGTATCAGGCCATTTCCATCGCCATGGACACCCTGCAGCAGGCCAACGCCCAGCTCCAGCAGCGGTTCTCCCCCCAGCTCAACCGGGCGGCAGGAGCGCTTCTCAGCCGACTTACCGGCGGCAAGTACCGCACCCTGTCCCTGGACAAAGAGCTGGACGCCAGCGCCGCTGGAGAGCGGGACGTGCTGCCCCACAGCGCCCTGTATCTGTCCAAGGGCACGGTGGACCAGATCTACCTGGCAGTGCGCCTGGCGGTGTGCGACCTGTGTTTGCCCGATGCGCCCCTGGTGCTGGACGAGGCTTTGGCCGCTTTTGACGACGTGCGAGCTAAGCGGGCCCTGGAGCTTCTTCAGGATTTGGCTCAGAAGCGGCAGATTTTGCTCTTCTCCTGTCATCATCGAGAAAAAATGTTCCAATCATAGTATACTGTGTGGGAGTGACGCTCTGCGTCGCTCCTACTTTTTTATGGTTAAGTAGGTTCCGCCCTGCGGGGCGGCCTACTTTGCCCGCGGCGGCAAAGTAGGCAAACCGCCGCCGGGGGACGGCTCCGATGATCGCCTTCGCGTGGCTGGCGCTCATAGTCGCCTCTCCCCCGGTCCCCCTGTTTACGGGGGCGTGTCCCTTTGGGCGTTTGGTCCCTTCCGGCGGCCTAAATTTTGGCCGTGCATCCCTCTCCTCTCAGGCCACCGGGCCCTTTTGCCGTCAAAATTTGTGAGTGCCTGCTTCTATCTTACACCACCTCCTGCATCCCTACCTGTTTGGTGCGGCAGTGGTCGCGCCCGGCAACTGCCCAACTGCCACAGTTATGCCAGAGTAGGCGGTGTTCGTACAACGCAGATACTTAATCGGGGTCCCCGCCAAAGCCCAGCGAAGCGGGTTTGGTGGGGAGAGGAGGAGCAAGGGAGCGCCATGACGGATGCCCACACTTGGGCGTCCGGAATAAAGCGCACTTTGCGACGACGAAGGGGCCTGTGCCCCCGAGGCAAGTAGGACGCAAGGTCTTGTGTTCGGAGCCGCCGGATGCAAGTGTCACGCCCTCAGGAGGGTGTCCCCCGTAAAATGGGGGCTTGGGGGCAAGCCGCCTATGAGCGCCCGCTGCGCGAAGGCGCTCATCGAAGGCGGCCCCCAACGCATCTTTGGTTACTTTCTGGGCGAGCAGAAAGTAACAGCCCCCTTCGTAAAAATAATAGTGCCAGTTGAATTTTCACTTAAAACCGGGTATAATGTAACGATCTACCACAGCAACGCAAGGAGGCATCCCTATGGATCCAAAATACGATCAGCAGCCCCTGGAACCTCAGCAGGGGCCTCAGGAGGAGAAAACCGTCGAAAAATCCTCCGACGACCTGTTTTATTGGCTTAACGCACTGACCACTGCCCTGGTGGTGCTGGTGCTTGTCTTTACCTTCTGCGGCCGTCTCACCCGAGTGGACGGTCCTTCCATGGATAACACCTTACAGCATAATGAGCTGCTTCTGGTGTGGTCCCTGGGCTATAAGCCCCAGCAGGGCGACATTGTAGTGCTCAACAAGACCACTGCCACCCACCTGGGCGGCGTGGCCATCGTTAAGCGGGTCATCGCCGTGGGCGGTCAGACCGTGGATATTGACTACTCCACCGGCACCGTCTACGTGGATGGAGAGCCCCTGGACGAGCCCTATATCAAGGAACCCATGGTGGACATCTACGGCAGCCGGGGCAGCACCCACATTGAGGTGCCTGAGGGCTCCATCTTCGTCATGGGCGACAACCGCAACGACTCCGATGACAGCCGGGACAACCTCCTGGGCACCATTGACGAGGACTATGTCCTGGGCAAGGCGTTCTTCTCCATCTTCCCCTTCTCTAAATTTGGCTCCCTTTAATGGTTCTGGCCGCCCCTTGGGGCGGCCTTTTTTTCCGCGTTGACGCGGGACATACCCCGTGATACAATTTCCTTGGGCTTTTCTGCCCGTAATTTTATGTGAGAAAAGGAGTTTTCCGCTATGAAGCAGGTCATTCATACCGACAAGGCCCCCGCCGCTATCGGCCCCTACTCCCAGGCCATCCAGGTGGGTCAGATGCTGTTTACCTCCGGCCAGGTCCCCATTGATCCGGAAACCGGCGCTATCGTGGAGGGCGGCATCCAGGAGCAGGCCCGCCAGTCTCTCAACAACATCAAGGCCATCCTCAACGCTGCCGGCACCAACATGGGCGCTGTGGTCAAGACCACTGTGTTCCTTCAGGATATGAATGACTTCGCCGCTATGAACGAGGTCTATGCCCAGTTCTTCCAGGAGCCCTATCCCGCCCGTTCCGCTGTCCAGGTGGGCCGCCTGCCCAAGGACGCCCTGGTGGAGATCGAGGCCATCGCCCAGCTGTAATTCATTCCGCCTATCTTGTGCTTCCTGCTTTGTTCCTTCCCAAGGGGCTGTGTTTCCCGGGAAATGGGGGAAAACGGAACGATTTTTGATAAAAGTCTTGCAATTTCTCCCACAATGTGCTATCATAAACTCTGCGTCCGGCAACGACCGCCGCAAGTTTGATCTTTTGCCCTTTGGGGCTTGAAAGGAACGATTACTATGAAGCTCGCTCTTACTGTGATTCAGGTGCTGTGCGCGCTGGTCCTTATTGCGGTGGTTATGCTTCAGTCCGGCAAGAGCGCCGGCCTGTCCGGTGCCATCGCCGGCGGCGTGGACACCTTCCTGTCCAAGAACAAGGCCAAGACCTGGGACTCCAAGCTGGCCAAGATGACCAAGTGGGTGGCTATCGTGTTCGTGCTGCTCACCCTGGCTCTGTCCTTGATCTGAGTAAGAACTAAAACACCCGGTGCAGCCAAGCTGCATCGGGTGTTTTTCTTTGTCTCTATTATCCTTTGGACTGCAAAAATTCCATCCTCTCGAACGGAATTTCAGCTTTTCAAAAAAGCCCTCCTGCAAGGAGTTCTGTCGCCCGCAGGCGACGGAATAAATTTGAATCCCGTCATTTCCGGCGACATGCGCGTCGGAAATGACACTTCTCGCGCAAGGCGGG
>CAJLCG010000098.1 GCA_905205085.1 uncultured Oscillospiraceae bacterium
TGCAGAACAAGGCGCGCGCTGTGCTGTTTTTATTTATAAAATTAACCGGCGGCGAGCACTTTCAGGGCTGCCACCAGAGCCTGCTGCTCCTCCGGGCCGTCGCAGCAGATTTCGATGGGAGTATCCCGTTTGATCCCGGCCGCCATCACACTGAGAATACTCTTTCCATTGACGCTCTTCTCCCCTATTTTGATAATCACCTTACAGGGGTAGTTGGCTACCGCGCTGACAAATTCCTGAGCGGGCCGCATATGAAGTCCACTTTCATGTAACACGGTGGTTTTTGCACATACCATATGTCCGTCTCTCTCCTTACTGACCCGATTTACTCACAGCCACTGCATCCGGTTCGTCCTTTTTCTTCTTCAACACAGCCAGTAGCACCATTCCCACCAGAGACCCTACCGCCAAGGCCACCAGATATCCCCCAGGATTGATCATTACGGGACACAGGAAGATTCCCCCGTGGGGGGCCGGCAGAGCACAGCCGAACAGCATGGACAGCCCGCCGGACACGGCAGAACCTACGATACAGGCCGGCAGCACCCGCAGCGGATCTCCCGTCGCAAAGGGCACCGCTCCTTCTGTGATAAAACACAGCCCTAAAATGTAATTGACGGTTCCTGACTTGCATTCCTCCTGGGTAAAGCGGCTTTTAAAAAAGGTGGTGGCCAGAGCAATGGCCAGGGGGGGCACCATTCCGCCGATCATCACCGCCGCCATCACATCGGACCGCTGCCCGCTGGCCAGGGATGCCAGCGTAGACGTACCAAATAGGTAAGCCGCCTTATTAAAGGGGCCGCCCATGTCGATGGCCATCATAGCCGCCAACAGCGCCCCCAGCGCCACACGGCTCTCCGGCCCCATGGTCTGGAGCGTCCCGTACAGCGCCTCATTCAGCGCCCCAACAAAGGGGTTGATCAGGCACATGAAAAGCCCCACCATCAGAAGTCCGGCCACCGGGTAAAGCAAAATAGGCTTAATTCCTTCCATCGTGCGGGGCAGCCGATCCAACAGCTTTTTCAGCCCCAACATCAAGTAACCGCCGGCAAATCCGGCGATCATAGCCCCTAAGAAACCTGCCGCTACCCCGGAGCCCTCCGGTGCGGCGAAGGTGGAGCCCGAGGCCGCCAGCGCCCCGCCCACAAAGCCCACCATCAGTCCGGGCCGGTCAGCAATGGACACCGCAGTAAATCCGGCCAGAATGGGCAGCATGAAGCTCAGCGCAGCCTGTCCCATGGCCCGCAGCCAAGCGGATACCGGGGTATTGGAACCAAAGTCAGCATAGCCCAGCGACAGATCGTCCAGCAAGAAGGCCAGGGCAATGAGGATTCCTCCGCCGATGACAAAGGGCAGCATATGACTGACTCCGTTCATCAGCTGGCGGTAGGCCCGCACGCCCGCCCGTTCGATGCGTACCACCTCCCGGGGCAGGTCGATGCCACCGTATATCGGGGCATCCCCTGACGCAGCCTGCTGTATCAGCTCCTCGGCCCGGTAGATTCCCTCATTCACCGACACCCGCAGCACCTTGATGCCCTGGAATCGGCTCATATCCACCTCCCGGCCAGCCGCAATGACCACCGCGGTACACTGCCGGATCTCCTGAGAGGTCAGCTTGTTTTTTGTTCCGCCCGCTCCCTGGGTCTCCACTTTTACTGAGATTCCAAGGCGCTGCCCCGCCCGCTCCAGGGCATCGGCCGCCATGTAGGTGTGGGCAATTCCCGTTGGGCAGGCGGTCACCGCCAGCACCTTGGGCGTGGGAGCCTCCTGCCACCGGCAATCCAGCTGAGGCAGGCGCTGCTCAAACTCATCCACAATCTCCAGAAATTCCTCCGGCGTAACTGCCTGACGCAGCTGCTCCAGAAATTCCGGTTCCAGCAGCAGGGTAGTCAGCCGGGCCAGCACCGCCATGTGCAGCTCCGCGTCGGCAGGGGCTGCGATCATAAAAAAGACGTCGGACGGTATTCCGTCCAGGGCTCCGCAGTCGATTCCCTCCCGCAGAGTAACCACCGCCAGACTGGGATAGCGTACCGCCCCGGACTTGGCGTGGGGTACTGCCACACCGGCCTCCACCGCCGTTCCTCCCTGGGCCTCCCGGGCCATCATGTCCCGGCGAAAGGCGTCCAGATCCAGGATCGCATCCCCATAGCCCTCCAGCTCCACCAGCCGTTCCAACACGGCCTGCTTGTCCCGGAAGGGGAGATTCAACTCGATGCGCTGTGGACTGAGCAGATCGGCAACTCCCATGGCCAGCGCTCCTTTCCCGGCTCCGGTCTTTGCTCAGCCGGAGTCGCTCTTATGGTACTATACCATGACCTCTGCCCCAATTCAAACCTTTTTCCCTATATTTTTCCACCCAAAGGGCTGGGACGGTCGGTTTTGCTTTTTCCATCCGGATGTGCTATGATGGTCCGGACAACGATTTGGAAGAAATGAGGTCATTTCAGCCATGGAAAAGCTCTATGAAGCACAGCCCTATCTCACCCAGTTTTCCGCCACGGTGGAATCCTGTACCCAGGGCAAAAAGGGGTGGGATATTCTCTTAAACCAGACCGCCTTTTACCCCGAGGGCGGCGGACAGCCCTACGACACCGGCACCCTGGGAGGAGTACCGGTCCTGGAGGTCCACCAGCGTGAGGGACGGGTGGTCCACACCTGCGCCGCCCCTCTGGAGGCGGGCAGTCAGGTGGAGGGGCAGATCGACTGGCCCCACCGCTTTGATCTGATGCAGCACCACTCGGGAGAACATATCGTCTCCGGCATCGCCCACAGCCTCTACGGCTGTGACAATGTGGGCTTCCACATGGGCAGCGACGTCATTACCATCGACCTGAATGTGGAGCTCACCCCGGACCAGGTGGCCCAGCTGGAGGCACGGGCCAACCAGTACATCTGGGAGGACCACCCCATCGCCGTCACCTATCCTACTTCGGAGGAGCTGGAACATCTGGAATACCGCAGCAAAAAGGCCCTCACCGGCCAGGTGCGTATCGTCTCCTTCCCTGGGGCGGACACCTGCGCCTGCTGCGGCACCCATGTTTCCTCCTCGGGACAGGTGGGACTAGTGAAGCTGATCTCCTGCCAGAAGTTCCGGGATGGGGTACGCATCGAGCTGGTGTGCGGCAAGCGGGCTCTGGACTACCTGTCCCAGGTCTGGGAGCAAAACCACCAGATCTCCAACCTGCTCTCCGCAAAGACCATGCAGACCAGCGGGGCAGTTCGCCGCCTGCTGGAGGAAAACGCCGCCCTCAAGTCCCTCATTCTCACCATGGAGGAGCAGCAGTTTGCCGCCCTGGCCCAGCGGTATGCCGGGCATGGAGATGTGGTGGTCTTTGAGTCCGGCTTGTCCCCTGACAGCCTGCGCCGCCTGTGCGGCGCGGTACAGGCCGCCTGCGGCGGGCGCTGTGCCTGCTTCTCCGGCAAGGACGGCTCGGGCTACCAGTATGCGGTAGGCCAGCCCGGTGGGGACCTTCGCCCCCTGGCCAAAGCTCTCAACCAGGCTCTCCAGGGCCGGGGCGGCGGCAAGCCTGATTTTATCCAGGGCACTGTCTCCGCCTCTCAGGACCAGATCCAAACCTTCTTCCAGGAACATATGTAAGGAGTATCTATGGACTATTCTTCCTATCAACTGCTTTGGTTTTTCCTGGTCTACGCCTTCCTGGGCTGGCTGGGTGAGACCGCACTGGCCGCCGCAAAAAAGCGACGGCTTCTGAACCGCGGCTTCCTCAGCGCTCCCTTCTCCCCTGTCTACGGCCTGGCGGGCGTGCTGTTTGCCCTCTTCCTGCCTGAGCTGCGGGAGGACATTTTCTTCCTGTTTCTGTTTGGTATGATCCTGGCCACCGCTCTGGAGCTGGCCACCGGCGTGCTGCTGGAGCGGATCTTCCGGCAGAAATGGTGGGACTACTCCAACGAGCGATGGAACTTTCAGGGCCACATCTGTCTGAAATACTCCCTGGTCTGGGGCGTTCTGGCCGTAGTGTGTATCTTCTTTGCCAACCCGCTGCTGGTTCGACTCATTGACCTGATCCCCCGCCCGGTGGGCAATCTTCTGCTCTGGATCCTGCTGATTCTGCTGGCGGTGGATTTTCTGGGGTCCTGGGCCGCACTGGTCCAACTCAATGGTGAACTGAAGGAGCCCTCTGAGATTTCCCGGCGCTGGAAGCGGATCTCCACCGCCCTGGACAATGCGGTCACCCGCTCCATCCAGCGCCGTATGGCCCGGGCCTACCCCAGCCTGGACAAAGAGCGCATCCGTACCCAGCGCAAGGCTGCCCCGGTCCGGGACAGCAAGGTGTTTGCCGTCGGATGCAGCTTCTACAAGCTGGCCTGTCTCTTCTTTATCGGCGCTTTCCTGGGCGACATCATCGAGACCATCTTCTGCCGTGTCACCGCCGGTGTGTGGATGAGCCGGAGCAGCGTGGTCTACGGCCCCTTCTCCATCGTGTGGGGCCTGGGTGCGGTTCTGCTGACCGCGGTGCTCTACCGCTACCGGGACCGCAGCGACAGCTTTGTTTTTTTGTTCGGCACCGTACTGGGTGGAGCCTACGAGTATGTCTGCTCCGTCTTTACTGAACTGGTCTTCGGCACCGTCTTCTGGGATTACAGCCATCTGCCCTTCAATCTGGGCGGCCGCATCAACCTTCTGTTCTGCTTCTTCTGGGGCATTGCAGCGGTGGTGTGGCTCAAGCTGTGCTATCCCCGGCTGTCCGGCCTGATCGAGCGTCTCCCGGTCCGCATTGGCAAACGTCTCACCTGGATCATGATCGTGTTCATGGTCATCAATATTTTGGTCTCTGCCCTGGCCTTGGGGCGGTACACGCAGCGCCACACCATGCCCGACTCTCCTCCTACGGCCCTGAGCCAGCTTTTGGACCAGCGGTTCCCGGACGAGCGCATGGAGCGCATCTATCCCAACGCCAAGTTGGTGGACTGATCGACGGCCCCTTCGGGGGCCGTTTTTTCATGAAAAACACACCCGCACCGCCCAGGCGGCTGCCAGGAATCCGGTCAAATCAGCGCACAGGGCGGCGGGCACCGCATAACGGGTGCGTGTGATTCCCACTGCTCCAAAATAGACCGCAATAGTATAGAACGTGGTCTCAGTGGAGCCCAGCATCACCGCCGCCGTCCTGCCCAGCTGGGAATCCGGCCCGTAGGTCTGTATGAGCTCTGCCCCCACCCCAAGAGCCGCCGAACCGCTGATGGGCCGCACCAGCATTAGAGGCAGCAGCTGAGCGGGCAATCCCACCCGGTCCAACAGAGGGGCCAGCGCTCCGGCAGCCAGCTCCAGCGCCCCGGAGGCCCGCAGCATAGCCACCGCCGTCATCAGGCCCACCAGGGCTGGAAAAATCCGCAGCAGGACCTCCAGCCCCCCGCCAGCCCCCTGGACCAGTGCATCATACACATCTACGCCACGCCCCAGGCCATATAGGGCCACTCCAGCGATGGTCAGGGGAACCACCATGGTAAACAGCAGCTCCATGTTTAATCCCTCCACACTCTGCAAAGCAATTTACATACGAGGATCCCCACCCCCACCGAAAGGCTGGAGGCCAGCCATACCGCAGGCAGAATATCAAAGGGAGCCTGACTGCCCGCCGCGGCTCGAACCGTGGCCACCGTGGTGGGGATCAGCTGGATGGAGGCCGTGTTGCACACCACCAGCATACACAGCTCGTCGCTGGCCCGGCCCGGGCTGCTCCGACTCATACGCTGAGCCGCCTGAATCCCCAGTGGCGTGGCTGCGTTGCCCAGTCCCAGCAGATTAGCCGACACATTGGCGCAGATGCAATCCATGGTCTCCCGGTCCCGGGCCGCTTTTGGGAAGAGCAGACGCAGAACCGGACTCAGAATCCGTGACAGACCGTCTGCTAACCCAGAACGGCGCATCACCTCCATAACTCCCATCCACAGACACAGCATCCCGGCAATGGCCAGGCACAGCTCCACCGCTGATCCAGCCCCTTCCACCGCGGCCGCAGCCACCTGCTCTCCCCTTCCTGTGGCCAGCCCACACAAAACCGACAGCACTGCCATCGCTGTCCATATCACTGCCATCGTCATCTTGTCCCCTCCCTACCCCACATTTATACTTATTTTAATGGAAAATAATTCCACTACCTTTCTCGACATTTTCCTTAAGTTATTGCAATTTTTCTTAATCTACGTAAATTTTTATTCTATTTTTTCAATATTTTCACATTTATGGTTGACAGGATAATTCTTTGTAGTATAATTATCGTGTTGTTTTTAGTACGCTTTTACATCTTTCGTGCCATAACGACCATCGTATTTCGACACACCGGTCTATTAGGAAAGGAATGGTTAACTTGAAATCTACCGGCATTGTACGCAAAGTAGACGAACTGGGCCGCATCGTTCTGCCCATTGAACTGCGCCGCACTCTGGACATTGCTGAGAAGGACTCCTTGGAAATCTATATGGATGGTCCTTCCATTGTGTTGAAGAAGTACCAGCCCGCTTGTATTTTCTGTGACGACGCTAAGGATGTAATTGTCTTTCACGGAAAAAACATCTGCCCCAAATGTATCCGCTCCCTTCAGGATGCTATGGATAAAGACTAATGAATCTCTATGCTCCGGCCCTTGGTCGGAGTATTTATTTTGCGCTGCCGGTGTATGATATCCGCAAAATTCTTTCCTTTCTGAACAAAAAAATCCCAGTCTGTGCTCTTTTCGAGCCTCAGACTGGGATTTTTCTAATTTTTATCCAATTCCGCCTAGGATTGCTCCCAAGACCAATACCACCAGAGTCACTCCGCAAAACAGATATTTCGCCATGGGATAAAACCAACTTCCCAAAGGCTTCTCGCGGGCCAGGTTGACCTGCTCCAGCACATAATCCTTCTTACATACCCAGAAGAACATCACAGCAGCCAGCAGCGCGCCGATGGGGCAGATGTAGGTGGAACACACGTCCATCCAATCCGAAACAATCGGGGCAATCACAATCCCAACCACAATGCCGATCCCGCCAATGATACAGGCCGCTGCTGTGCGGGAGAGGTGGAACATCTCCTGCAGAGTAGCGGTAGGTGCCTCAAAGAGATTGATCAGCGAGGTCAGCGCCGCAAAGGTGACCGCCAGGAAAAATACGATCAGGATGATGAATCCGCCGGGAATGCTGGACAGCACGTTAGGCAGGAAAATAAACATCAGACCCGGGCCGCTCTGATTCAGCTGCTGTCCTGCCACCGCCATAGCGGGGATAATGACCAGGGCGGCCAGCATGGCGGCTAACGTATCAAAAATAGCTACCATACGGGCATCCGCGGGAATATTGGAATCCTTACTCAGATAGGAGCCATAGATCAGGGTTCCATTTCCCGCCACAGACAGGGAGAAAAACGCCTGTCCCAGGGCATAGACCCAAACCAGAGGATCTAACAAACCTTTCGGGTCCAGAACAAAGATGTACCGATAGCCCTCCCACGCGGCAGGCAGCGTCATCAAGTAGATGGCCAGACCAACAAACAGGACAAAAAACAGGGGAGTCATCACCTTGTTGGCCTGCTCAATTCCCTTTCCAATACCAAAAATCAAAATCAGAATGGTAATCGCCATTCCCACCAGCTGCCACACCAAGTTGTTGCTGGCTGTGGCATTGAACAGCTCATTAAATCCGTCCAAGCCCTCCTGGTTGAGCACAGTTCCGGTAAAGGAACCGGCCAAGTAGCGGAAAATCCAACCGGTAACAACAGAATAGCCGATGGCCAGCGCCAGGGAGCCCAGCACCGGAATCAGGCCCAGCAGTTTGCCGGGGCGGTCAGTCCCCCACCGCTGCTTTGTGGCTGCGCCAAAGGCCCCGATGGGACCTGACCGGGTAGCCCGACCAAAGGCCATCTCTCCAATCACTCCGGTGGAACCGATGATCACGACAAAAATCAGATAGGGGATCAAAAACGTCGCGCCGCCATAGGCAGAGATTCGGGCCGGAAACAGCCAGATATTTCCCATACCTACCGCTGAACCGATACACGCTAAAATAAAGCCCCATTTAGAGCCCCAGGAATCTCGTTTTGTACTCACTTTATCACGTCCTATTATGTGGTCTGCAACGACCAGTCGTAGCTTATATGATAGCACAAACAAGGAATGAATGCAAAATAAACCAACCTGAATTGATAAAAAAAAGACGAACAAAATGTTCGTCTTTTTTGTGTTGGCGTTACCTATCTTCCCGGTCCGTCTCCAGACAAGTATTTTCGG
>CAJLCG010000099.1 GCA_905205085.1 uncultured Oscillospiraceae bacterium
GACAAAATCCGGGTTACGGGTGTAACCTAAGTAGTGAAATCTTTCCCGGGAAATGCTCCCCAAAGAGGGAACAAATTTTCTCGGTTATCGTCAAAATCATGACGGCTATTTTGAGTGTACGAGGGTTTACATATTATGATACGTTTTATTGACGTCTATAAAGAGTACGACAACGGGACCAAGGCCCTGAAAGGGGTCAATATGCGCATTGACGACGGGGAATTTGTCTTTCTGGTGGGCCCTTCCGGGTCGGGAAAGTCTACTATCATCAAGCTGATCACCGGCGAGATTGCCCTGACGCAGGGAAAACTCATGGTCAACGGATACAGCATGAGCAACATCAGCCCCAAGCAGGTGCCGCTGATGCGCCGCACCCTGGGTATCATTTTCCAGGATTTCCGGCTGATTGAGAAAAAGACGGTGTATGAAAATTTGTCCTTTGCCATGCGGGCCATCGGCGCGTCCAGCCGGGACCTGAAGCGGCGCATTCCCTATGTGCTGCAGCTGGTGGGACTGGAGCAGAAGGCGGACCGGTATCCCGGACAGCTCTCCGGCGGTGAGCAGCAGCGTGTGGCCATTGCCCGGGCGCTGGTGAACAACCCCAATATGATCATTGCCGATGAGCCCACCGGAAACCTGGACCCCAACCGCTCCCTGGAGATCATGATGCTGCTGGAGCGAATCAATGAGCTGGGAACCACGGTGCTGGTGGTGACCCACGAGAAAAATCTGGTCAACCGCTTTGGAAAGCGGGTCGTGGCCATCGAGGATGGCCGAATCATCAATGACGAAACGGGCGGGTATTACAATGGCGAAAAGATTTGATATTGGATATTATTGCAGCGAAGGAATTCACTCCATTTTTACCCACGGCTTTATGTCCTTTGCTGCTGTGTGTATGATCGTGGCATGTCTGCTGATCATGGGCTCCTTCTCCCTGGTTGCGGTAAACCTGGACAACATGCTGGGAGATCTGGAAGCAGAAAACGAGTTTCTGGCCTACATCGATGAGACCTATACGGAGGATCAGGCCAAGGGACTCCAGTCTCAGATCGAGGCCATTCCCAATGTGGCTGAGGTGACCTTTGTCAGCCGAGACGAGGCCCTGGAGGACTTTAAGGCTGGCCGGCAGGATAACCCCCTGCTCAATGATCTGGATGGGGAGGTGCTGCGGGACCGCTACCGCATCCATGTGGATGACATTGAGCTGCTGGAGCAGACGGTAAAGCAGGTGGAGCAGGTGGAGGGAGTTGCCGACACCAACGCCGCCTATGAGATTGCCCAGGGTTTTGTTACCGTGCGTAACATTGCGGCCGGTGTGGCCATCGTTCTGGTCTCCATCTTGGCGGTGGTGTCCCTGTTTATTATTGCCAATACCACTAAGCTGGCCTTCTTCTATCGCCGGGAGGAGATCGCCATCATGAAGATGTGCGGCGCAACCAATGCCTTTATCCGCTGGCCCTTTATTGTGCAGGGCATGATCCTGGGCCTGGCCGGAGCAATTGTGGCCTTCTTCCTCCAGTGGGGTGTGTATGAACTGGTGGGCAAGGCGGTGATCCAGTCCAACGGTATGTCCCTGGTGACCATCCTGCCCTTTACATCCCTGATCATCAACATTCTGCCCGTGTTCTGCGGCGCCGGACTGCTGATCGGTGTGGTGGGCTCGGTTCTGGCCATTCGGAAGTTCCTGCAGGTTTAATGGGAAAGGAGAATTGTCGTGCGTCCCAAGAAACAGCGTATTTTTATGAGTGTGATGGCAGGAGTAATGGTAGTGCTTATTCTCTTGCCTATGCTGGCAAATATTTTAGTTCATTGACGAGGAGGCAGGCATGGATATGAAGACACGTACGAGTTGGAAAACGATTGCAAAGCGCCTGCTGGTGGTAGCACTGGTGCTGTCTTTGGCCATTCCTCTGGTGCCTCAGACCATGGTGGTTTCCGCCTCGGCTGTGACCCAGGCAGAAATTGATGAACTGAAAGACAATGCCTCTGATCTGCGTGAGCAGCAGAAGGAGCTGCAGAATCAGCTGGCCGCCATTAAGGAAGATAAGAACAAGGCACTGGAGCAGAAGACGCTGCTGGAGCAGCAGATCAATGCCACTCAGGCCGAGATCAACACCATCCAGACCCAAATCTCCAAGTACGACGAGCTCATTGCCCAGAAGCAGGAGGAGCTGGCCGTGGCGGAGGAGAAGGAGCAGGCCCAGTATGAGCTGTTCTGTGAGCGAGTGCGCTACATGGAGGAGCAGGGCGAGATCTCCTATTGGTCCATCCTGTTCAGCTCCAAGGATTTTGCCGACCTGCTGGACAACGCCATGATGGTGGATGAGATCATGCAGTATGACAACCAGGTCATGGACGAGCTTATCGCCATCCGGGAGCAGATCGCTCAGGATAAGGCGGACCTGGAGACCGCCCGCCAGGAGCAGCAGGCTGCCAAGGATGAGCAGGAGGCTGCCAAGGCCAGCCTGAAGTCCCAGCAAGAAGAGGTAGATGCCCTCATCTCCGAGATTAGCAGTCAGCAGGCTGAGGTGGAGAAGGCGGAGGCCCAGCTGAGAGCAGCGGCCGCAGCTGTAGACAAAGAGATTGCTGCTGCGGAGAAGGAACTGGCCAGTCAGATTTCCAACGTAGTGAGTGAGTCGGGTTTTATGTGGCCTCTGCCCGGGTACAATACCCTGTCCTCCCTCTACGGAGGCCGGACCCATCCGGTGACCGGACGGCCTAACAACCATACCGGCATCGACATCCCGGCCCCTGCCGGTACGTCGATTTTGGCGGCCAAGAGCGGCGTGGTAACCACCTCCACTTACAACAGCTCTTACGGCAACTACGTGGTGGTCAGCCACAGCGACGGTACCTCTACTCTGTATGCCCACATGAGTCGCCGTGGCGTATCCAAGGGCCAGACCGTGTCTCAGGGCCAGGTGGTAGGCTACGTGGGAACCACCGGTTCCTCCACCGGCAACCATCTCCATTTCGAGATCCGCGTCAACGGCAGCCGTGTGGACCCGGTTAACTACTTCCTGGGCAGCATGACCCTGTACGCCACCAGCGGCGGTGTAAAGAAGAAGCTTACCTAAGCATACATAAAATTCCCCCCTTCCGCATAGGGTTGCGGGAGGGGGGATCTGTTTTGTTTGGACGGTTGCTGTTCAGCCCGGAGGGGCGGGAGCGGACGGAGCGCAGGGACCTGTATGGTCTGGGGGTGCTCCAGATCCGCGTGCGGCCCGGTGGCTGGCGAGAGAAGGGACGGCTGCGGCGCAGCGGAAAACGTCTGGCGCAGGGGGGCGTGCGGCGGGTGCTGGTGCCGGAATATTTTGACCAGTGGCCCCTGCTGGAGCGCTGGGATCTGAGGCCCGTGGACCCACTCCCATTCCTTCGTTTCCACGCCCCCCAGATCGTGCTGGCCGCCCTCAATCGACGGGAGATCGCCCCGGAGCGTGCCGCCGTGGCCCTGCGGGGAAAGCGGGTGGACCGGGATATGGCCCGGTGTGCCCAGCTCTTGTGTCCTCTGGTGCGTCAGGTAGCGGTCAGCGCCCCTCAGGGAGGGGAGGAGCTGTCGTTGTGGCTTCGCAGGGAGTATGGCCTGCCGGTGCAGCCGGACGGAGCGGAGGTGTCCCTGGCGGTCTATTTTGACGGGGAAGGAGCGGGGGAGAAGGACCTGCTGCTGTGGGGACCTGAACCCAGACTGGGTGAGGTGACTCCTCAAGCCGCAGCGCTGGCTCCGGAGGACCGGGAGAATCTGGGCCTTTTGACCGCTCTGTGGGAAACGGGAAAAATTGGAAAATATCAGCTAGAATTTACTTGACACAGGGCGGAAAAGTATCTATAATAACACAGACTGTATCCTTATAACTTTTTTTAGTTATCCTGTATATTTGACCAGGTCCGGAGGCGTTGCCCTCCGGCCTAAGTTTGGAAAGGTGTGCGAGATATCATGGCGAAAGAATATAAACTGACTCCTCAGCGCCTGCAGGAGCTGCAGGACGAGCTGGTCTATCTGAAGACCGTCCGCGAGAAAGAGGTAGCTGAGCTCATCAAGGAGGCCCGCTCCTTCGGTGACCTGAGCGAGAACAGCGAGTACGATGAGGCCAAGACCGAGCAGGGCAAGCTCTACTCCCGCATCGCTGAGGTGGAGGAGATTCTGAGCAACTATGTGGTCATCGACGAGAGTGACGACGGCGGCAACTATGTGCGCATCGGTTCCACCGTGACCGTGCTGGACAAGGAATTTGACGAGGAGCTGGTCTATAAGATCGTAGGCTCCCAGGAGGCCGATCCCATGAACGGGGTCATCTCCGAGGACTCTCCCTTTGGCCGCGCCCTGCTGGGCAAGAATGTGGGCGACGACGTGGTCGTGGACGCCCCCGCCGGCAGCGTGGAGTATAAGCTGCTGAAGGTGGAGCGGTAAGAATACAGACTCCGGAAGCCCCGGAGAAAAAGAGATAGGAGTGCGCGCATACATGGCCGAGAAGAATAACAACGCCGTTGCTCAGGAGGAGAACCTGTCCCAGCTGCTTCAGATTCGCCGGGACAAGCTGAAGGACCTGCAGGAGAACGGCAACGATCCCTTCCAGATCACCCGCTATCAGGTCGATAATGACTCTGCCAACATCAAGGCAAATTTTGACGCCCTGGAGGGCCAGCCTGTGTCCATTGCTGGCCGCCTCATGTCCAAGCGTGGCATGGGCAAGGTGTCTTTCTGCGATCTGCAGGACAAGTCTGGCCGCATCCAGCTCTACGCCCGGAAGGACGAGATGGATGAGGAGGAGTACAACCGCTTTAAGAAGTATGACATCGGCGACATCGTGGGTGTGCAGGGCGAAGTGTTCCGCACCCAGCGGGGCGAGATGTCTGTCCGGGTGCAGAAGGTGACCCTGCTGAGCAAGTCCCTGCTGCCCCTGCCCGAGAAGTTCCACGGCCTGACCAACACGGAGCTGCGTTACCGTCAGCGCTATGTGGACCTGATCGTCAACCCCGAGGTGAAGCGGAACTTTATCATCCGCTCCCAGTTTATCAAGTACGTCCGTGACTTCATGGACGCCCGCGGCTTTATGGAGGTGGAGACCCCCGTTCTGAACACCATCTCCGGCGGCGCCACCGCCCGGCCCTTCATCACCCACCACAACACCCTGGATATCGACATGTACATGCGTATCGCCACCGAGCTGCCCCTGAAGCGGCTCATCGTGGGCGGCATGGACCGGGTGTATGAGATCGGCCGTATCTTCCGCAACGAGGGCATGGACCCCAAGCACAACCCCGAGTTCACCACCATCGAGCTCTACCAGGCCTATGCCGACTTTAACGACATGATGGACCTGTTCGAGGACCTGCTGTCCTCCGCGGCTCAGAAGATCCTGGGCACCTACCAGGTGGAGTGGCAGGGCGAGAAGATTGACCTGACCCCCGGCTGGCCCCGTATGCCCATGCACGAGGCGGTCAAGAAGTACTGCGGCATTGACTTTATGGCCATCACCTCCGACGAGGAGGCCGTGGCCGCTGCCAAGTCCATCGGCGTGGAGCTGCCTGAGACCGCCGACAAGACCTGGGGCAACGCCCTGTACGAGTGCTTTGACCAGAAGGTGGAGGAGAAGCTGATCCAGCCCACCTTCATCACCATGCACCCCGTGGACGTGTCCCCCCTGGCCAAGCGCTCTCCCAGCGATCCCCGCCTTACCGAGCGCTTTGAGCTGTTCATCTGCCACAGCGAGATGGGCAACGCCTTCTCCGAGCTCAACGATCCCATTGACCAGCGCCAGCGCTTCATGAAGCAGGTGGAGCTGCGGGACAAGGGCGACGACGAGGCCGGTATGATGGACGAGGACTTCCTCACCGCTCTGGAGTACGGTCTGCCTCCCACGGGCGGCCTGGGTATCGGCATCGACCGCTGCGTCATGCTGCTGACCAATTCCGACTCCATCCGCGAGGTCATCCTGTTCCCGACCATGAAGCCTCTGGACAAATAATCCACAATATATTGTGGATGACAAAGCATGATGAAACAAGATGTAGTGAAAGAGGCTTACAACCACAACTTTTTCACAACTTTTGCTTGAAATCAGACGGCATCAGACGGGCCAAAATGAAGGGCAAATCCGCGCTTTTAACTGCGGATTTGCCCTTTTTTGTAATTTTCACATCAGCACCAAATTACCCTTGATTGTTGCTGCTTTTTCCTCCATATTTTCCTGTGTGATGTGGGTGTAGATGTCCATGGTCGTGGAAAAATCAGCGTGGCCCATTACCTGTTGGATAAACTTGATATCGTTCGTGCTTTCGCAGAGTCTTGTACAGAAAGTGTGCCGCAGATTATGGACGGTAAAGTGTGGGAGAAGTTCCGGTTCACGATCTTCCAATTCCGCTTGGTCCAGTTCTTCCATGTTGTATGCTGTGGAGATGCGTTCAATGGCCCGATTGATATTATGAGCGGAGAGGAAACTTCCGTAGCGATTTCGGAAGATGAAACCGTGATAACCGTTCAATACCAACTTATCGTTCGGATATAACGCATCCATTACCTCGATTTGCTGGCGAAGCTGTTCAATGACTTCTGGATAGAGGATCGGGATAATGCGTGTACCGCTTTCCGTTTTGGGTGTTGTGATATGAAAGTCAGCCTTTTTATCAATGACCCGATAGATCAACGCATGGTTGACGGAAATCCGGCCCTTGTTCAAGTCTACATCATCTTTTGTTAAACCAGTACATTCTCCTACACGAAGGCCGGTTCCAAGGAGTGTTACCATGACAGGCAGCCAGTGGCTATACATAGGAGATTTTGCGATATACTGGAGGAAATTTTTTTGCTGTGCTTTGGTAAGAGCAATACGCTTTTTCGGTTTCGGCGCGCTTCCATCTGTTTTTAACTTGGTATAAATGCCTTTGCTGGGGTTCTTCCTGATATAATCATCCGCTACAGCCAGTTCGAAAGCAGGATGTACGATGGTGTTGATACTCTCCAGCGAGTTAATGGCGAAACCGTGTTTGAGCAGTTTGGTATAGAATCCAAGAACATCGCTTCGACGGACATTTGGAAGCGGCTCATTGGCGAAAGGTTCATCCTTTACATAGCGATCCCAAAGATACTCATAATTAGCCCGCGTAGATGGCTTCAACCTGATGTTGTTATCCATGTAGACCTTGAACATATCATTCAGGGTGAGTTTCATTGCTTCCTGTGTACGGATACCATCATCAGCATCTTTCGCAATTTGCTTTTCTTTTGCGCGAAGGGAAGCCAAATCGGTATCATAAATGTACTTTTTCTTAGTTCCCAGCTTATAGACGAACATATAGCTGCCATCTGAGCGTTGCGTTTCCCCTGTCCGCAGATTGCGGCCTTTGTTGTCTTTTCTAACTTTTGGCATAGGCTGATACCTCCCGATGTTTTGTGAGTTGTTGTGCCCGGAATGGGCAAGGTTCTGTTAGCATGAGATCTCGTACAAGTATTCCTTTACGCGCTGAACGCTCCAAAGGACACGAGAATTCATGGTAATACGGGCGTGGGCCAAGTCGCCGATCTGGACGGCCGTGTGCCGCCCGCAGTCGAGCAGTTTGCAAAGCGATTCCGTATCGACCGCCAAGCACTGATCCGGTGAAAGGTCATTGGGTTTTCTTTTTTCCATAATTGCCCTCCTTTATTTGCAATTACATATAGCCTCTACTGTTTGTAGGGGACGGTTTTCAACAAAAACAATGAAGTCATTCAAATTCATCGGGAAGTGTAGGGTCTCTTCCAAAGGCCATTTCCTGCGCCGGGGCTTTCCGCCGCGTATTGCCAGGGCCCGCTGTGCGGTATTTCAATCGTGGGCGGGCTCCATGTGGTCGTCGCACACTGTCCGCGATCCCTGTATAACTCCAATGGAAAAGGTTATGGGGCTTGTCAAGGTACAAAAAGAGCGTGCAGACCGGCTACAGAGTCCCATGCCATGTCTGTACGCCCTATATATAGGAGATGGCGGCCAAATTTCTGCAAATCCTGTGCCTTTTGATAAAAATTTTTTGAGTATCGTTGTTCCACGCCGCAGATGAACAGGTCAGACTGCCCGTAAAGCTACTATTGCATCAGGACAACCCACGTCAGCTTATGGAAAAAGTGTCTGCTGGTAACGGAACTTTTCACGGAAAGGACGTAGTCTGGGAACGGCCATGATTGCTTTCAGAGCCGCAACCTGTGGGCGCCCCCTCTAAAAAAGGGCGCAACACACCACCTGAAGGTAGTGTGT
>CAJLCG010000100.1 GCA_905205085.1 uncultured Oscillospiraceae bacterium
GTTTTTTCCAGTATTCTCAAGACTTCCATGCCAGGGAGACCGGATCTTTTTCCGTAGGATCGATCTGCTCCAGGACACCGCTGGTAAGCATATTGTCCTGCTCCAGGCTGGTGGTGTACCGACCCAGGAAGGTACATGTCCCCTTCTCCCATATTGCCAGAATATAGTGGGTGGGAAGACTGTCCGCCTCAATTCCTGCCATAGCCAGCCGCTCTCCGTCCCAGGCGATGGAGACGGGGGTCTCCTCCTTAAGTTTCATCTCCAGAGGCAGGGAGCAGGAAAATTCCACCTCATACCCATCGGCCCCCTGAGACAGCGCGCAGACCTGCAGGTCTTCCATGAGGATGGAAAGCCCGTCCTCCCCGGTCCCCAGCTCCAGCACCTTGTTGTCTCTTCCCAGCTCCCCCAGCTCCAGCCGCTGAAGCTGAGTGCGGCCCTCCGGGTCCAAAACGGTGAGATACCACACATCCTCCTTGGCGGTAAGCAGCAGCACCCGTCCCTGGTCGTCCAGGCACACATCCATCCCCCGCTCTCCCTCCGAGATGGGGAAGAGGGTCTCGATTCCATTGAAGTCCAGACTGCCATCCCAGGCATCCATTTTCTCTGGGGTGTTAGAGGGGATCAGATACAGCCCGTATCCCCCCTTCACCTGGCTGAGGTCCAGTCTCTGGGCCGGAGCGTCTGGGGCCATACGTACCCAGCCGTCCATGACAACCAGCCATCCCCGGTCGCTGCGGGCCATGCGGCTGGTCACGGAAAGCTCCTGCTCTGAGACCATCTCTACATGGTTCACTCCGCCGGAATCATTTTTGGTCAGGGTGTAGGTTACATAGACTCCCTCCGGCATGGGGATGTAGAAGTAATCCAGAAATTTCTTTTGCTCCTCTGCACCTGCTAGCTTCATGCGGCCCCGGAAACCGATATACAGAGGCACCGCGTCGTAGTAGTCGGACAAGCAGACGGTCTGAGTTTTCTCCTCCCCCGGCTTCATCTCTCTGGATATGTCCAGAGCCGGACGAGCCGCTTCGTATTGCCAAATATCGTCCATGTCGGATAAATCCAGCTCCCCGGTGGAGGTCATAGATGTTGTTATGGCTTTCGATTCAATGGAGACATATGCGCCACCCTCCGTCTGGAATCTTTCCCACATACTGGGTATCATGGAATAAAAGGTAAAGTCAGTGCTGGTCTGATTGGGATTTTCAGGGGAAAAGGCGGTCTTCCAGCCCAGCTGAAGCCGCATCTCGCTGTGGGTGGTCAGCTCCAGCCCCGCCGCCTGGTCCGGGTCACCCAGCACGGTCTCGCCGGTGACCACCACCGTCTCCGCCCCCTGATTGACCCACACCGCCAGGCCGCCCAAGGTACCTACACTCACGCAGAACAGCAGCAGGAACAATACGGCGCTCTTTTTCATGGCTCCTCCTCTCCCGTCAGGTCCTTCAGTGCCCGGATCACCCGGTCGGACTGGTAGTGGTAGGCCTCCTTCACAAAGTCCATCAGGGTCTTGCCCTGCTCCTCCAGCTCCATCGTGGTCACATCTCCCACGATCTGTCCCTGGCGCAGCAGCACGGCCCGGCCGATGAAGTGCTCCACCTCCTCCAGCAGGTGGGTGGAGAGGAGCACTGTCTCATTGGGCTCCAGGATTCCCAGCAGCACCTTATAAAAGTCCTCCCGGTTGAATACGTCGTTGCCCGCAAAGGGCTCATCCATCAGGATGTAGTCCGCCCCCTGGCTCAGGGCCAGGATGACCTCCAGCTGATTTTTTTGCCCGGTAGACAGGTTGAAGGCCGGCTTGTGGTAGGGCAATTCAAAAAAGTCCATCAGCGCCCGAAACCGCTTGTCCCGGAAGGTGGGAAAGTGGGCCTGGTAGAACTGCCGGTGGCTCTCCGGGCTGAGGTTGGGGAAAAAGGAATGTTCACAGGTGGCAAAGGAAAGCCGGGTAATGTTCTGATTGGTAATGGGTTCCCCGTCCAGCGTGACCGCTCCCTTGTACCGGATAAACCCAAACACGCACTTCATGAGCGTGGACTTGCCCGCGCCGTTCTCTCCAAACAGCCCCACGATCTCTCCCGGCCCCAGGGCCAGGTCCACCCCATCCAGGGCCTTCTTGCCCCAGTAGCTCTTGCTTACCTGTTTCAGCTCTAACATGGTCATCCCCCTATTCCCGCGCCCCAGAAGCGCGCCCACTGTCCCGGCATAATGGCGTCGGCCGGGGTACATTTCATATAGACCAGATAACAAAGGGCGGTGGTGACCGCCGCCAGCAGCAGGCTGACGGCCACCGTACACAGCGGCACGGTCCAGCAGCGCCTGCGCAGCTCCCACGGGTCGCTCAGGCGGCGCATGAGATAGATGCTTCGGCTGGTATCCCGGCTGTGGAATCTATAATAATCCAGCACCTTCAGTATCATCACGACCACCACAAGCCAGAAGCCCGTCAGTGCGCCGGGAAAGATCTGAGCGAAGTCAAGCATCCGGGCCTGCGGGACCAGTTCCAGCTTGCCGTGTATATAGGTATACAGCTGCCGCCGGGCGGCGGTATAAACCAAGGTATACCATATCAAGGCCCAGACGCACGCCCCGGACAGCAGCGCCACAATCAGGCAGCGCTCCCGTCCCACCCACATTCCAATGGGCAGGTGGCTCTCCAGCCAGCTGTCAAGCCGTCGTTTCTGCTTCATCGTCCGCCTCCTCTTCTCTGGCTCTGTCCCGGCGGAACATGGCAGGTCCAATCACACCGCCGACAAACAGCAGCATCCCCACCATCACCAGGCCCAACACCCCGGAAAAGCCAACCAGGCCCAAGTTGGAGACAGCACCCGTCAGAGCGGCCAGCACCGTGGCAGCCACGGGGCGCTTTCCATTCCGGACAATCTGTCCCCCCTCAGCAGTGGCGATTCCCAAACAGACCAGCACCACCAGGTTGAAAAGCCACCGGAACCAGTCTCCCAGAGGCAGCACACTGTGGAACAGGGGCACCCGGTAGAACGCCAGGAATATAGTCTGCGGACCCACATAGGCCCCGTCTACCATTTTGCTGTAGAGCAGACACAGGCCCACCGCCACCGCCGCCTGAAAGGCGAACAGCACCACCAGGGCCATGGTGTGGTAGAGGCTGTACAGCAGATTCCGTCCTCTTTGGGACAGGCCCAGCCGGTCCATGGTATAGAGCGAGCCCCGCCCCGCCATAAACACCAGGATCTCACAAAAGATGACCACGCCCCAAAACCACACCGTTTGAAGACTGGCGTTGCTCACCACATCCGCGATACCGTAGGGATAGTACGCCGTTACGTCCACTCCATCGGCCATGACCTGGGCATGGCTCCAGATCTTTTGCACCTGAAAGGCAAACAAGCCAACCTGGACCGCCCCCATCACTGCCATCACCGCCAGCAGCTTATAGATCGTGCTGCGCACCATCAGTTGAAACAAGGCAGCATAGCGTCTCATGGTTCTCCTCCTTCCCGGTCCCATAGCCGGGCCACCAAATCCAGGGCCTCCTCCTTGGAGCTGCCCGTCTCCTTCAGGGCGGCTACCAGCACGGCAATCTCGCCCTCCAGCAGCTTGGTCCGCACGTCACGCACCTTCCTTTCATCCAGCGTCAGTACGCTCTTGGCTCCGGAGCGGGACTCCATCAGTCCCTCCTCCTCCAGCAGGCGGTAGGCCTTCTGCACCGTGTTGGGATTGACCCCCAGCAGGGCGGACAAAGTACGGCGGGAAGGCAGCTCCTCCTGGTCCTGTGCCGTCCCGGCCGCCACCGAGCGCTGCACAAAACGCATGATCTGCAAATAGATGGGCACTCCTTCTTCCATGCGGAAGGAATCAAAGGCAAGCAAGGTCCTCCCTCCTTTCAACCGTATTACTTGGCTAGTACACTTTCTAAGTGTATTATATGAGTAACACACTTTCTTGTCAAGGGCTTTTGTCCATCTTCTCCACTTATATTTAAGAAATCGGAACGGCTTTTGTGGCTTTTCTCTTGTCACCCGGGGCAAAACGCGGTATCTTTAAAGAGAACAAGAAACTGGAGGAATCACCATGGCGACCCTGAAAGAATTAGCTGACCGTACCGGCTGCTCTCCAGCGGCCATCTCGCGCATTCTCAACGCCGACCCCACCCTCTCCGTCAGTGAGGAGACCCGACGCCGGGTCCTGGAGGAGGCTGGTCGTTTAAACTACTCCGCCTCAAAAAGCCGCCGGGGCCGGGCCCCCAAGCCCCTGATGCGGGTGGGATTGGCCGAGATGCTCTCCGGCTCCCGTCAGCTGGATGACCCCTATTTTCTCTACCTGGGCAACCACGTGCGTCAGGGCTGCCAGGAACGGAAATATGCCTGCGTCCCCCTGGAGCACCGGGAGGGCGGCTTCCTTCTGCCCGAGGGTGAGACGGTGGACGGTATTGTGGCGGTGGGCTATTTTCCGCCGGAGCAGATTCAGGCCCTGGAGTCCATCTCCAAACAGCTGGTCTTTCTGGACTTCTCCCCCGATGAGATCCGCTATGACTCGGTGGAGCTGGGCTATGAGCTGGGCATCCGCCTGGCTCTGGAGGCCCTCACCGCCTTGGGGCACCGCCGTCTGGCCTTCGCCGGCCCTGCGGACCGCCCCTACGGTCAGCCGGGACCGGAGCCCCGTTACCAGGCCTTTCTCCATCTTACCGCTCCCCAGTCTGATTTAACATGCCAGGTGGTCCCCTGCCCCATGCAGGGGCGGGCCATCGAGCCAAACCTCACGGAGTTGCTCTCCCATCCCCAGAATCGCCCCACCGCCCTGCTGTGTGCCAACGAGGAGATCGCCCTGGCGGCGGCGCGAACCGCGGAGCATTTAGGGCTGCGGATTCCAGAGGATCTGTCTGTGGTCTCCTTCAACGATACCCCTCGCTCCGCCCTGGTACGTCCCGCCCTCACCTCGGTGTCCGTCCATACCCAGGAGATGGCCAATGCCGCCCTGCGTCTGTTGGCTGACCGGGTGCTGGGCAGCGTCCCCGCCCCCCGCACCTGGCCCCAAAAAGTAGTAGTCCCCCCCTCCCTCTCCCTGCGCGAAAGTACCGGTCCGTCTAAGTGCTGAATTTTTTAGTAAATAATTGTGCAAACTGCCAGATTGAATTTTTAGTAAAAAATAAATATACTAGGTACAACAAAAAATAAATGAGGTGACCACCATGCGAACTTGTGAATCTTTGCGCCGTTCCCTGTCCGCCGGAGAGTGTGACCAGATCCTTGCCAGCCTGTACGCCCTGGACGGGGCAGACAGCAGCCTGGCTGCCGCCCGTGCCCGTGCCCTGCGGGTGGTAGAGGAATTCCAGGCCGCCTTCTCCCCCGCCGAAGATACCGCTGCCGCTCTGTTCAGCGGCCCCGGCCGCACCGAGATCGGCGGCAACCACACCGACCACCAGCACGGCCGTGTGCTGGCTGGCAGCGTGAACATTGACATGATCGCCGCTGCCGCTCCCAACAGCCTGAACCAGCTGCGCGTGCAGAGCGAGGGGTACGACCTGTGCGTCATCGACCTTGACGACCTGACCGCCCGCAAGGAGGAAGAGAACACCACTGCTTCCCTACTGCGCGGCGAGTGCGAGGCTTTCCGTCAGCGTGGCGCAAAGCTGTCCGGCCTGGACGTGTACATCTCCTCTAACGTGCCCAAGGGCAGCGGCGTTTCTTCCTCTGCCGCCTTTGAGGTGCTGGTCGGCGTGATCCTGAACGACTGCTTCATGGCAGAAAAGGTCTCCCCCATCGCCATTGCACAGATCGGCCAGTGGGCAGAGAACGTCTACTTTGGCAAGCCCTGCGGCCTGATGGATCCCAGCGTGGGCAACATTATCACCATCGACTTTGCCGACAAGGCAAACCCCGATGTGGAGCCGGTGCAGGTGGACTTTTCCAAGGCCGGTCTGGCGCTGTGCATTCTGGACTCCGGCGCAGACCATGCCGACCTGACCGACGAGTACGCCGCCATCCCCAACGAGTGCCGCGCTGTGGCCGCTGTGTGCGGCGGCGAGGTGCTGCGGGACGTGCCTTTCGAGACCTTCCTTGCAAATGTCCCGGCCTGCCGCAAGCAGTGCGGCGACCGCGCTGTGCTGCGCGCCTTCCACTTCTACGCCGACAACGACCGCGTACCCCAGCAGGTAGCTGCCCTGCGCGAGGGCGACTTTGACGCCTTTTTGCAGATGGTGACTGCCTCCGGCGACAGCAGCTGGGAGTATTTGCAGAACGTGATCCCCGCCGGTTACAAGGAGCATCAGGAGGTGGCTGTGACTATCGCCGCTGCCAAGCATTATCTGGGCGGCAAGGGCGCTGTACGCGTGCACGGCGGCGGTTTTGCCGGTACGGTGCAGGCCTTTGTGCCGGTGGAGATGCTGGCAGACTTTAAGACCAACATGGAGAAGATCCTCGGCGCTGGCCGCTGCCATGTGCTGAGCATCCGTCCCGAAGGAGGTGCTGTGCTGTGATCCCCACTGCCATCCAGCAGCTCGTGAACTACGGGCTGGACACCGGGCTGATCCTGCCCGATGACGAGATCTATATCCGCAACCAACTGCTGATGACCATGCAGCTGGACGACTTTACTGCCCCGGAGGGCGAGGTGTGCTATACCGATCTGGAAAGCATCCTTAAGACTCTCGTGGACGATGCTGTTGCCCGCGGCGTGTGCGCGGACAACTCCACCGCACGCGATCTGTTCGATACCAAGCTGATGGGCGTGCTGACCCCGCGCCCTAGCATCGTGCGCGCAAACTTCGAGGAGCGGTACGAGAACGAAGGTCCGCAGGCCGCTACCGACTGGTTTTACAAGTTTAGTCAGGACACCGATTACATCCGCCGCTACCGCATCAAGCGCGACCTGAAGTGGGTCACCAAGACCGAATACGGTGACTTGGATATCACCATCAACCTGTCCAAGCCGGAAAAGGACCCCAAGGCCATTGCCGCCGCAAAACTTGCGCCCCAGAGCGCTTACCCCAAGTGCCAGCTGTGCGCGGAGAACGAGGGCTACGCAGGCCGCATGAACCACCCCGCGCGCGAGAATCACCGCATCATCCCGCTGACCATCAACGACAGCGCGTGGAATTTGCAGTACAGTCCCTACGTTTACTATAATGAGCACTGCATCGTGTTCAACAACCAACACACCCCTATGAAAATCGAGCGGGCAACCTTCCGCAAGCTGCTGGATTTTGTGGGTCTGTTCCCCCACTATTTTGTGGGCAGCAACGCTGACCTGCCCATCGTGGGCGGCAGCATCCTGAGCCATGACCATTTCCAGGGTGGTCACTACGAATTTGCCATGGCTAAAGCCCCCATTGAAAAGGCTTGGGTATTCCCCGGCTTTGAGGATGTGGAGGCCGGCATCGTGCACTGGCCCATGAGCTGCATCCGCCTGACCTGTGCGGATGATGCACGCCTTGTAGAGCTGGCCGATAAGCTGCTGACCGCTTGGCGCGGCTACACCGACGAGAGCTGCTTTATCTTTGCCGAGACCGATGGCGAGCCCCACAACACCATCACCCCCATTGCCCGGATGCGGGACGGCAAGTATCAGCTGGATTTGGTGCTGCGCAACAACATCACCACCCCGGAGCATCCGCTGGGTGTGTACCATCCCCATGCAAAGCTGCACCACATCAAAAAGGAGAACATCGGCCTCATTGAGGTGATGGGTCTGGCCGTGCTGCCCAGCCGTCTGAAGCAGGAGCTGTTCGACCTTGCAGATGTGCTGGTGGCGCATCTGCCCACCGCAGAGTACCCCGAAGCCCTGCAAAAGCATGCCGAGTGGGCGGAAGAGATCCTTGCAAAGCACCCGGAGCTGAACGCAGATAACGTCCACACCATCCTACAGGACGAGGTGGGTCATGTGTTTGCGCAGGTGCTGGCAGATGCCGGTGTGTACAAGCTGGATGAAGCCGGCCGTGCCGGTTTTGTCCGCTTCCTTGAAAGCGTAAAATAAACCATCCCCCCGAGGCTGTTGCACATATCATGGCGCAACAGCCTTTTTTAGAACACAGCATCGCGCAAAAGCGCGCTTTCTTCACTCTCTCCCTGTGAAAAAGTCAGCCGGGAATTGAGGATATAAAAAGGCTTTTGAAAGAAAAAAAT
>CAJLCG010000101.1 GCA_905205085.1 uncultured Oscillospiraceae bacterium
CCCTCGCCGGGGATCTTCATAAACATGGGCAGGCCGGCGCCGGAGGCGATGAACACCGCCTCATAGCCCCGCTCAAAGATCTCGGGGATGGTAAGGATCTTGCCGATGACCATGTTCAGCTCAATGTCCACGCCCATCTTCACCAGGTTGTCCACCTCACGGGCCACGATGGCCTTGGGCAGACGGAACTCGGGGATGCCGTAGGTCAGCACGCCGCCGGCGGTGTGGAAGGCCTCGAACACGGTGACGGAGTAACCCATGCGGGCCAGCTCACCGGCGCAGGTCAGACCGGCAGGGCCGGAGCCGATGACAGCCACCTTATGGCCGTTCTTGGGGGCGGTAGCCACGTTGGCAATGCCCTGCTCGGCGGCCCAGTCAGCCACAAAGCGCTCCACACGGCCGATGGCCACGGGCTCGCCCTTCACGCCGCGGACGCACTTGCCCTCGCACTGGTTCTCCTGGGGGCAGACGCGGCCAGAGATGGCGGGCAGAGCGTTGGCGTTGGAGAGAATCTCATAGGCGGCAGCGAAGTCCTCCTCCGCTACCTTCGCCAGAAAGTCAGGAATGGGAATGCCCACGGGGCAGCCGGAAACACAGGCGGGGTTCTTGCAGTGGATGCACCGCTTGGCCTCGTTGACGGCCTGCTCAGCAGTGTAGCCCTGAGCCACCTCCAGGAAGTTGTGGTTACGAACCTGGGGCTCCTGCTCGGGCATGGGGGTCTTGTTCATCTGCATATTAGCCATTGAGGGCACCTCCTCCCAGACGGCAGAGGTGGGCCTCTTTCGCCTTGGACTCAAAATCACGATAGGTGGCATTGCGGGCGATGACCTCGTCAAAGTCCACCTGATGGCCGTCGAAGTCGGGGCCGTCCACGCAGGCAAACTTCACCTCGCCGCCCACGGTCAGCCGGCAGCCGCCGCACATGCCGGTGCCGTCGATCATGATGGGGTTCATGCTGACGGTGGTGGGGATGTTGTACTTCTCAGTGAGCTTGCAGGCAAACTTCATCATCATCAGCGGGCCGATGGCAAACACGTGATCGAACTTCACGCCGCTGTTGATGAGCTCCTCCAGCTTCCCGGTGACAAAGCCGTGGTAGCCGTAGGTGCCGTCGTCGGTGCAGATGTGCAGGTCGGTGCAGGCCTTGCCCATCTCCTCCTCCAGGATGACGATGTCCTTGGTCTTGAAGCCGCCGATCAGGTCCACCTGATTGCCAGCCTCGTGCAGGGCCTTGGCCACCGGCAGCGCAATGGCACAACCCAGGCCGCCGCCCAGGACCGCCACGCGGCCGTATCCTTCCACATGGGTCGGCTCACCCAGAGGGCCCACGAAGTCGTGCAGGCAATCGCCCTCATTGAGTTGATCCAGAGCCAACGTAGTGGCGCCTACCTTCTGGTAGATCACGGTGACCAGGTCATCCGCCGCGCTGGAGATGGTCAGAGGAATACGCTCCCCCTCCCCATCCACACGGAGGATGATGAACTGACCGGCCTTTGCCTTGGCAGCGATCAGCGGTGCATAGACAGAGATCTGGCTGATCTCCGGCGTGAGCACCTTCTTCTTTGCGATCTCATACTGTTTCACTGTTTTTCCTCCTCGAACCGCACTTCGGTCCTCCGGCTTGCGTCAGAGCGCCTCCCTGCGTTTCTTATATGTATACGCGGCCCAGCCGCGCAGGGACAACAACATCTGAAAAGGGATTTCCCCTTACAAGAACCGCCGACGGCGGTAGCCTCCGCCCCGTCTTCTGCGGCCCCGGCGAATGAGGGTACGCACCAGGAACACCACCAGCAGCACCACCAGGATGAGAACCAGCACCAGGCCCACAGAAAACAGGCTGGGGTTCTTCACCAGCTCGATGGGGTTCCAGCTGGTGCTGATGGTCTTGCAGCTGCCCGCCTCATAGTGGGAAGGGACACCGTCGGTACCAAAGCTCTGGAGATAGGCTGCCAGGGCGTACCACTCTTTGATCTCATTGCCGTTTTTATCCCGGAGGATGCGGGTGGAGAAGTCGGTGATGGCCTCCCCATTCTCATCCTTAGGGACAATAGACAGGATGCCGAAGGATTTATCCTTCACAGTGCCCAGCATCTGGGCGGAGTACATCCCGGAGACCACACGGTAGAGCTTGTCGTTTTCCAGCTTGCTCAGGCTCTGGGAACCAAAATTCACGGCGTAGGCGGGCTCCTCCAGCTGAGCGTCGGTCACCCGGTTGAAGATGAGCCGGTGGGTATTGAAGGAATACTGGGCCCCGGACATGTAGAGCTGGGTACCCGTCATGATGGGGGACACGGAGGCGTCCACCTCCATCACCGCCTTCAGCTCCTTGCCGGTGAGGTAGCAGGACACCAGGGGGTAGCCGGACTTTCCGTCCTCCCCCACGCCCATGGACAATACGTCAAAGGCCTGGGAGGTGGTGATGTTCCCCTGATACAGGGGGGCCCGGAGCACTCCGTCGGCCACCACTGCCACCGTCTCTACATCGGGGGCGTCCTCCACCAGAGTGGTGGATGCCCAGTGGTAAGCGTCCGCCACCAGGTTGCCCAGGGCGTTGTCCACCCGGTCCTTATTTTCCGGCTTGGGCATGTCATAGTCGCTGGTGGTGAGCACCTGATCATAGCTCAGGCCGTAGGAAGAGAGGTAGCTGGAGCTCACCTGATTTTTCCAGTCCTCCACCAGAGTGGCGATGGTCTGGTCCTCCGCTACTGTCTCATCAATAGGTGTCAAGTGATAATCCTTTAAGGTCTTTTCTCCGTCCTCAGTCCACTCCAGAGTGATCGAGCCCAGGTTCTCACAGAAAGGCCCGGAGGAAACGATGTAGGTATCCCCCTCCACAATGGGCTCTTCCAGGGTGGTGTGGGTGTGGCCGGAGATAATGAGGTCAATGCCGTCCACCTTTTTGGCCAGCTGCTGGTCCTCAGACTTGCTGGCCTTGGCGTTGGTACCGCTGTGGGACAGACAGATGATAAATTCCGCTCCCTGCTCCTCCAGGGCCTTTACGCACCGCTTGGCGGCATCCACGGGGTCCTCCAGGGTAAAGCCGGAGGTGGGAGCACAGTCATCGGAGTCGGTACCCATCAGGCCGAAGATACCGTAGGTCACGCCTCCCCGCTCCAGAAGTATATAGTCCTTTACGCCATAGGCAGACATGGCCCGCTGGATATCCAGCTGGTCGGGATTATCGGCCGAGGGCTTATAATTTGCCATCAGCAGAGCAGGCACCGTATCCCCGTTGTTGCGTGCGGCGGTGAGCATCCGGGCAAACCCCAGTCCCTCGTGGTCAAACTCGTGGTTGCCGGCGGTGGTGGCGTCATAGCCCAGGGCCCCCATGGTGCGCAGCTCCGGCGCCTTGGAGGTATATAAGGTCTGAATGAGGGAGCCAATGGAGAAGTCGCCACCGTCCAGGGTCAGAGCGTTCGGATGCTGAGCGCGCTCCTGCTGGAGTACGGTAGCCAGCCGGGCATAGCCCCCTGACTCCCCGCCGTCGGCCGTAGTCTGAGGCAGGAAATGGGAGTGGAGGTCGTGGGTAAAGAGCACCGTGGTCTCGTGGCTCCCCCCCTCCCCCGCAGCCAGGACGGCGCAGGGCAAGGCGGTACATAAGAGCACCAGTACCAGTATCATGGCCGCAGCAGCCCGCAATCTCTTCACAACAGCGCCTCCTTACCTCTTCTATATTAGCTTCATCGCTCCCTATTCTGCCACAAAATCCCCAAATGCGCAAGAGCGGAATCCATTGATTCCCTCTCTGGATTCCGCTCTTTTTTGTTTGAAAAGTCATTTTACCGGATCAGGTCAAACTGTACCGGCTGCTCAAACAGCCGCCGCACCTGTCCGCTCTCCCGTGTCTGCCCCAGAGCCCACATAAGCTTGGCGGTAGCCGCCTCCAGCGTCATATTGTATGCCTCCATGAGCTGGTACTTTTCCTTCACCTGGTAGCCCACCTGATAGACCTCCATGTCGCTGCCCTCATAGGGCACCTGGGTCATCATGACGATGGTCTTGCCCGCCTCCAGCCAGGACTCCATGGCCCAGGCCAGGGGTCCCGACGCGCCGCCGGGCAGGCCGCCCACGCCGAAGCTCTGCAAAATCACCGCCTCATACCGGTCCCGCAGGGCCTCCAGGGCGTCGGCCCCCATGCCGGGAATCAGGGTGAGCAGCAGCACCCGCTCCTCCAGCTGGTGGTAAAACACCGGCCTGGGGCGGTACTCCAGCTCAGCCAGGTAACGGATCAGCTTTCCGTCCCGGATAACCGCCAACTCGGGGTAGTCCACGCTGGAGAAAGCATTAAAGCTCTTGGTGCGCTCTTTCCGGGCCCGGGTGCCCAGGATCACCTTGCCGTCAAAGACCAGGCTCACCCCGTGGGAACCCTCCGCCGCAGCGTAGAGAAAGCTGTTATAGAGGTTCAGCCGGGCGTCGGTGTTCTCCAGGCAGATGGACTTCTGCGATCCGGTAATGACAATGGGCTTTTGCGAATACTGAATTAGGTAGGACAGGGCCGCGGCGGTGTAGGCCATGGTGTCGGTGCCGTGGGTGATCACAAAGCCGTCGTAGGCATCGTAATGCTCCTCCACCGCCCGGGCCATCTCCAGCCAGTGGCTGGGGCCGATGTTGGTGCTGTCCAGATTCATCAGCTGGATTGTCTCCACCTGGCACAGCTGCCCGATGGCGGGGACATAGCCCAGGATCTCTTCGGACGTAATGGCAGGGGTCAGTCCCTCCCCGCTGTCTTTGGAGGCGATGGTGCCTCCAGTGGCCAGCATGAGGATGCTCTTCACACTCAGCCCTCCAGGAAGGTCTCCACCTCCCGGCGGGCGGAGAAGTTAGCAGTCAGCTTCTGGGCCAGCAGAGAGCTGTTAAAGCCCAGGGCGCCAGTGGGGCAGGCAGAGACACAGGACATGCAGCTGATGCACTTGTCATCCGCCCACATGAGGGTCTTCAGGTCCATGGCCTCGGTGGGGCAGGCCTTGGCGCAGATGGCGCAGCCCAGGCAGGTGTCCCAGTCCCGGTCTTTCTTCACCGGCACGGCGGGCTTGGGGGGCGGATTGGGATTGCCGGGCACAGCGGCTTCCGCCCAGTCCTCTCCGGCCAGCTTCTCCTTCACACCCTGGGCAAACTGCCCCAGCTTCTCCATGTCCTGCTCATCCGGGCGACCCGCACCCAGCGTGGGTGCAAAGATGTGGGGGGTAATCACCGCGGCAGCTCCGGCGCACCGGAAGCCCTTCTCCCCCAGGATGCGCTTGACCTGGGCCAGCGTCTCGTCATAGTGGCGGTTTCCGTAAGTGGCCAGAATCACACAAGGGGTGTTCTCCCCCTTCAGACCATCCAGCAGACCGGGCACCGCCGGCATCTGCCCGGCATACACCGGCACGGCCAGCACCAGCAGCTCGTCCTTGCTGAAATTCCGCTGGGCCCGGGTACGGCCTCCCAGATCTACATACTCCTTTGCATCAAACAGGCCGCCTACCAGCTCACAGGCCCGCTTGGTTCCTCCCGAAGGACTAAAATAAGCACCAATTGCGTTCATATTCTCTTCCCCTTTCGTTTAAAAAGAGGGCCGCGCGGCCCTCTTTCTTGTTTATAGACACTGGAGGTATTTCCCGTACAGGGTCATGCTCAGCTCATCGCCGATGGCGTGGACGTGGTCCTGATCAATCCAACCCTCCTGGAGTCCCAGCTCCTCCAGACAGCCCACATACCGGCCTGTCTCGTCCTGGATCTCCTTAATGGTCCGTCCGGCGTCCAGCAGGCTGTCCGCCGTACCAGCATCCAGCCAGGTGAAGTCCTTCTCCAGAGGCACCACCTGGAGCTGTCCCCGGTGGAGGTACTCCAGGTTCACATCGGTGATCTCCAGCTCGCCCCGGGCGGAGGGCTTCAGATTTCCGGCGATCTCCATGACCTGGTTGTCATAGAAGTACAAACCGGGAATCACATAATTGGACTTGGGATGGCGGGGCTTCTCCTCAATGGAGATGGCCTTACCGTCCTTATCAAACTCCACTACGCCGAAGGGATGGGGGTCCTCTACCCAGTAACCGAACACAGTGGCCCCCTTCTCGTTGGCGGCGGCCTTCTTCAAGGTATCACCCAGGGTGGGTGCATAGAAGATATTGTCCCCCAGCACCAGGCATACCCGGTCCTCCCCCACAAACTCCCGGCCGATGAGCAGGGCATCGGCGATGCCCCGGGCCACCGGCTGCTCCGCGTAGGTGATCTTCAGGCCAAACTGCTCGCCGTCTCCCAGCAGAGCCCGGAAGGTATCCGTCTCATCCGGGGGCACGATGACCATGACATCCGAAATTCCCGCCTGCATCAAAATGGCGAGGGGATAGTAGATCAGGGGCTTGTCATACACAGGCAGCAGCGGCTTGCACACCGGCTTGGTCATGGGGTAGAGTCGGGTGCCCTTTCCGGCAGCCAATACGATTCCTTTCACAGCATCCTCCTGTTATCCGTCAGACCCGAACCGGGTCCATCACTTGTTCTATTCCAAGTCAGTGTACCATGTTTCCAGGGGCTTTTCAAGTAGACCGGTCTTAAATCTTGTTTAAAATGCCGCAAGGTTCTCCTTAACGTCGGGCGTCCCTAGTCAGTTTGCCCCATAAGGCAAAAGGGGCGGCGGGAAGTTCTCCCGCCGCCCCTGGCTGCGATTTATTTTTGGTTTTCTTGCCACCGGGCATACCACTGTTCCCGTACCTGCTCCCGGCCTCGAGTAAACCACTCCGGGTCGGTCTGCTCCTCCGGCGAAATGTCGGTACGGCTGCTCAGTACGCCGTTTCCTCCTCCGGAACCGTCCGGGACGGTGACACCTTCATACCAGCCGTAGTCCTCCGGGGTCCCTCCTATGATCACATAATAGAGGTTCCCCCCCTCGTCCCACCAGGTATCCACATAGGGCGTGTTCTCATCCACCCGATCGGTGACATCCACCCGCTGGCCACGGGCCACCACCCACAGTCGGCCCTCTTCCAAAGAGACCACCAGAGGCTGTCCATTCTCATCATAGCCGTCTGAAGGATGGCCCTCCACATAGCCCTCTCCTCCGCTGTCGCTGATGGTGACCCGGCCACCACCCACCAGCTGAAAGATCCGCTCTCCGTACACCTCTGCGCTCCAGCCCACCAGCCCAAGGCACACAGCCAGCGCCGCTGCGACCAACAGGACCCGCCGCTTCTGCACACGTCTCCGGCACCCCCGGGCGCGCACCAGTTCCTTGACTCGCTCCCGGTCCACAAGCCCTTCTCTGGGCTGCAATTCCTCGTCCACATACCCGTTCATCAGTTTGGAAATCTCAAGCTTCTTCAAAGATGTATCCCTCCCGTTCCAGCTGCCGTTTCAGCTTTTCCCGGCCCCGGCGCAGCCGGGTCTTGGCGGTAGAGCAGTTCATTTCCATCTCCTCCGCCGCCTTTTCCACGGTCTGACCATAGTAGTAGTGGCGGACAAATAGCTCTCGGTCCTCTGGTTCCAAAGTATCCAGCGCCGCCCGCACCAGCTGTGCCGCTTCCTGGGCCTCCAGCTCCCGCTGAGGGCTGTCCTGGGCCAGTACCAGGATATCTTCCTCCAGGGGCAGCAGCTCCCGCCGTTCTCTCAGCCGATTCAGCGCCCGGTTCCGGGCTACCGTGGCCAACCAGCTCTTCACCTTTCCCGGCTGCAGCTTCTTTCGTTCCCGCCAGGCACACAGAAAAACGTTGGCCGTCAGTTCCTCCCACTCCTGGGGGCAGCCCGGTATCATTCGGGCGGCAATGGCGGCAACATAGGGGGTGTAACGCTCGATGAGCGCCTCCAGTCCCGCCGGGTCGCCCCGATGCAGCCGCCTCAGCATCTCTTGCTCGTCGATGTTCTCCGCCTCCTCTCTGTTTTGACGCGTCTACCCTATAAACACAGCTTCCCGCCCTTTGGTTTCAGGTTTGGGCAGAAAAAATCCGCCCCCTCGCTTGGAGGGGGCGGAATAAACTTGGATGTATTCCCAGGTTAGACTCAGCCCAGGGTGACCAGCAGGTCGTCGGTGTTGACGGCGGTGCCCACCACAGCGGACACGGACTTGACGGTGCCGTCCACGGGAGCGGAGACCTCGATCTCCATCTTCATG
>CAJLCG010000102.1 GCA_905205085.1 uncultured Oscillospiraceae bacterium
CGGCGCATATGCGCCGGCCGCCGCCTTGTGTCGGGAGTGTTTCAGCATCCCGTGGAAAGGAGCTTGATCCATGCTGAATATGGGAGATGTCTTCTCCAATCTGGCGGGCCTGTTTCTGCTTATCGCAGTGGGATATGCTGCGGTAAAATTTCAGGTCCTCCCCGCCTCTTCTACCAAACTGCTGAGCAATCTGCTGATGCAGGTCACTCTGCCTGCTACCATCCTTACCTCCCTGGTACGGCCCTATGACGCCGCCTTTATCCGGGACGGGGTGCTCATCGCGGTATTGGGTGCGGCTCTGTTTGCTCTTTACGGCCTGCTGGCCTTGCCGGCCAGCCGCCTTTTCCGGGTCCCGCAAGGGCGACGAGGGGTATGGATCTTCTCCAGCATGTTCAGCAACAACGGTTTTATGGGCTTTCCGGTGGCACTGGCACTGTTCCAGGAGGAGGGCCTGGCACTGGCTGTCTTTCTGGGTATCCCCTTCAATCTGCTGGCCTATACCCTGGGGCCCAAGCTCATGTGCATGGATCACGACGCCCAAGACAACACCCCGCCGCCCTCCTGGCGCTCTATCCTGCTGACCGGAGTCAACTGCGCCACCGTATTGGGTTTGGTGCTGTATCTGTGCCGTCTCTCCATCCCCAGCACCCTCTCCGCCCCCCTCACTTACCTCTCCAATGTTACCACTCCGCTGTCCATGCTGGTCATCGGCATGAACCTGACAGAGGGCCGTGTAGGGGATCTGCTGCGGGATCGGGACGTCTTTTCCGTCACCTTCCTGCGCCTGATCCTCTTCCCGGTGCTCACCTGGGCAATTTTGCGCCTGCTGCCCATCTCCAACCCTCTGGTGGTGGGGGTTACCCTGATCATTATGGCTATGCCTGCTCCGGCTATCAGCGCCATTCTAGCAGAGAGCTATCACTCGGATAAGGAGCTGGCCTCCCGGGCTGTCTTTCTCTCCAGCCTGCTGTGTCTCATTTCCATCCCACTGATCTCTCTGCTGTTGTAACAGGCCGGAAAAAAAAACGGGCCTGCGCCCGCTTCCACTTTATATCATAGCAAAAGAAATGACCCTTGACTGCTTGTTTCGTAATCCAATGCAGTCAAGGGTCATTTCTGGTGGTTCTTGTTATCTAACATCATATGGTTACCTCACTTTCTATTGATTCGCATTTACCACACGTTCCGCTTACAGGATATCGATTTCTGACATTCAACTTTAGTTGCCGCGCGCTTACTTCGCCGTGCATCCTCGCTTATGAGGTTCTGTACTGTTGTGCGATCTCATGCTTCCTGTAACTTCCTGTGGTATCTGCGTAACCAGATATACACGCTATCCTACCAGCTGATCTTTGTATTGGGGCTCAGAGCTTACCGTTGGTTTACGAAGGTCCTACTTTGATTTCCCTGGCATTTCTTGTACCGCTGGAATTCTTCTCTGCCTTCGGATCTTGATTTCTCTTCAGCTTACCAAACTCTCAAGAGTTTTTCCTGGTCCGCCGGGTACTAACAAGGTTTCCCGAATGTCACAATGCTGATTTGGAATTCTAGGATATAAAACTTGCCTTGGATGATTAGGTTCCTTTGTTTTCCTTGGGATCGATCTGTGTTCCGATACAGGTTTGACAGCTTATGTTTTTGATTTACCAGGGATTTGATATATCTCAACTTTCTGCTGTCGGATCAGGTGTAATCTGGTATCGAGGTTTGCTACCACATTGGTATCACCCTTTCTGGCTATAATATAGCACTGGGCCCGGAATTTGTCAACGGTTTTTGGAGGAAATTACAATTCATTTTGCAAGTTCTTTGAAAATCACTTGCAAAAAGGGGCGTGCCCACAGGCACGCCCTTTTTTACATGGTCTCCGGCGGCGGGTCGCCGGCCAGATCCATCAGATACTCATAGTATGGCTTGAGAAAACAAAAGCCCTGGGCCACCTGCTCCACCAGCTCCGGCTGGAACAGCAGCCCCTCGCAGTTCTCATCCCGGGTCAGCGAGATGCTCTTGCGGTTATACCAGGGGGACAGCAGCGGCCCCGGGTCTCCCTTGGGTCGTTTGTACATCTCCCCCTCCAGCTCAAAGCCGGAGCCCTTCAGCTTCCGGGCCAGCTTTTCCAGCGGCTTGGGGTCCCGGTCAATGCGGGCGCGCAGCTTGGCCATGGTAACGGGGGTGGGATCATAGCAGCCCATCCCGAAGCTGTAATACTCCGGGGCAATCTCAAAATAGAAGGCGGGCAGGCTGACCCACCGCTCCTTGGGCCGGCGCAGGGTCAGCCACAGGTGGTCCTTATAAGGGCCACGGCCGTGGAGCCGCCGGGCATCCCGATAGATCCGGGAGACATGGAGGTTCAGTCCCAGCTCCGGGTACTTCTCCTCCATGACCTGCTGGACCTCCTCCCCCAGCTGGCGCAGGGGCTCGGCCACATAAGTCAGATACTCCTGCTTGTGCTCCAAAAACCAGCTGCGTTCGTTGTTGAAGCGAATTCCCCACAGGAAATCCACTGCTTGCTGTGAAAAACCTTGAAACATGCTTTGCTCCTTCAGGATACCTGGCTGCTTGCCCCTCCTGCCGACTGGTCCGGCGTGCTGCTGGACGAGGAGGCACCGGAATCGGTCCCCTGGCTGCCGGAGTCGATGGGCTGCTCCGGTTCGGGCTGAGGCTCGGGCTGGGGCTCCGGCTCAGGCTGAGGTTCGGGCTGGGGCTGAGGCGGCACACCGTTGACCCAGGTGGAGGGATCGCCGTCCGCGGGGTTATACAAAATGGTCTTGGGACGCATCTTGTAGGTGCTGGAGGTCATCTGCTGCTTCTCCACCAGGTTGCCGTTTTTGTCGTAGATATAGCGGTAAGTGCTGGCGCTGACGCCGGTATAGGGGTTCTGCTTGCTGTCCACCTTGGTGGTTCCCCGGGGAATGGAGGAATCCGCCTTATACTGGGTGGTAGGAGAAACCCAATCGTAGGTAGTGCTCTTGGGCACGGCGTAGTAGCCCGTCTCGTTGGTACCGTAGATCTCCACGGTGAGCTTGCGCCTGCCGCCCTGGTCATAACTGCGGGTGACGATCTTCACCGGGTAGTTGGTGTTGTTCTTAAAGCGGAAGTCCGTGGAACCATAGTATACCGTAGCATCCATGCCTTCATCCACATATCCGGTGTTGTACATGTGGGCTCTGCGCTCCACCACCTCCAAGGTGGTATGGAGCACCGCGTAGTAGATGGTAGAGGAGGTCTGGCAGATACCGCCGCCCACCTCGTCCACCGAGGCGCCGCCGGAGTACACCGGCGCGGACAGGTAGCCCTTGGCCGCGGTGCGGCTGCCGGTGGTGTTGTTATAGGAGAACACCTCGCCGGGCATGAGCACCACGCCGTTACAGGCCTGGGCAGACAGTTTTACGTTGTGCTTGCGGTTGGAGGAGCCGCTGACATTGGTAGTACCGCTGCCCAGCAGATCCCGGAACAGCTTGGCCTGCAGGCTCTCCTTGGTCTCCTTGGGCTGGGTCAGGGTGAGGGGGATGGAGACCGTCTCGCCCTCGGCGGCAGACTGGTAGGCCGCCTTGGCCTGCTCCACATCAAAGTCCACGCCCACTACGGAATCGGTGGCCTGATAGGTCTCCGGGTCCACGGTGGAGTCCACAGGCTCGGTGTGCAGCTCCTCATACATGGCATCAAAATCAGGCTCCCGGGGACTCTCCTCGTGGGCGGTGAGGGTCACCGTCTCGGCCTGGGCCGTCTCGCCCCGCAGCTTCTGGCTGATCTCGTCGGTCAGCGCCTGCTTCACCTGCTGCTCCGACTGCTCCCGGTCAATGGCTACGCCGGTAACGCCCTTGGTGATTTTCAGGGCGTCACCCTCCACCACATAGGCGGCCTCGGTGATGCCGCCGCCGGCCAGCTGGTCAGCCTCGTCCAGCAGAGCGTTCAGCTCCTGCTTGCCGCTCTCGCTCCAATCCAGGGACAGCTCCACGTCCTGGCCCATTCCCATCAGGCTGCCCAGATAGGCGCCGCCCCGGACGATAAAGTTGCTCCGTCCCGCTTCCCAGGCCTGCTTGGCACAGTCCTCTGCGTTCAGGTTCAGGGCACTGCCCTGGATGCTGCCGCTCCAGGTACCGTATTCCACCGGCAAAGTGACATTCTGGGCCTGCTCCATGCTCTCCTCCAGAGCAGACTTGGCCTGCTCCTGGGTCATGCCGCCCACGGACACACCGCCTACAGTAACACCCTTCAGAATGGTCTGAGAGCTGCCCACCCAGGCACACAGGCCCACATAGGCCCCTGCCAATACAACCACTGCCGCTCCGATTCCCAGCAGCAGCATTTTCTTCTTTGGGTTCATGGGACCGTTGGCCCCATTCTTTTGGACCCGACTACCTTCCATATAACGTTACCTCCGCGCACCGGAGTTGCACCGGCACGTTTTTCTGTTTATTTCTCCACGCAGTATCCGGTTGTATGGATATTTCTTCCCAATCCTGCGTGTTTCTGGAGATCATGCCCCATTATAGCACCCCTCTTTTCCCCTTACAATTACAGAACAGTTACAACTCTTCTCGCCAATTTTCCCCTTTGCAGCAAAATATTTGGAGCTCCCTTTACTTTTTTACGCCCTTGGGGTATCATGTTTTCCATGCAGGTTCTCTTTCCTGTCAGGATGCTCGCATCCATTCTATGCGGCTTTAATCAATTTTAAGAAAATCTCAATCGGATTTTGACTCATCTCTGTTAAGATATCCTTGTTAAGTCGACCGCCCCGCGGCCTGCCATCGGAGGGAACAGCCACTATGTCAAATTATCAGTACCAGAAGGGAAACCGAAACAACAGCGACCTGACCTATTGGATCATCGCCATTGTTCTCATTATGTCGGGCATTGCCGCCCCCATCGGCTTTTTGATGATCGTGGCCAAGCTATTGAGCGGGAAAAAGCGCTCCGGACGCAGCGGCACCACCTACACCCGCCGCTCCGATGCCGGACCGGTGGGCGCCAGGACCACCTCCCCAAAAGCCGCCCCTGAGCTCACCACCGAGGCCCGCAACACCCAGTTGGCCGCGCTGGAGCGCAAAGGCCGCACGCTGACCATTGTAGGCGCTGTACTTACCGCAGTGTTTCTGTTTACCTCTATCTCCAGCGCCAGCAACGCCTTTTATTGGCTGCTCCACGGAGATGTGATCTGGTTTCTGGAAGACATGATGAATCTGCTGCCCATCTTCTGCTTTTTGGGCGGCGGCGCGGGGTGCCTGTTGGTGGGCCTGCGCCGGCAGAAGAAGGTACGCCGCTTCCGGCAGTACCTGGCCATGATCGGTCGGCGCACCAGTATCTCTCTGGCCTCCCTGGCCTCGGCCACCGGGGCCTCTCCCGCCAAGATCCGGGACGATCTGGAGGATATGCTGGATGAGAACCTGTTCCCCAACGGTTATCTGGATCTGGGCAGCGGAATGCTGGTGGTCTCCGGCGAGGGCCTGGATGACTCCCCCAAGGAGGAGCCCAAGCAGCCGGAGCAGCCCAAGCAGGAGGCTCCTCAGGACGCGGTGCTGGAGGAGATCCGTGCCGTCAATGACGCCATTGACAACCCCCGGCTCAGCCAGCAGATCGACCGCATCGGCGTCATTACCGCCAAGATTCTGGACTATCAGCGGCAGCACCCGGATAAGTCCCCCCAGCTGCACAGCTTTTTGAGCTACTACCTGCCCACTACCCTGAAGATCCTGCGGGCCTACGCCCAGCTGGAGGACCAGGAGGTGGCAGGTGAGAACATCACCGCCGCCATGGAGCGCATTGAGGGCATGATGGATAAGGTGGTCGAGGGCTTTGAAAAGCAGCTGGACCAGCTGTTCCAGGGGGACGCCCTGGACATCACCACCGACGTGGAGGTGCTGGAGCGGATGCTCTCCAAGGACGGCCTGTCCTCCAAGGACGGCATCCGTCTGGAGCTGTAAAAACAAAAAGAAAATGGCTGACATCCAAGGATGTCAGCCATTTTTTATTCCCTTCACGAGGAACCAAAGACCACCCGGTAGTAGTCGTTATCCAGAATGGATGCCGAGTAGGCCACCCGATTCTGCACCTCTGAGAGGCGCTCTGCCACATAGTCCGGGTCGGGCTCGCTGCCGTCCCACATTTCAAAGGTATCCGTGGTGGAGTCATAGCGGCCCTTGTCGGTGATAAAGCTGTAATTGGAGAAGATGACCAGTCCGGGCTCGTCAGAGAGGATATCCCGTCCCATAATAAGCCGGGAGTCGTATTCCAGACCAAAGAGGTTGGCCAGGGTGGGCATCACATCCAGGCTGGAGCAGAACTTATCCACATGGACGGGCTCGTCGATATCTGCACTCCACAAAATCAGGGTGTTTTTATAGATCTCAAATACCGGGTCCACCTCATGGCCCAGCAGCTCGCTGTATTCCTCATCTGTCAGGCCGTAGGGGTAGTGGTCAGCGGAGAGGACGATCACGGTGTCGTCCAGCTTTCCCGCCTCTTCCAACTGGTTGACCAGGCTCTCCATGGCCAACTCCAGCTCCATCTGGCAGGCCAGATAGGCGGTCACCGCCTCGGAATAGCCCAGTTCGGACACCTGGTTCCAGTGGCGGCGGGCCATGGAGTTACTCTGGTAGTCGTACTTCAAATGGCCGCTCACCGTCAGGCAATAGACCATAAACTGGTCCTCGTTCGCGAATTGGGGCACGATCTTTTCCATCATCTCCTGGTCGGAGGGTGGGAAATTCTCCTCATCGATCTCCATATCCAGGCCGTTGCCAATGCCGTAATACTCGTATCCCATGTTGGGGTGGGAGAGGTTACGGTCGTAGTAGTCATAGAGGTAGTCGTGGTAGGCCAGGGTGCGGTAGCCCAGGTCCTTGAACAGGGTGCCAAAGCCAAAGGGCATGTAGTTGTCCGACGACTCGGAGTAGCTCCAAACCCCCGACTTGGGGATCAGGCCCGTGGTGGTCACATACTCTCCGTCTGAGGTGGACACGCCCCACAGCGGCGTATAGAAGTTATCGCAGATAATTCCCTCATGGGACAGCTTCCACAAAGTAGGGGTGCGCTGGGGGTCCATTGCCAGGGTGGAGAAGCCCTCCGCCACCACCCAGATCAGGTTCTTCCCGGCAAAGCGGCCCGTCCACTCGTTTTCTGCCGTGGGCTCTACTTTGGAAAAATATTCATGCATATCGGTTAGAACCGGATCATCCTGGTCCCGCTCCATCAGGGCCTCAAAGTCGATCTCCATCACATGCAGTCCCGGTTCTTCCTTCTCCTCCAGCTGGTAGGGGGAGGAGGTGCGCACCGCCAGCTTGGGCAAGATCTGATTGTCCGGATCAATACCGAAAAGGACCCGCCGGATTTCCAGCTGGGTCTGGGTGATCATCCCGAAATTCTGTACCTCCAGCTCAGGAGCCGCCGCCTGGAGATAGATATACCGCAAAGACAAGGTGCCTCCGCCGCACAGCAGTACCAGTGCGATCCCCGCGACCTGTACCAGCACAGCCACAGCTGCCCAGCGCAGCCGGTCACCCCGCACCAGGGGTTCCCCGCTGACGATCCGCTCCCGAAACACCAGCGCCAGCACCACCGGCAGCACCATCATCAGGATGGGGAACCAGTTCATCAGAATCTGGCCCACCGCCATATCGCCGAAGGCTCCGGCCACCATGGCCATCTTTGTAATGGAGAAGATGGTCAAAAACGTCTTGAACAGGTGGAAATAGACGATCTGGGAGCCCATCCACAGGGAGAGCAGGGCGGTACATACCACCAGCAGCCACCGCCCCGTCCGCTCCTTCACACCGCCGCACAGCAGTCCCAGCAGCACCGCTGCCGGAATGGAGAACAGCAGCGTGAAAAACACTCCGGCTGGTGAAAGGGAGTGGAAACAAAAGAGCTTCATAAACAGCTCTTCATAATAGATCACGGCCAGGAAAAAGGCTGAGGGCATAAGCAGCCGCCGTCTGCCCATATTGG
>CAJLCG010000103.1 GCA_905205085.1 uncultured Oscillospiraceae bacterium
CACGAACATGGTGCCCACCTCGTTGCCCCGGTCGTCCTTGTCCGGGCCGGCCACACCGGTGGAGGACAGGGCAATGTCACATCCCAGAGCACGCCGGGCCCCCTCTGCCATAGCCTGGGCCACGGGAGCGGAGACTGCTCCGTACTGGTCCAGCAGCTCCTGGGGGACCCCAAGAACGTTGTGCTTTACTTCGTTGGTATAAGAGACGATGCCTCCCTTAAATACCTGGGAAGCGCCGGATACATCGGTGAGCCGCTTGGCCATGAGGCCGCCGGTGCAGCTTTCGGCCGTGCCGATGGTCAGCCCTTTCTCCCGCAGCAGGTTTTCCACCACAAACTCCAGAGAGGGAACATCGACCCCATAGACCAGGGCGCCAAAGTGCTGTTTCAGCTCCTCCACCTTGGGCAGCAGCAGGGCCTGAGCCTCCTCCATGGTGGGGGCCTTGGCAGTCACCCGCAGCTCACACTCGCCCTCCTTGGCATAGGGGGCCAGGGTGGGATTGGCCATGGCGTTCATTTGATCCCGCAGCTGGGCCTCCATGGCCGACTCTCCGATGCCGAAGAGCTTCAGGGTGTGAGAGGCGATGACGCCCTCAGACAGAGCCTGGAGGTAGGGAACCACCCGGTAGCGGAACATGGGGGTACACTCGCTGGGGGGGCCGGGAAGCATGATGACATGGACCCCGTCGGCCTCAAAGGCACAGCCGGGGGCGGAGCCCCAGTCGTTGGTCAGGACGGTACACCCTTCGGGCACCAGGGCCTGCTGAAAATTGTTCTCCGTCAAGGAACGGCCAGTGGCCTTGCCGTAGGCCTTGATGCGCTCCAGAGATTCCTCGTCATAGACCAGCTTTTTGCCAAAAGCCTCGGCCAGTACATTTTTGGTCAGGTCGTCACAGGTGGGCCCCAGGCCACCGGTGGTGATGATGATGTCCGCCCGCTGTCGGGCCAGCTCTACCGCCTCCTTGGCACGCTGGGGGTTATCGCCCACCACGGTGTGCCAGTAGACGTTGAGCCCCAGGGCACTCAGTCCCTGAGAGAGCATCTGGGCGTCGGTGTTGGCGATGTTGCCCAGCAGCAGCTCAGTACCCACGGACAAAATTTCGACCGTATGAGACATGATCTGCGCCTCCCTTACAGGTTTACCTGGACCCGCTCAATGCCGTCCACAGCCGCCTGGACCATGGCATCGATGTCCAGGTTCTTCTCGGCCTCGGCAACCTCGCCGGGCATGGGGCGCAGACGGGGGTGGCGGGGAGTAAAGACGGTGCAGCAGTCCTCGTAGGGGAGGATGGAGGTTTCAAAGGTGCCGATCTTTCGGGCGATCTGGACGATCTCCTCCTTGTCCATGCCCACGCAGGGACGCAGGATGGGCAGATCCACCACAGAGCCGGTGACCATCATGGCGTCCATGGTCTGGCTGGCTACCTGGCCCAGACACTCGCCGGTAACCAGGGCCTTGGCCCCGCACCGCTTGGCTACCGCCTCAGAAATGCGCATCATAAAGCGGCGCATGATGACGGTAAAGAGCTCCTCGGGACAGGAGCGGCGCAGCTCCTCCTGGATGGCGGTGAAGGGGACCACGTGGACGGTGAGCCGTCCGGTGTAGGGGGTGAGGAGCTTGGCCAGCTCCAGCACCTTCTCCTTGGCCTCGGGGGAGGTGTAGGGATAGGAGAAGAAGTGGACCATCTCCAGGGCCACGCCCCGCTTGGCGATCATCCAGCTGGCCACAGGGGAGTCGATGCCGCCAGACAGCAGGGACACGGCGCGACCGTTGATGCCCACAGGCAGGCCACCAGCGCCGGGCTGGGGCTGGGCGTGGACGTAGGCGGCGTAGTCCCGCACCTCCACGTAGACAGTGAGCTCGGGATGGTGGACGTCTACCTCCAGGTTGTCATAGGCCTCGTGGAGCTCGCCGCCCACATACTGGCTGAGCTGGATGGAGGTCATGGGGAAGGTCTTATCGGCCCGCTTGGTCTCCACCTTAAAGGTTCGGGCGGCGCGGAGCTGGTCGTCCAGAAACTCCTTGGCGCACTCCAGAATGGCGTCCTTGTCCTTCTCGCAGGGGCGGGCCAGCGAGATGCCCACAATGCCGAAGACCTTGGTCAGAGCCTCATAGGCGCCCTCTACGTCGCAGGTGTCGTCTTTGGGCTCCACATAGGTGGTGGACTGGCGGGTGTACACCTTAAACTGTCCGAAGGGGTGGAGGCGGCGGTGGATGTTGGCTTGCAGCTTATCCTCAAAGCTGCGGCGGTTCAGGCCCTTGAGGACCAGCTCGCCCAGCTTGAGCAGAATGATTTCGTTCATATTGATTGGTTCCTTTCCAGTCATGGGTAATCAAATATTATAATAAAAAAGTATACTTCTGTCCAGTGTTTTGCCCGTTCAGCGCCGCAGATAGGCCGGAGGCCGGTACTGAAGCGCCTCAGCCAGGTGCTGGGGCTGGATTTCCACGCTTCCATCCAGGTCGGCAATGGTGCGGGCCACCCGGCGGATGCGGTCATAGCTGCGGGCGGTGAGGCCCATGCGCTCAAAGGCACCCCGCATGATCTTCTGACAGGCCTCGTCCAGGGCACAGCACTCCTCCAGCTGAGGCTGGGCCAGGTGGGCGTTGCTGGTGCTGCGGCGGTTCTGGATGGCCCGAGCCCCATCCACCCGCGCCTTCACGGCAGCGGAGGACTCGGCAGGGGCGCGGCGAGAGAGCTCGTCAAACTCCATGGCGGCCACCTCCACAAACAGGTCGATACGGTCCAGCAGGGGACCGGAGAGCCGGGACAGGTAGCGCTGTACCTCCGCCTCAGAGCAGCGGCAGCGGCCGGAGGGGTGGCCGTACCAGCCGCACTTACAGGGGTTCATGGCACACACCAGCATGAACTGACTGGGGTAGACCACCGAGCCGGAGGCGCGGGAGATCTGGACCCGGCCGTCCTCCAGGGGCTGGCGCAGTACCTCCAGCACGTCCTTTTGAAATTCCGGCAGCTCGTCCAGAAACAGCACCCCCTGGTGGGCCAGGGAAATTTCCCCCGGCTTGGGGTTGGAGCCGCCCCCGGCCATGGCGGCGGCGGAGACGCTATGGTGGGGAGCGCGGAAGGGACGGCGGGTGATGAGGGGGTGTTTGGCGTCGGTGAGGCCCAGCACCGAGTGGATCTGGGTGACCTCCAGGGCTTCCTCCTGGGTAAGGTCGGGGAGAATGGAGGGTAGGCGCTTGGCCAGCATGGATTTACCCGAGCCAGGCGGTCCCACCATTAAAATATTGTGGCCTCCCGCCGCGGCAATCTCCAGCGCCCGCTTCACTGCCTCCTGGCCCTTTACCTCGGAGAAGTCGGGGCCGGGCTCCGGGGCGGTCTCTCCCGACCAGGGGGGAGCGGGGGAGAGGGGAGCCTCGCCGGTAAAGTGGCGTACCAGGTCCATGACGTGATCCACGGGGTAGACCTCCGGGCCGCCGGCCAAGGTGGCCTCGGCGGCGTTGGCGCTGGGGACAAAGAGGGCGCGGATGCCCTCCGCCTTGGCGTGCAGAGCCATGGGCAGCATCCCCGCAGCCGGGCGCAGCTTGCCCGACAGGGACAGCTCTCCCACAAAGGCACAGTCCTTGGCTTTGATCTTTAGCTGTCCTGCCGCCGCCAGCAGGCCCACCAGGATGGGCAGGTCGTAAAGAGTGCCGATCTTCTTCACATGGGCAGGGGCCAGGTTGACGGTGATGCGGCTGACCGGGAAGGAGAAACCGCAGTTTTTGATGGCGGCGCGCACCCGCTCCCGGGCCTCATTGACCGCCGCATCGGGCAGGCCCACGATGGTGAAGGCGGGCAGGCCGCTGGACAGGTCGCACTCCACCGAGACAGAGTAGCCGGCGATACCGTGCAGACCGAGGGAACGTACGTTGTAGACCATGGTAAAATCCTCCAATTTCAGGAGAAGATAGAAAAATTTTATGGGTAAAGACCGATAACAGCCCCGAAAATAGAGGCTCCATTGTAGCTCATTGTAAGCTTTTGCAAGAATTATTGCAATACGAACCCTGAACTTTGTGAGAAAAACAAGGAAAAATCCAGGTGGATGAATTTACAAAAGGGGGAAAAAGTGATAAACTATTTCCCGTCGAAACACACAAACCGCTCCCAGCTGCCCGGGAGCGGCCCTGTCATGCATAATTATAAGTAATTAGTTATAATTCATATAACTAATTCCGCAATTGGCATTCCGGCAGGGAGACAGTAAAATAGGGCAGAGACCCCTTGGAGAATCTGATACATAGCAAGCAGGTTTTCCAGAGAATTATTGAATAAGGAAGAAAGTAGGGAACTCTATGGCAAGAAAGTTCAAAACCATGGACGGCAATAATGCGGCCGCATATGTCAGCTACGCCTTCACCGAAGTAGCCGGCATTTACCCCATTACTCCGTCCAGCCCCATGGCCGACTATGTGGACCAGTGGGCGGCTCAGGGCCAGAAGAATATCTTCGGCACCACCGTGAAGGTGATTGAGATGCAGTCCGAGGCCGGCGCTGCCGGTACCGTCCACGGCTCTCTGGCTGCCGGTGCCCTGACCACCACCTACACTGCCTCCCAGGGCCTGCTGCTGATGATCCCCAACATGTATAAGATCGCCGGCGAGCTGCTGCCCGCGGTGTTCCATGTGTCCGCCCGTACCGTGGCTGCTCAGTCTCTGAACATCTTCGGCGATCACTCCGACGTGATGGCCTGCCGCCAGACCGGCTTTGCCATGCTGGCTGAGGGCAACGTGCAGGAGGTCATGGACCTGGCTCCTGTGGCCCACCTGTCCGCCATCAAGGGCCGCGTCCCCTTCATCAACTTCTTCGACGGCTTCCGTACCTCCCACGAGATCCAGAAGGTCGCTATTTGGGACTACAAGGATCTGGCTGAGATGGTCGACATGGACGCTGTGGAGGCCTTCCGCAAGCGCGCTCTGAACCCCGAGCGTCCCACCATGCGCGGCTCCCACGAGAACGGCGACATCTTCTTCCAGCACCGCGAGGCCTGCAACCCCTACTACGACGCTCTGCCTGAGATCGTTGAGGAGTACATGGGCAAGGTCAACGAGAAGCTGGGCACCAACTATCAGCTGTTCAACTACTACGGCGCTGAGGATGCCGACCGCGTCATCATCGCCATGGGCTCCATCTGCGACGTGGCTGAGGAAGTCATCGACTACCTGAATGCCAACGGCCAGAAGGTCGGCCTGATCAAGGTCCGCCTGTACCGCCCCTTCCGTGCGGACAAGCTGATCGCTGCCATCCCCGCCACCGCCAAGAAGATTGCCGTCCTGGACCGCACCAAGGAGCCCGGCGCTCTGGGCGATCCTCTGTATCTGGACGTCATCACCGCCCTGTCCACTGCCGGTATCACCGACAAGACCGTCGTGGCCGGCCGTTACGGCCTGGGTTCCAAGGACACCCCGCCCAAGAGCGTGTTTGCTGTCTATGAGAACCTGGCTCAGGACGCTCCCAAGAACCACTTCACCATCGGCATCGTGGACGACGTCACCAACAGCTCTCTCGAGGAGCACGACGCCCCCAACACCGCTGCTGAGGGTACCATCGAGTGCAAGTTCTGGGGCCTGGGCGGCGACGGCACCGTGGGCGCCAACAAGAACTCCATCAAGATCATCGGCGACCACACCGACAAGTACGTGCAGGCTTACTTCCAGTACGACTCCAAGAAGACCGGCGGCGTGACCATCAGCCACCTGCGTTTCGGCGACAAGCCCATCCGCAGCCCCTACTACATCAACAAGGCTGACTTCGTGGCCTGCCACAACCCCTCTTACATCATCAAGGGCTTCCCCATGGTCCGCGACGTAAAGCCCGGCGGCACCTTCCTGATCAACTGCCAGTGGAGCGCTGAGGATCTGGACAAGCACATGCCCGCCGTTGCCAAGCGTTACATCGCTGCCAACAACATCCAGGTCTACACCATCGACGCTATCGACCTGGCTGCCAAGATCGGCATGGGCAAGCGCACCAACACCATCCTGCAGTCCGCTTTCTTCGCTCTGGCTAAGGTTATGCCCGAGGCTGAGTCCATCCAGTACATGAAGGACGCTGCCACCAAGTCCTACCTGAAGAAGGGCCAGGACATCGTGGACATGAACCACAAGGCTATCGACGCCGGCGCTACTGCCTTTAAGAAGTTCGACGTTCCCGCTTCCTGGGCTACCGCCGAGGACGTGAAGAAGGACGCCACCCTGACCGGTCCCGCCAAGCTGGTGAAGATGGTTCAGGACATCCTGGATCCTGTGGACCGCATGGACGGCGACAGCCTGCCCGTGTCCGCCTTCGTGGATCACGTGGACGGCACCTTCGAGCTGGGCGCTGCCGCTTACGAGAAGCGCGGCGTTGCCGTTATGGTTCCCACCTGGGATGCTACCAAGTGTATCCAGTGTAACCAGTGCTCCTTCGTCTGCCCCCACGCTACCATCCGTCCCTTCGCTCTGACCGAGGAGGAGGCTGCTGCCGCTCCCGAGGCCGCCAAGATCGTGGACGTGAAGGCTGGCAAGGGCAAGGGCGTGTACAAGTTCTCCATGGCCATCAGCCCCCTGGACTGCATGGGCTGCACCGTGTGTGCCGGCGTGTGTCCCACCAAGGCCCTGACCATGGTGCCTCAGGAGCAGGAGGCCGCCCAGCAGGAGGTCTTCAACTACATGGTGGAGAAGGTTTCCGCCAAGGCCGACGTGACCGACCTGACCGTGAAGGGCAGCCAGTTCAAGAAGCCTCTGCTCGAGTTCTCCGGCTCCTGCGCCGGCTGCGCCGAGACTTCCTATGCTCGCCTGATCACCCAGCTGTTCGGCGATCGGATGTACATCTCCAACGCCACCGGCTGTTCCTCCATCTGGGGCGGCCCCGCTGCTACTTCTCCCTACACCACCACCGCCGAGGGCAAGGGTCCCGCTTGGGCCAACTCCCTGTTCGAGGATAACGCCGAGCACGGTCTGGGTATGTATCTGGGCCAGAAGGCTATCCGTGAGCGCCTGATCGCCAAGCTGGAGGCCATGGCTGCTGCCGAGGCTACTCCCGCCGAGGCCAAGGCTGCCATCCAGGCCTTCCTGGATACCAAGGAGGACGGCGCTGCCAACGGCGAGGCCACCAAGGCTCTGGTTGCTGAGCTGGAGAAGGGCGCTGCTGCCGGCTGCGAGGACTGCAAGTACGTCCTGGCTGAGAAGGAGTACCTGAACAAGAAGTCCGTGTGGATCTTCGGCGGCGACGGCTGGGCCTACGACATCGGCTTCGGCGGCGTGGACCACGTGCTGGCTTCCGGTGAGGACGTCAACGTGTTCGTCTTCGACACCGAGGTGTACTCCAACACCGGTGGACAGGCTTCCAAGTCCTCCAACATCGGCCAGGTGGCTCAGTTTGCTGCCGCCGGTAAGACCGTGGCCAAGAAGAGCCTGGCTGAGATCGCCATGACCTATGGCTATGTCTACGTGGCTCAGGTCGCCATGGGCGCCAACATGAACCAGACCCTGAAGGCCATTGCTGAGGCTGAGGCCTATCACGGTCCTTCCCTGATCATCGGCTACGCTCCCTGTGAGATGCACTCCATCAAGGGCGGCATGGCCAACTGCCAGGCCGAGATGAAGAAGGCTGTTGAGTGCGGCTACTGGAACCTGTTCCGCTTCAACCCCGCTCTGAAGGCCGAGGGCAAGAACCCCTTCACCCTGGACTCCAAGGCCCCCGCTGGCGGCTATCAGGAGTTCCTGATGAACGAGGCTCGTTACTCCAGCCTGACCCGGTCCTTCCCCGACCGCGCCAAGGAGCTCTTCGCTCTCAACGAGGAGACCGCCAAGGCCCGTTACGAGAAGCTGATCCGGATGCAGAAGATGTACGAGGTCTAATCGATCTTAAATTAAAAAGTGCCGCAGGAGCTTGCTC
>CAJLCG010000104.1 GCA_905205085.1 uncultured Oscillospiraceae bacterium
GACAGGTGGCCGGAGAGGTGGAAACCGTGCGTCCGTGGGACGGCGGGTATTTTTATGTCTCCGGAAGGGTCAGGGTAATATGGAAGGAGAGGGTGCCCGCTCCCGGCTCCTCCTGGACCAGCCAGGAATAGTTTTTAAAGCCGGGGTCAGCCTGATAGCCCTCACACTGGGTCACCTCCAGGGTCACCGTCATACCGCCGGGGCCCTCGATCTGGTTGACCGCCCCCGCACCCTGGAAGGGCATTTCCACCAGACGCCCGCAATCCAGATGGGCGTCGAACTGCCGCTCCAAAAACTGGTAAGGATTTCTCGCCTCCCCGCTGGGATCTGCCGCCAGCATCAGCTGCGACAAGGTCTCATTCAGCACCGTCTCCGCATCCAAAATATCTCTGTACGGGTCCCCTTTGGGGGAGAAATCCACCTGCATGGCGGCCACCGTTCCGTCTGGATTGGTCTCAAAGGCAACAGCCGACCACTCTCCAAAGCTCTCGTCACTCAGCTGCTTCCACTCCTTGTTCTGATAGACCGCAGGTATGACCTCCCAGCTTCCGTCGGGGGCCAGAACGCTGGAGTGATCGTCCAGGTAGGAGTACCGCCGCTCGTAGAAGTTGAAGTTCTCCACCACCTGGGCGGGCGTCAGGGGAGCGTCGGGGTAGGGCGGGACATAGCTGTCCCTCGTACTCCAATCGCCCAGTGCCGCAAGGGCCAGCCAGCACCCCGCAAAGGCCGCCCAGCGGCCCCAGTGGATGGACCGGGCCGTACACTGTGCCTCCTTCTCCCAGGGGAGGGGCTTCCCATCCGTATAATCCACATAGCATAGCCAGGTACGCCACGCCTCATACAGCGGGATATGCAGGCCCTGCCCCCGCCACAGCACCATCAGGGTGCGCTGGGTAGCCTGGTCCCAGGTGGGTTTTCTTCCATCCGGTTGGCGCACCTGCAGCCCCAGCAGCCACTTGCCTGGGGTGTATCCCCAGGTACACAGCAGAATGGGTTCCACCAGAACCAGCAGCAGGCTGCCCAGCACTACGCTGACCACGGATTGCAGCCCTTCCTTAGGCAAAATGGGGGGTGCATACCAGTGCAGCACCTGAAACTGAATGACCTGGCACACCAGGATCATCAGGGATTGGTCCAGAAACCGGGCCAAGTACCGCCGCCAGGGGTGGGGCCCCCGCAGGCCGTCCTCCTGGGCCGGGTCCACCCTTCGGGTGGGGGGCAGCTGGGTCTGGGACAGCTCCTCCAGCCAGGGGCCCGGCTCCAGAGAGTCATAGTCGGCCTGGGCCTGGCTCAGCTCCCGGCACACCTGGGCATACCGCCCCAGGTCCGCCCGGTCACCCTCCAGCACCTCCGCCTGCCGCTCCATGACCTGGGCCAGAGAGAGGTTCCCCTCTTTCAGGTCCCGAATGGCCTCCAGGTCCAAACTCAGCTGCCGCAGCAGCTTTACCTTCTCCAGGGTCCGGGCGTCCTCCTCCGAGTAGTCGCGGTAGTTGTTCTCCCGGCGCTCCGGGGTAATGAGTCCCTGCTGCTCATAAAAGCGGATGGCTGTGCGAGGCAGCCCGCTGCGCTTCTCCAGCTCCTTGATGGTCATGCCGCCACCTCCTTCTGTCTGGAGCGTAAGCTATCCACCAGGTATACAGTCAAGAGGAAATTGAAAATTTCAAAAAGTTTTCCCCATTTCAGGGCCTCACGGTGGAAAACTTTTTGTAAAAACCACTCCCCCACTGTGCCGCGGGTTCAGCGGGGGAGGATTACGATGGTTAGTTTTCTCCAAGCGCCTGATGTAAGAAGGTGACCAGCTGGGCCCGGGTGCAGGTGTCATAGGGAGCAAACGCGTCCAAACTTTCACTGGCTGTAATGCCCTGCTTGATGGCCCAGGACACGGCACTCTGATACTCCGCCTGGTTCTGGAGATACTCCTCCAGGCACAAGCCCTGCTCATGGATGGTCCTGGCGGCCTGCAGGCCTACATAGCGGTAGTGCCAGGGCTCATATACAATGCCGGTCACTGCTTCCTTGTCGCTGGGATAACGCAGAATAAAGCCGTACTCCCAGCAGTGCTCCATCAGCCACTTCTGGGCGGGCATAGAGGCCTGGGCCTCATCCAGGCCCCAATAGTTGCTGTCTACCAGGTCCACCGCCAGACCGGTCTGATGCTCACTGGTGCCGGGGACTGCGGTAGACTTAGCCGCCGCCCGCTGTGCTTCAGTCAGCGGCATGCCAAGGGCCATCCACCGGGCGGTCTCCCGGTTGAACAGCAGCCGCTGTTCTTGTTCCGTGCGGTAAGCGGAGCACACCGCCGGCGAAAATCCCGCCGCCCGGCAGTCGTCCAGCATCTGCTCCAGCGCATCCACACACCGTGCATCCACCTGGTACTGCCCGCCCTGAATGGAGGCCAGAGCCACCGAGAATCCCTGAGGGAGCTTCTGTTCCCGATTGACCAGGAGCAGGTTCCACTGTGTCCCGCTCTGGGCAGACGGGCGCCCGGCCATCTTCCAGAGCATGGCCGCAATGTCTCCCCGCAGGCAGGGGGCGTCACCCCGGAAGGTAGTACCAGATACTAAGCCCTTCTCATAGGCCCACGTGGCTGCCTTGGCATAGTAGGCATTGGCGGGCACGTCGGAGAAGTGGTTGCCTCTGACCGGCTCTTGCGCGCCCATGGCTTTCCACAGCATGGTCACCACCTGTGCTCTGGTGCATAGGGCATTGGGGGAAAATGTCCCTTCCCCTGTACCGGTGGCCACGCCCTTCTCCACTGCCCAGCTCACCGACGAAGCGTAATAGGCGTCCCGGGGTACATCAGAAAATTGATTCCCGCCCGCCGCGGCCGCCGATGTGGTCAAAAGCCCACACAGCACCATACCGGACACAATACCTGCCGTCCATCTTCTCATGTCTCAGCCTCTCCTCTCGTTTTCCTGCTCTCCGTTGGCAGATAGAACAGCGCCCCCGTCCTTGCCAGGGCGGGGGCAGCTTGCGTTGCTTTGGTTTTACTCAGCGGAAATCATATAGTAGTACACGGGCTGGCCGCCGGGCAGCAGGCTGACCTCGGCGTTGGGGCAGGCGGCGGTGATGAGGTCGGCCGCCTTCTGGGCCTGCTCCTCGTTCACGTCCTCGCCGTAGAACACGGAGATGAACTCGGCCTGCTGCATCTCCTCCGACTGGGCCAGCTTGCTCAACAGAGCGTCCAGGTCCTGGTCGGTGCCGAAGAGCTGGTGCTCCAGCAGAGCCAGGTAATCTCCCTGCTGGATGGCAAAGCCGCCAAAGTCAGAATTGCGGGCCGCGTAGGTGATCTCGGCGGTACGTACCCGGCCAAAGGCCTCGGTCATCGCCTCGGTCATGGCGTCCTCGTCCATGTCCGGGTCCACCGCCAGCATGGCCGCGATGCCCTGAGGCACGGTCTTGGTGGGCAGGACCACCACCTTCTTGTCCTCACACAGGCGCTGGCACTGCTGGGCGGACATGATAATGTTCTTGTTGTTGGGCAGCACGAAGACGATCTCGGCGGGAGTCTTGTCGATCTCCTTGAGAATGTCCTCGGTGGAGGGGTTCATGGTCTGGCCGCCGGAGATGACGCCGTCCACGCCCAGGTCCTTGAACACAGACTCCAGGCCCGCGCCGGCGCACACAGCCACATAGCCGTACTTCTTCTCCGGAGCCGCCTTCACCGGCTCGCTCTGGGCGCAGCCGGCCTCCAACTCGGCCTCGATGGCCTCCAGGTCGTCGGTGCTCTGGACGTGCTTGCCTGCGGCCAGGTCGTCGGCCTGGGTGCGCATGTTCTCGATCTTGGCCAGCTCCAGGGTGCCGTACTTCTGGGCCTCGGTAAGGGCCTCACCGGGGATATTGGTATGGACATGGACCTTGAAGGCCTCGTCATCCTCACCGATGACCAGGCTGTCACCGATGCTGTTGAGGTACTTGCGGAAGGGGTCCAGATCCACATTCTCGGTGTGCTTGCGCACGATAAACACGGTGTCGAAGGCGAAGGTGATGTCCTCGGCAGCCATGGCCGCAAAGTCGGCCTTCTCCGCGGGGGCGCTCTCCTCCTCCTGCTCGCTCTGGGGCATGGGCACGCCCCGCATCTCGTCCAGCATACCCTGGAGGATCACCAGGAAGCCCTTACCGCCCGCGTCAACCACACCCGCCTTTTTCAGCACGGGGTTCTGGTTGATGGTGTTGTCCAGGGCGATCTGGCCCTCCTCGATGGCGGCCTGGAGCACGCTCTCCAGGCAGTTGTCCTCCCGGGCAGCGCCGGCGGCACGGGCGGCCGCCATGCGGGACACGGTGAGGATGGTGCCCTCGGCGGGCTTCATCACCGCCTTGTAGGCGGCGGCCACGCCGAAGTCCAGGGCGATGGCCAGGTCCCGGCCGTCGATGGTCTCGCACTCCTTGATGGCCTTGGCAAAGCCACGGAACAGCAGGGACAGGATGACGCCGGAGTTACCACGGGCGCCCCGCAGCAGGGCGGAGGCGGCCGCCTTGGCGGCCAGGCCCACGGTGGCATACTGGTTCTTTTTCAGCTCAACGGCTGCCGCGCCGATGGTCAGGCTCATGTTGGTGCCGGTATCGCCATCGGGCACAGGGAACACGTTGAGGTCGTTGATCTGCTGCTTTTCAGCGTTGATAGAGGCGGCCGCGTGGATGACCATCTGCTGAAAGGCCGCCGCGTCAATGGTTTGTGTCATATCGGCAAAATTCCTTTCTACAAATGTCCTTAAAAGCGCATGGAGTCCACACAGACGTCCACCGACTTTACTTCCACGCCGGTGGTCTTGCTGACCACATAGCGTACCTCGCTCATAATGGAGCGGCAAACCGCCATCAGATTCACGCCGTTTTCCACGATGATGTGCAGCTCGATGGAGACGGTGCCGTCCTCATTATAATATACCTTCACGCCCTTAGCCATGGACTCCCGCTTGAGCAGGTGGACCAGGCCGTCGGTCTTGGAGCGCACCGCCATGCCCTTTACGCCGTAGCAGTTGGTAGCGGCACTGCCGGTGACGGCGGTGAACACCTCGCTGCTGATGCGGATCTCGCCCAGATCGTTTTGCAGTTTCATAGGTTGGATACCTTCCTTTCGCTGAGGATAGGATTTCACACTGATATAGTCTATATTGTAGTCTATTTCCCTTGGAATTACAAGTAGAATTTGCTGGCGCACCCCTTCTGACCACCGCTCCCTGTTCCGACGTGATTTTTCCAGTATATGGAATATAATGGCTTCCACACACGGCCCGGCGACCGGGTCTTTTACAAAGGAGGAAAGGCTATGGCGGCCAGGGAATCGGTGAAAACCAAACTGAACAGACTGCGCTGGCACTCAAAACAGGGGGAGTCGGTGCCGGTAAACGCCTCGGCGCTGCTGCGCTGGAGCGAGGCGGGCATCCATTTTTTGCTCGCCTCGGTGCTGACGGGGGCAGCGGTCTTTGAGGAATATGCCCCCTTCGGGGTGGCTCTGGTGGGGGCGGCGGGCTCGGGCACCTGCGGGGCAGCCGCCCTGCTGGGGGCCTTCGGGGGCTATCTCATCCAGCTGGGCTTTGCCGACGGCCTGCGCTACGCCGCCGCGGCCATCCTCACCTTCGCTGTGAGCTTTGCGTTTTATGATGTACAGGCCCTCCGCCGCCCCTGGGCCATGCCCCTGCTGGCCGCCCTGCTCAATGGCTGTACCGGGTTTGTCTACCTGTCCCAGGAGGGCTGGCGCACGGTGGACGTCATCTACTTTGCCACTGAGCTCATCCTGTGCGCCGCGGCGGGCTGGTGCTACCGCCAGCTCCTGGCCCCTATGCGCTCGGGACGCACCGACACTCTCTCCACCCCAGCCCGCACCGCCAGCCTGCTGTTTCTCTTCTGCACCATTCTGCTGGCACTGGCCCCGGTCTGCCTCTACCGGGACATCTCCCTGGGCCGGTGCCTGGCGGTGACCGCCGTGCTGGCGGTGGCCTGGCAGGGGGGCTGCGCCGCCGGAACGGTGCTGGGCATCTCCGCGGGACTGGCCCTGGACCTGGCCGCCAATGGCGTTCCTATGTACGCCATGGCCCTGGGGCTGGCTGGCCTGGCCGCGGGGGTTTTCCACGGGGGAAGGCGGCTGCGCTCCGCCCTGGCTTACGTATTGGTCAACGGGGCCTCGGTGCTGTGGACCTGGGACAAGGGGCTGCCCATCTCCATCCTATACGAGGCGTTTTTGGGCTCAGTGGTCTTTCTCCTGCTGCCCCAGACCCCTCTGAAAAAGCTGGGCCGGTGGATCACCCCAGCCGTTCCCGCCGACCCGGACCAGGCCGCCCAGCAGCGCACCCGCCGCCGTCTGGAGGACACCGCCCACGCCTTCCGCACCCTCTACGAGACCATGCGCTCCTCCTTCCGCCCGCCCCGCAACGACAACGACGTAGCCACTGTCTTTGACCGGGCGGCCTGCCAGGTGTGCCGCACCTGCACCCTGCGCAGCCAGTGCTGGGAGCGGGGCTATGTGACCACCTTCAACGCCCTCAACGACGCCACCCAGGCCATGGTGGAGCGGGGCCAGGGGGAGCCCGGGGACTTTCCCGACCACTTTTCCAGCCGGTGCATCCACTTTCCGGAGTTTTTGGCGGCGGTCAACCGGGAACTCACCGCCCTGCTCTACCGCCGCCAGTACAACAGCCGTATTCAGGAGAGCCGCTGGGCGGTGTGCCGCCAGTATGCCCAGCTCTCCAGCGTGCTGGAGCAGGCCGCCGCCCAGCTGGGCGAAGAGCTTCTCCCCGACCCGGTGACCCAGCGCAAGCTCCAGGGCCGCCTGGCCCTGCTGGACGACCAGAGCCAGGGCAGCGCCTTCCGGGACGGGCGTGGGCTGCTGCGCCTGGAGGTAGTGGGCCCCGCCGCCGCCCAGCTGGCCCAGCCTCAGCATTTAGGCTCTCTCATTCAATTGCTGGGGCTCCCTCTGCGCATCCAGGAGCAGGAGGAGGAGCGGTTAGTCCTCATCCAGCAGGAGCCTCTCATGGCGGTAGCCGGAGTGGCGGCCCGGAAGAAGGACGGGGAGACGGTCAGCGGCGACGGCGGCACCTACTTCAAGCGAGAGGACGGAACGTTATATGTTTTACTGTGTGATGGAATGGGCAGCGGTCTGGCTGCCAATCGGGAGAGCAGCCTGGCGCTGCGGCTGCTGGAGCAGTTTCTCCAGGCTGGGGTGGACACGGAGCACGCTCTGTCTACGTTAAACTCGGCCCTGGCCCTCCGGGGGGAGGAGACGGGGGGCTTTACCACGGTGGACCTGCTCCAGCTGGACCTGTTTACCGGAGATGGGGTCATCTTCAAGCTGGGGGCCGCGCCCACCTATGTAAAGAAAGGCGAGACGGTGCGCCGCATCACCGCCGCCTCCCTCCCGGCGGGGCTGGAGCAAGGGAGCGCTGCCGTCCCCGACCGCACTCCCATTCACCTCTCGCCGGGGGACTGCGTGCTCATGATCAGCGACGGGGTGGCAGGTCCTCAGGATGACCAGTGGCTGCGGGATCGGTTTCTCCAGTTCAACGGCGACAGCCCCAAGGAGCTGGCCCGGGACCTTATCGCCAACAGCCCCCAGCAGGCCACCGACGACCGCACCGCCATGGTGGTCCGCATCACCACCCGCCCCTCCTTTTCTTGAAAGAAAAGACCTGCTAAGTTTTGTCAAGGGTAAAAAAGCAAAAATCATAAGTAGGTGAAAA
>CAJLCG010000105.1 GCA_905205085.1 uncultured Oscillospiraceae bacterium
GCCATGCCGGGGGGCGGTTTTCGGTTTACTTGGAGAAGCGGAACACGGTGGTGTGGTCCCATACTTCGCCGGGGCGCAGCACGCAGGAGGGGAAGGAGGGGTTATTGGGGCTGTCGGGGTAGAACTGAGTCTCCAGACACACGCCCTCCCGGTTGTGGTAGGTGACCCCGCCCTTGCCGGTGGGGCAGCCCTCCAGGAAGTTGGCTGCGTAGCACTGAACGCCAGGCAGGGTGGTCTCCACCTCCAGGGCAATGCCCGTCTTGTCGCCCACCAGGCGGGCAGCGGGGCGCAGGGTGCCCATGGGGCCGTCAATGACCCAGTTGTGGTCGTAGCCCCCGCACCGCTGGAGCTGAGGGAAGGGACGCTCGATACGCTGGCCGATGGTGTGGGGATAGAGAAAGTCCATGGGGGTACCGATCACTTCCTCGATCTTCCCGGTGGGGATGCTGCCGGGCACCACGGGGGTGTAGTGGGCGGCGTGGAGGACCAGAACGTGGTCCAGAATGGAGCCGCTGTTGTGGCCGTTGAGGTTAAAATAGGTGTGGTTGGTGAGGTTGCACACGGTGGGACGGTCGGTGGTGGCCTGATAGTGGGCCACCAGGGAACTGCCCTCCAGAGTGTAGGTCACCTTGGCGGTAAGGGCGCCGGGGAAGCCCTCCTCCATGTCCTGGCTCTCGTAGGTGAAGCACACACCGTTGGGCACCTCCTCGGCCTGCCACACCCGGGTGGAGAAGCCGGTGGGGCCGCCATGGAGGTGGTTATCCCCATCGTTGACCGCCAGGGTGTATTCCACTCCGTCCAGAGTGAAGCGGCCGGCGGCAATGCGGTTGGCGTAGCGGCCTACGGTGGCGCCCAGGTACTTGTCTTGGCTCTCATAGGCCTCCAGGGTGTCGTAGCCCAGAGCCACATCTACCATCTTGCCTTCCGGATCGGGGACATTCAGAGACACCAGGGTGGCGCCGTAGGTAAGGAAAGTGCAGGAGAGCTGGCCGTTGTCCAGGGTGATGGCCTCCACGGCCTGGCCATCCCGGGTCTGTCCAAAGGGTTTGCGCTGCATAAGTAAGCCTCCTATCTGAAAATGAAAGGTTATTCAAACAGAGCCGCCAACGACTGGGTATAGGGGGGACGGCAGATCCCCTTTTCCGTAATGATAGCGGTGATGAGGGTGTGATCGGTGACGTCAAAGGCGGGATTGAAGCACTTTACCCCCGCCGGGGCCTGGGGCTCCCGGTAGAAGAGGGAGCGAATCTCCTCCCCATCCCGCTGCTCAATGGGAATGTGATCTCCGTTGGGACAGTTTAAGTCGATGGTGGAGGTGGGGCCCAGCACGTAGAAGGGAATGCCGTAGTGCCGGGCCAGAATGGCCACGCCGCTGGTGCCGATCTTGTTGGCGGTGTCCCCGTTGGCGGCCACCCGGTCGCAGCCCACCATGCAGGCCTGCACCCAGCCGTTTTTCATCACCAGAGAGGCCATGTTGTCGCAGATGAGGGTCACGTCCGCCCCCGCCTGCTGGAGCTCATAGGCGGTGAGCCGGGCTCCCTGGAGGAGCGGCCGGGTCTCGTCGGCAAAAATTTTGAGGGGGAAGCCCTCCCGGGCGGCCAGATGGAGGGGACCCTGTCCGGTGCCGTAGCAGGAGGTGGCCAGGGGTCCGGCGTTGCAGTGGGTGAGTACCCCGTCCCCGGGGTGAAGGAGGGACAGGCCGTAGCGGGAAATTTTCTCGCACATATCTATGTCCTCGGCCTGGATGGCCGTTGCCTCCGCCTCCAACCGGTCCAGAAGCTCCGGCAGGGGGAGGGGCAGCTCCAGCAGGGCGGTCATGCGCCGCAGCGCCCAGGACAGATTCACCGCCGTGGGCCGGGAGGAGGCCAGGTGGTCCGCCTGCTCCCGCAGCCAAGCGTCAAAGGTGGGGCGCTCCATATTGGGGCGCTGATGGGCCAGGGCGGACAGGCACATGCCTGCGCACACCCCGATGGCGGGGGCTCCCCGCACCCGCAGGGCGTGGATGGCCTCGTACATCTCCTCCGGAGTCTTCAGAGTAAGAAAGACTCTTCGTGTGGGCAGCTGGGTCTGGTCCAGAATGATAACGCCGGTCCCGTCGGGAGTAAGACGGACATTTTCGGGCAAATCAGCCATGGGACTCCTCCTTCTTTAAGGGGGCGGCCAGGGTGCGGTAGCGCTCCGACAGACCCCGGATAGCCTCCACCTGCTGCTCGGTCAGGGGGACGCCGTCCCCCAGCAGGGCGATATTCAAATAAATCTTCGCCGTGTGCTCCAGCTGCTCCATCCGGTCAAAGGCGCTCCACAGGTCTGTGCCCCAGGTGAGGGCTCCGTGGTTTGCCAGCAGCGCCCCGTTGTGGTCCTGGACAAAGGGCAGAATGCTCTGAGGTACCTCCGGGGTGGAGGGCAGGGCGTAGGGGGCCACCGGGATGGGGCCCAGGCCGCTGACCACCTCGGTGAGGTAGGGCACGTCCAGTGGGCGGCGGCAGGCGGCAAAGGCGGTGGCGGCAGCCGGGTGGGCGTGGACCACCGCCCCCACGTCGGGCCGTGCGTCGTACACCGCCCAGTGCATGGGGGCCTCGGAGGAGGGGTGGCGGTCCCCCTCCAGGACATGCCCCTCTCCGTCGCACACCACCAGCATCTCGGGGGTGATGCGGCCCTTGCTCACCCCGGAGGGGGTGATGAGAAAGCGGCTGTCGTCCAGACGCAGGGAGAGGTTTCCGTCGTTGCTGGCCACATAGCCCCGCTGGTAGAGGAGATGGCAGGCCTCACACAGCTCCGACTTGGCAAGGGCCAGGGCGCTGGGTGCGCCCTGGCCCGGTATGTAACCGCTCACAGGAAGATCTTGCTGGGGGCACGCCGTCCGGCGTACTGGTCCTCCAGCTCATGCTGGTGGTAGAGGTAACCCTCGTGGTCGAAGTACTTGGCGCCCTTGGGGCACTTCTTCACGCAGGCGCAGCACTTGATGCACTTGCCCACCACGTTGGATACGTCATTGGGGTCGATGGAGCCCATGGGGCACAGCCGGGCGCACAGACCGCACTTGACGCACTTGTCCGGGTCGGTCTTGGGCTTGGCCTTCAGGAAGTCCTTGATGGGCTCGCCGTGGCGGTCCCGGGGGGTGTAGTAGGGACGGATGGGGTCGCAGCCCTCTACCTCTACCGCCTGGGCGGGGACTTCGGTGAGGCCCTTTACCTTCTCGGCGGCCTTGTGGGCCAGTTCGTCCACCAGGGCCATGTCGTCGGCATCGGGACGACCCGCACCCAGAATGGTGGAGAAGGAGTGCTCGCCTACGAAGGCGCCGGCGGCCACAGGCATAAATCCGTTGTCCCGCATGACGTTTTTCAGCTCCATCAGGCCGTCGTCAAAGTTGCGGTTGCCGTAGAGTACCACAGGGACAGCTAGGGTCCCATTGCCCTTCACCTTGTCCCGCACATAGGGCAGCAGCAGGTTGGGCACCCGGCCGGCGTAGACGGGCACGCCCATGACCACCAGGTCGTCGGGGCCGAAGGTGAGCTCGTCCTCCCGGCTCTTGGGCAGGTTAAAGCTGAATGCCTGGTACTGAGCTCCCAGCTCCTGGGCCACAGTCTTGGCCAGGGTGGTGACCACCTTTTCGGTGGTGCTGGTGGCGCTGAAGTACACCGACCAGACGGTTTTGATCTCCATGATGTAACGTCCTCCTCACAAATATTCAACCGGGCGAAGGGGTCACTCCGCCGCGGTGCCGGATATGATCTGGGTGCGAACCACGCACTGCTCCTTGATTTTGCCCAGAGCGGCCATATGTGGGGTGGCCAGATGGGCCTGCTGGGCAGCCTGGTCCCGCCAGCGCTCCACCAGCAGCAGGGTGTCATCCTCCTCTACAGGCAGGTAGTAGGCATACTGCATACAGCCGTCCTCCCGGCGTACCGCCTCCAGGATGCCCTGGGCCTGTACTTCCTTTAAAAAGGCCTCTCGTTGACCGGGCTTCATGGTATAGATGACGTTAATGAGCAGCATGGTTTGTCCTCCCTGTCAGCGGTTTTTCATCCGCTGAAAATCCAGATATCCCTCTAAAATCAGCGAAGCGGCCACCGCGTCCACGGTTTTCTTCCGCTTCTTCGCATTTTTGCCCCCCTCGGCCAGAATGCGGTGGGCATCCACGGTGGTGCGCCGCTCGTCCCATAATACCGGCTCCAGACCGGTGGCCTGGGCCACCTGAGCGGCAAAGTCCCGGTAGAGCTGGGCCCGGGGGCCCTCCGTGCCGTCCATGTTCCGGGGAAAGCCCATGACCAGCTGGTCCACCTGATGCTCCTTCACCAGCCGCTCCAGTTCCGAGAGCACCACCTCCGCCTTGCGGGAGTGGATGGTGGTGGTCACCCCGGCCAGAAAGCCGGTGGGGTCGGAAATGGCAACGCCGGTGTGGGCGTCGCCGTAGTCGATGGCCATGACGCGCAAACAATCAACTCCTTCCAATCTCTTCCCCTACACTATACAAGAAAAACCGCGGCCTTACAAGAGGAAGGCGGGCCTTATTTCAGCGCGTCAGACACCCGCAGCATCAGGTCCTCATGGGTGCGGTCCACCAGGTGGGTGTAGATGCGCCCGGTGGTGGAGGGGGTGGAGTGGCCCAGGGCCTTGCCGATGTCAAAGAGGGAGGCTCCCTGACAGGAGGCGATGGTGGCAAAGGTGTGGCGCAGGCCGTGGAAGGTGAGGCGGGGCAGGTTGTTCCGGCGCACAAAGCGGGTGAAGGCCAGGGACAGGGCGTTGGGGGAATAGGGGCGGTGCTTGTGGTCCAGAACCACGTAGCCCTCGGGGTTGAAGTTGTCCGGGTCCTGGCAGCGCAGGGCCTCCTGGCGGCTCTGCTCCTGCTCCAGCAGCAGGCACAGCTCATCGGCCAGATAGAGGGTGCGCACCGAGGCGCGGTTTTTAGTCTCCTTCTGCACGATGTTGGCCCCGTAGGCGGTGCGGGCCTCCCGGATGATGACCAGGCGGCGCTGGAAGTCCACGTTGTCCCACTTCAGGCCGCAGATCTCCTCTCGGCGCATTCCCAGACTGCCCGCCAGTTTCACCGGCAGCTCCAGGGGTTTGCCCTGAATGAGCTGATAGAGACGCTTGAGCTCCAGGTTGTCATAGAAGGAGGTCTCCTTGGGACGGGGACGGGGGGGCTCCACCCGGTTCATGGGGGAGACGGCGATCATCTCCTGGCGCACCGCCGAGCGCAGGGCGCTGGAGAGCAGGTCGTGATGGCGGCGCATGGTGTTGGAGGACAGATTGGCCTCCCGCTGGGTGGTGGTGTAGTACTCCTGGACCTGTTTGGCGCTGAGCTTGGTCAGGGGCGTATCTCCCAGGGCGGGGGCGATGTGGTTGTCAATGATCTTCTGATAGGCATATACCGTAGTCTCGGCCCGATTGGGGCGCACAATGGAGTCCATCCAATACTCCAGCCACTGGGACAGGGTCATCTCCTGGGCGGGGACAAATTGGGGCTGCTCCCGGGTGGCGAGAAATTCTTTCAGGCCGTTGCGGGCTGCAGCCAGGGTAGGAAAGGTGCGGTATTGTTTGATCCGCTTGCCGTTTTCATCCCGTCCCAGATCCATACTGACATAGTAGAGGTGGCGTATGTCGTCATATGAGATGTTTCGTTCCACTGTTTTCCTGGCCATAGTCGGTCCTCCTTATAAAGTGATGGATGGGCAGTTACCAAACACACACAGGGTGCCCTCCTTGTCTATCTTTGGCTGCTTTGGTAAGAAAAAATTCACAACCATCCCGAAAAATACCGGCAAGCAAAAAAGTCCGGGCATGCGGGATGGTGGACAGGGATGAAGACATTTTGTTGTGCAGATCCAAGCCTGCTCTTTATACCGCCGGAAAGATGGCGAATTACTCCAGAATGGACAAGAATTGTTCAGATACACTAAAAAAAGGGAGAGGAAAAAATGCAGGCTTGTCATATTGTATCATATTTTGTCGAAAAAGTCATGCCTTATATCTCCTGGTAAAATTTTTTTGTGTCAGAACCGAGTGAGAAAGGAAAAAACAACCTTTTAAGAAGCTCGGGGGTATGGTACACTGGGGGCGGGTGATAACATGATACGCATTCAAAATATTCCCCTGCCTGTGGGCGGGGATTTGGAACAGCTGCGCCGCAAGGCGGCCCGCACCCTGGGGGTCCGGCCCGGCGCGCTGAAGGAAATACAGCTGGTGCGCCAGTCCATTGACGCACGGAAAAAGCAGGACGTCCACTATGTGTACACGGTGGATGTGGCGGTGGAGCAGGAGAATGGGGTGCTGGCGGCCTGTACTGCCTGCAACGTCTCCCTGGTCCATCCGGTGTCCTATGCCTTCCCAGAGGTGAAGCGCCATTCTGCCGCCATGCCGGTGGTGGTAGGGATGGGACCTGCGGGGCTGTTTGCCGCCCTGTTTCTGGCCCGCAACGGCATCCCCTGCGTGGTGCTGGAGCGGGGACAGGACGTGGATACCCGCACGAAGGATGTGGAGGGGTTCTGGAAGGACGGGACGTTGAACCCGGCCTCCAACGTGCAGTTTGGCGAGGGGGGTGCGGGCACCTTCTCCGACGGCAAGCTGACCACCGGCACCCACGACCCCCGCATTGCCGCGGTGATGGATGCTCTGGTGCAGGCGGGAGCGCCGGAGGACGTAAAGTGGTCCCACAAGCCCCACATCGGCACGGATATTTTGCGCCAGGTGGTGAAAACTATCCGTCAGGAGCTCATCTCTCTGGGCTGTGACGTGCGCTTTGGCAGCTGCCTGGCGGGTCTGGAACACAGCGGCGGCCAGCTCTCGGGCGTTTGGGTGGAGGGTCCCCAGGGCCGCTACCGCCTGGACTGTGACGCTCTGGTGTTGGCCCCCGGACACTCGGCCCGGGACACCTTCCGAATGCTGGAGCAGGAGGGGGTGCCCATGGAGCAGAAGAGCTTTGCCATCGGGGTGCGCATCGAGCACAAGCAGAAGCTCATCTCCCAGGCCCAGTACGGCCCCTTCTGGGACAAGCTGCCCCCCACCGACTATAAGCTGGCTTGTCATCTGCCCAACGGGCGCTCCGCCTTCACTTTCTGTGTGTGTCCCGGCGGTCATGTGGTGGCCTCGGCCTCAGAGCCGGGGCAGCTGGTGACCAACGGCATGAGCTACCGCAGCCGGGACGGGGAGAACATCAACGGCGGCTTCCTGGTTGGGGTTGGGCCGGAGGATTTCCAGGCCTTTGGCTCTGGCCCGCTGGCCGGGGTGCGCTTTCAGGAGCAGTGGGAGCGGGCAGCCTTCCAGGCCGGCGGCGGGGACTTCCGTGCTCCCGCCCAGCGTGTGGAAGATTTTCTCCAAAAACGTCCCTCTCAGGGGCCGGGAGCAGTCCGGCCCACCTACCAGCCCGGGGTGACCTGGACGGAGTTGGATGGCTGTCTGCCCGACTATGTCACTGACACCCTCCGGGGGGCGCTGCCGGTGCTGGACCGAAAGCTCCGCGGCTTTGCCTGCCCGGATGGAGTGCTCACCGGTGTGGAGAGCCGGTCGTCCTCCCCGGTGCGGATCGTCCGGGACGAGACGTACCAGTCCGCCCTGCGGGGGTTGTATCCCTGCGGCGAGGGTGCAGGATATGCTGGGGGAATTGTGAGTGCCGCGGTAGACGGCATCCGGGTAGCCGAGGCGGTGGCCCGGGGATAATGAAATAAAAACAAAAACAGG
>CAJLCG010000106.1 GCA_905205085.1 uncultured Oscillospiraceae bacterium
GCCCATGCGGGTCACGCTGGATGATGAACTGGGCCTGAGGATACAGGCAGAGCAGGAGGCGAAATGAAGCACATCCGGAAGAAAACACTGTTAGGCACGGCTGTTGTGGCCGGGGCAGCCCTCTTGGGAACTTGTATGTGGGCGCTGCAAAGCGCGCTGGGAATCAGCCAATATGACATCGCCTTGCCCCAGGGGATGGAGGGACTGGACGGATATCGGATTGTCCAGATTGCAGATCTGCACAGCGCGAATTTGGAGCAGGAACTGGAACAGGCTCTGGAGCAGCTTCAGCCCAACCTTATCGTCATGACCGGAGATTTGGTGAACCGGGAGGACCGGGACTTTACACAAGCCCTGTCCACGGCGGCTCTGGCCGTTCGTTATGCCCCCACCTACTTTGTCCGGGGCAACCACGAGGTGGATAACCCGGACTACGCCCTCCTACGCCGAGGGATGGAGGAAACTGGTGTCACCATTTTGGAGGACGAAGGTGTGGTACTGGACTACCACGGCACAGCCCTGAACCTGGTGGGTGTGAAGGATGTCAATGCCTATCCGGGCAGCCGTTGGAAGGCCACGGTGGCCATGGGGCAGACGGCAAAGGAGCTGTTTGTGGATGGAGCGTACCATGTGCTTCTCTCTCACCGGCCCAGCCTGCTGGAGACCTATGGAGCCTGTGGGGCGGATCTGGTATTCTCCGGCCACGCCCATGGCGGCCAGGTGCGCCTGCCGGTCCTTGGAGCGGTATTTGCCCCCGACCAGGGTTTTTGGCCCCAGGTGACAGCCGGGGTCCATACCGCCGGACAGGCCCAGGTGGTGGTCAGCCGAGGGCTGGGCAACGGTACGCCCTTCCCGCGGCTGTGGAACGGCCCCGAGCTGGTGGCGGTCACCCTGCGCAGTGCGGAGAGTTTCCCGGAGAATGGTTGACAGGCACGAGTCTCTGGGCCATAATAACAGGGTGAAAACCTGCTATATTTGGGCCAAAACAGAGAAAGAAGGAACCATATGATCCAGGACATCGCACCCCACCACTACGATAACGCCTATCATCCCACCCAGCCCAAGGCTGGAGATCGGGTCTTTTTCTATCACGAGGGCAACACCCTGCTCTCCGCCGCCACCGGCGAGCCCTTCACCTGGGAGGAGGTCACGGCTCTCATCGACGGTGAGACGCTGGAGACCACCTATTTCTTCCGCATTGACGAGACAGCCTTCCACTGGAGCCGGGAGGTGCCCCAGAGTGTGCTGGAGGCCGCCCTGCCCGTGAAGGATTCCCACTTCCGCACCATGCAGCCCGGGTGGCTGGCCTTCGCGGGCATTACCGCCAGCCAGCTGCACCAGTGGTATGGCAACCACCGCTTCTGCGGTCGGTGCGGAAAGCCCATGGAGCCCGACCAGGTGGAGCGGGCCATGCGCTGCCCTGTCTGCGGCAATCTGGTCTACCCCACCATCTCGCCTGCCGTCATCGTGGCGGTGACCCACGGTGACCGCCTGCTGCTCACCAAATACTCCCGCCCGGGAGCGTATCGCAATTACGCCCTCATCGCCGGCTTTGCCGAGATCGGCGAACCTCTGGAGGACACGGTGCGCCGGGAGGTTATGGAGGAGGTGGGCCTGCCGGTGAAGAACATCCGCTTCTACAAGAGCCAGCCCTGGAGCTTTTCCAGCAGTCTGCTCTCCGGCTTCTACTGCGACCTGGATACTGATGACGAGACGGTGACCCTCCAGGCCGATGAGCTGGGGGAGGGAACCTGGTTTGACCGGGCTAACCTGCCCGAGGGAGGCTCGGCGGTGTCGCTGACCCACGAGATGATCCAGCGTTTCCGGCAGGGGCCGGTGTAACTACATAACAAACGGCAAGCGGCCGGTGGACATATCTTGTCCTCCGGCCGCATGTTTTTGTCCTCTGGGGCATAGAAATAGCGGGAAAGGGTGATGGTATGGGGGGCAGAAAGGGAAGCCTGTTGGAAAAAACCGCCCAGCTGCTGGACCTGCCCGCGGACGCGGTGGCGGGGGTGCCCAGGCTGGAGCTGGTGGGAACCGGGGAACTGCGCATGGAAAACCACAAGGGTATCCTGGCCTATGGCAGCGAGGAGATCCACATCAGCGCCGGCTCCTATGTGGTGCGGGTCACCGGGCGGGAGCTGGAGCTGCGGGCCATGACGGGGGTGGAACTGCTGATCACCGGGCAGATCGCCCATATCCATATGGAGTAGGAGGGGAAGCATGAGGCAGGTGGAAAATCTCCTGCGGGGGACGGTAACGCTCACCGCCCGGGGTCCCTTCCCGGAGCGGCTGCTCAATCTCTGCGCCCAGGAGCAGGTGCCCTGCTGGGGGCTGGAGTGGGTGGACGAGCACGTGCTGCGGCTCATTACCCTGCGGCAGAAACTGCGGCGGCTGGAGGAGTTGGCGCAGCGTGTGGGGTGCGAGATCGAAATAGAGGACAGCAGGGGACTGCCCGCCTTCCTGCGGCGCTTCCGCAAGCGCTATGCCTTTCTGGTGGGTCTGGCCCTGAGTGTGGCGGCGGTGTGTTTTCTCTCTCAATTTATTCTCACCATCCAGGTGACCGGCAACGAGCAGGTGTCCACCGCCAGCATTCTCTCCCAGCTACGCCAGCAGGGGGTACGTCCGGGGGTGTACGGCCCCAGCCTGGACCGCAAGGCCATTGCCCAGCGGGCCCTGCTGGAGATGCCCGACCTGTCCTGGATGTCCATCAATCTCTACGGCACCAAGCTGGAGGTGGTGGTGCGGGAGGCGGTGAAGGCGCCGGAGCTGGACCGGGAGGAGGGGTACTACGATGTGGTGTCCCAGGCCGACGGGATCATTCTCCAGGTAGAGCCACTGGCCGGTGAGGCGCTGGTGGCGGAGGGGGACACGGTGGCTAAGGGAGAGGTGGTCATCTCCGGCCTCATCAGTATGCCGCCGCCTCAGTACACCGACCTCCCCACCCGCTACTACCAGACCCACGCCCGGGGCCGGGTGTGGGCCCGCACCTGGCGCACGCTGCGAGGGGTCATTCCGCTCCAGGCCCAGGTGAAGGAGTACACTGGGGAGGACCGCACCCTGTGGTCGGTGAGCTTATTTGGATTTTCCCTGGATTTTTTCCGAAACAGTAGCATTCCATGGGAGTCTTATGATAAAATAACCACGGTGTACCAGGGAGACCTCCCCGGCGGCCAGCGCTTGCCCATGATGCTTACGGCTCAGCGCTGCCGTGCCTATGAGACAAAGAGCGTGGACGTGGATGTGGAAGCCGCCCAGGCTCTGGTGGAGGAGGGACTGGAACGCCGGCTCCAGGATCTCATCGGCCCGGATGGACAGGTGCTGTCCCAGAATTTTACCGCCCGGGTATCGGACGGGATGCTGGAGGTCACGCTGAGCGCGGAGTGCCAAGAGGAGATTGGCCAGGAGACGCCCAGCACACGGGAAATTCCAGAGGAGGACTCCTCTGCCGAACAGGAGTAATCATACCAATGACAGAACAGACCATCAGCCTGGAGCGCTTGGAGGATACCATCAACCTCTTTGGCTCCTTTGACGAGAATATCCGTTTGATCGAGCATGAGCTGGGGGTCTCGGTGATCAGCCGGGATTCCCAGCTGAAGGTGTCCGGGGAGGACCCGGAGCAGGTTCTATTTGCCGTGCACGCCATTGAGAACCTGATGGGCCTGGCTGCCCGGGGGGAGGCCATTGGCGAGCAGAACGTGCGCTATGTCCTCCAGCTGGTTCGGGAGGGCCGGGAGCAGGAGGTGCAGCAGCTGTCCGCAGGCGTGCTGTGCATCACCGCCAAGGGCAAGCCCATCAAGGCCAAGACCCTGGGCCAGAAGAAGTATGTGGAGGCCATTCAGAAGAATACCGTCACTCTGGGCATCGGCCCTGCCGGTACTGGTAAAACCTATCTGGCGGTGGCGGCGGCAGTGGCCGCCTTCCGGGCCAAGGAGATTAACCGCATCATCCTCACCCGCCCTGCCGTGGAGGCGGGAGAGCGGCTGGGCTTTTTGCCCGGCGACTTGCAGAGTAAGGTAGACCCCTACCTGCGCCCCCTGTACGACGCCCTCTTTGACATGCTGGGCCCGGAGACTTACCAGAAGTATCTGGAGCGGGGCAACATTGAGGTGGCCCCCCTGGCCTACATGCGCGGCCGCACTTTGGACGACAGCTTCATCATCCTGGACGAGGCCCAGAACACCTCCCGGGAGCAGATGAAGATGTTCCTGACCCGCCTGGGCTTCGGCTCCAAGATCGTCATTACCGGCGATATTACCCAGATTGACCTGCCCGGGGACAAGGTGTCCGGCCTGCGGGAGGCCATGCGGGTACTCAAGGGTGTGGAGGACATTGCCATCTGCCGTCTCAGTGAGAGCGACGTGGTCCGCCATGTGATCGTGCAGCGGATCATCAAGGCCTACGAGGTGGACGAGGAGCGCAAAAACCGGAAGGACAAGCAGCGCTGAGGAGGAAATAGATATGGAGCATCAGATCATCCTGGAGACCGAGGTGGACTGCCCTGACGATGTACAGCAGCTGCTGGAGCGAGTCATCAACGCCGCCCTGGAAGCGGAGGGGGTGGAACTGCCCTGCGAGATCAACGTCCTGCTCACCGACAACGAGGGGATTCACCAGGTCAATCTGGACATGCGTGGGGTAGACCGTCCCACCGACGTGCTCTCCTTCCCCATGTTTGACCTCCAGCCCGGGGACAAGCCCGGGGAGGAGGACGAGGACCCGGACACCAGGCTGGTGCCCCTGGGGGATATGTGTATCTCCCTGGAGCGGGCCCAGGCCCAGGCGGAGGAGTACGGCCACAGCGTGCAGCGGGAGCTGAGCTATCTGGCCGTCCACTCGGTGCTCCACCTGCTGGGCTATGACCACATGGACGAGGGGCCCATGAAGAAACAGATGCGCCAGCGGGAGGAGGATATCCTGGGCACGCTGGGCATTGTCCGGGAGAATGATGGCTGAGAAAGGGAGGATACCATGAGCGCCATGAAGATCAGGCTGGTCCCCATTGAGGAGGACGAGATCCTGGAGGAGGAACAGCCGTGGACGCTGACCCTGGGGGAGTTTGCCGCCATAGCGGCAGCCATTGCTGGGGCTCTGGCCTTATTCCTTTTGATCTGGAAAAAAGTCGTCAAATAATTTACGGGAAATTGCTCGTACCCAATAGAAAGCGAGGAACATTATGTCAACTATTAAGAAATCCGGTATCATCACCCTGTGCGGACGGCCCAACGTGGGCAAGTCCACCCTGACCAATGCCCTGGTGGGGGAGAAGGTGGCCATCGTCACCAACAAGCCCCAGACCACCCGCAACCGCATCACCGCCATCCTGAACCGGGGGGAGAGCCAGTTTGTCTTTGTGGACACCCCCGGCCTCCACAAGGCCCGCACCCGCCTGGGCGACTACATGGTGAATGTGGTCAAGGAGAGTGTGGCCGACGTGGATGGGGTCATGCTGCTGGTGGAGCCCATTCCCAACATCGGCGCGCCCGAGCAGCAGCTTATCGACCGCATCAAGACCCTGGGCTGTCCTTCCGTGCTGGTCATCAACAAGGTGGATACCCTGGAGCACAAGGAAAAGCTGCTGGAGGTCATCCAGCTCTATACCCAAGCCCACGACTTTACCGCCGTGGTGCCCATCTCCGCCAAGAACGGCGAGGGAGTGGACGAGCTGCTGAACGTCTTGGAGGGCTTCCTGCCCCAGGGCCCCCAGCTCTTCCCCGAGGGCATGGTGTCCGACCAGCCCGAGCGGCAGATGATGGCGGAAATTTTGCGGGAAAAGCTGCTCCTCTGCCTCGACAAGGAGATTCCCCACGGCACCGCCGTGGAGATCACCAAGTTCTCCGAGCGGGATGACGAGGTCATCGAGGTGGACGCCACCATCTACTGTGAGAAAAACAGCCACAAGGGCATCATCATCGGCAAGGGCGGCTCCATGCTGAAAAAGGTGTCCTCCATGGCCCGGCAGGACATGGAGCGGTTTATGGGCACCAAGGTGTATCTCCAGACCTGGGTCAAGGTAAAAGAAAATTGGAGAGATAATATCAATCTCATTCACAATTTCGGATATCGGGACGAATAAACAAAACCTTCCATCTATAAATTTCGACTCCTTCCGCCATACTAAGGCCAGAAACAGAAACGGAGGGACGGACATGGATGGAATGTGGGAACTGTTTTTTGCCACCGGGCTGCCTCAGGCCTACCTGGCTGCCCGGCGGGAGAAGCCGCAGGGCCGCTTCGACCCTCCCATGACGCCCCGCAAAGGGGAGACCATTTCCTCGCTGCCCCCACCGTGGCAGTGAGACTGGGGCCCGCTCCACTTGGAGCGGGCCCATCGTACATAAAAGGAGCGTTTGCCATGCATCTGCACACCAAGGCCCTGGTCCTGAGGGAAACTGCCTACAAGGAGTCGGACAAAATTCTCACCCTGCTCACCCAGGAGCAGGGGAAGCTGACCGCCTCCGCCCGGGGCTGCCGTCGCAAGGGGAGCCCTCTGGCCGCGGGCAGCCAGCTGCTGGTGTGGTCCGACTTTATCCTCTACGAGTACCAGGGACGCTGGAGTGTGAAGGAGGCGGAGGTAGAGCGGGAGTTCCGGGGCATGCGGGAGGATCTGGACAAGTTTGCCCTGGGGTGCTACTTCGGGGAAGTGACCCAGACCCTGGCCCTGGAGGGACTGCCCAGTCCGGAACTGCTGTCCCTCATTTTAAACAGCCTCCACGCCCTGGATCGGCTGGACCGCCCCCTGGCCCTGGTGAAGGGAGCTTTTGAGCTGCGGGCTATGTGTCTGGCGGGGTACGAGCCGGTGCTGGATGCCTGCGCGGTGTGCGGTTGCCAGCCGGAGGAGCCCCGGTTCCACCTGCGGGAGGGGGTGCTCCACTGCGCCCGCTGCCGCAGCGAGGTAGGGGACGGGGTGTCCATGCCGTTGGACCAGGGGGCGCTGGCCGCCATGCGCCATGTGGCCTACGGAGACCCCAAGCGGCTGTTTTCTTTCCAGTTGGAGGAGAAGAGCTTATCTGCCTTTGCCGATGTGGCCGAGGCCTACCTGCTCACCCAGCTGGAGCGGGGCTTTCATACCCTGGACTTTTATAAATCACTGCGGTTAAGTTAAAAAGAGCCGTTGGAACCTTGGTTCCAACGGCTCTTTGGTTATGCCAGAAGT
>CAJLCG010000107.1 GCA_905205085.1 uncultured Oscillospiraceae bacterium
CAGCAGCACCTTGGGCTCACGGACGATGGCACGGCCGATGGCCACACGCTGACGCTGGCCGCCGGACAGAGCCTTGGGCTTACGGTCCAGATACTGAGTAATGTCCAGGATCTCGGCGGCCTGGTTGACCCGCCGGGCAATCTCTTCCTTATCCATCTTGCGCAGCTTCAGGGGGAATTCCATGTTCTCCCGCACGGTCATGTGGGGATACAGAGCGTAGCTCTGGAAGACCATGGCGATGTCGCGGTCCTTGGGCTCCACATCGTTGACCAGCCGGTCGTCGATGCGCAGCTCGCCCTTGGAGATCTCCTCCAGGCCGGCCACCATACGAAGGGTGGTGGACTTACCGCAGCCGGAGGGTCCAACCAGAACGATAAACTCCTTGTCGGCGATCTCCAGGTTGAAATCGCTCACCGCGGTGACGTTTCCGTCATAGATCTTGAAGATGTGCTGAAGGCTCACAGTAGACATGGGCTCAGGCCGTAGTACGCTCGCCTCTGCTCACGTACCTCCCTGTCCGGGAGCGAAACCCTGACAGGATTACGACAGGTCTCCACACTGCCGCACCGCCGGCCGGCGGCTAATATTTTCCTCCTTTTTTCTGGTCCGGATGGCTATTTGGAATGGAGTAGCGCTCCGGCCTGCAAATGATGGAATGCGGCTGCCAGAGATTCTGGGCAGAAAACGCTTCCTGCCCCTTATAATACCCCATAGTTCCATCTGCCTGCAACTATATTCGTTTCGTCTGAACAGAGAATTTTAAGCGCTCAGTTCAGTGCTTTTTCCCAATAAATCTACATTTGTATTTTATCTTGACGAATATAGATTTACGGAGTATGATAGTCCCATTCCAAACAAGGAGAAGTTGCTATGGAGTACGGAAACGAGGAACACCTGGACCTGCGCCAGCGCAAGACCCGCAAGCTGCTGGTGGAGGCCCTGGCCCAGCTGTTGGAGGAGAAGTCCTTTCAAGAGCTGTCGGTCACCGACATCTGCCGCCGGGCCATGGTCCACCGCACCACCTTTTACGCCCATTTCAACGATAAACAGGAACTACTTCGCTATCTGCTGCACGGTCTGGAGCGGGAGTGCGCCGACACCTGCCTGCCCCAGGACCCGGAGCGCAGCCCCCGGGAATATCTGCTCACGGCCGCCCGAAATGTATTTCAGTTTTTCGCCCAGCGCCGGACTCTGTACCGGGCCTGCCTCAACAGCGGAGCGGACACCCTGGCCCACACCCTGGAGGACTGTGCCGCCGGGGAGCTGTGCCGCTTGCTGTCGGAGCCCCGCTTCCGGGCCGTCTCCCCCCAGGTAGATCCCCAGGTGGCCGCTCACTTTTACACCGGCGCCATGCTCTCCCTGATCCGCTGGTGGCTCTCCAGCGATGAGCCCCTCCCTACCAGCTATCTGCTGGCCAACTTGGAGCAATTCATTCCCATTCAGTGAGGCACGCTTATGCAGGAAAAACGTACGGAAAGTCCCATGACCAAAGTTGCCCGCTTTATTGTGGACAAACGCAAGGCCTTCTATCTGGTCTTCATTGCCGCCTTTATCTTCTGTGCGGCCTCCATCAACAAGGTCCAGGTCAACAATGACATCACCTCCTACCTCCCCGCCCAGACCGAGACCCGCCGGGGTCTTACCATTATGGACGAGGAGTTCATTACCCTGGGCAGCGCCAACGTGATGGTGTCCAACGTCACCTACCAGACCGCCCTGGAATTGTCCCACAAGCTGGAGGACATTGAGGGCGTATCTGAGGTAGTCTTTGACAGCACAGAAGAACATTACAAAAACTCCTCCGCCCTGTTCACCATCTCCTTTGACGGAGAGGAGACCGACCCGGCCACCGTGGAGGCTATGAACCAGGTGCTCTCCGCCCTGGAGGGCTACGACGTCTACTCCTCTACCCAAATCGGTCGGGATGAGTCGGCCACCCTCCAGAAAGAAATGACCGTCATCCTGGCCATTGCGGCGGTGGTCATCGTGGTGGTGCTGCTGTTCACCTCCAAGAGCTACATGGAAGTCCCCGTCTACCTCATCGTCTTTGTGGTAGCGGCAGTGCTGAACATGGGCACCAACTTCATCTTCGGCACCATCTCCTTTATTACCAATTCCATTGCCGTGGTCCTCCAGCTGGCCCTGGCCATCGACTACGCCATCATCTTCTGCCACCGGTATATGGAGGAGCGGGACAACGGCCTTGATCCCCGGGAGGCTGACATCGCCGCCCTGAGCAAGGCCATTGTGGAGATCTCCTCCTCCAGCCTGACCACCATCTCCGGTCTGGTCGCCCTGATGCTGATGCAGCTGCGCATCGGCTTTGACATGGGCATCGTCTTGTCCAAGGGCATCGTGTGCTCCATGCTGTGCGTGTTTTTGCTCATGCCCGGCCTGCTCATGCTCTTCAGCAAACCCATCGACCGCACCCGCCACCGCAATCTGGTGCCTAAGATCAACTTCTGGGGCAAGGCTGTCGTCCGTCTGCGCTACATTCTGCCTCCCATCTTCCTGGTGGTGGTAGTGGCCGGGGCGGTGCTCTCCTCCCATTGCGATTACGTCTTTGACACCAACGACACCGACTTTGACAACAAGCCCGACTGGCGCATCGCCGATGAGAAGGTGGCTGACACCTTTGGTCAGAAAAATACCATCGCTGTGCTGGTGCCCCGTGGGGACTACAACAAAGAGAAGTACATTCTGGAGCGGGTATCTCAGCTGCCCCAGGTGACCCAGGCCACCGGCCTTGCCAACATTGAGGTGGAGGACGGGCGGATGCTCACCGATGAGATGACTCCCCGGCAGTTCTCCGAGCTGGCGGGCGTGGATATTGAACTGGCCGATCTGCTCTATCAGGCCTACGGTCTGAGCGTGGAGGAGTACGGGGCCATCTTCCAGGACCCGGACGACTACGCTGTCCCCCTCATCGACGTCTTTGAGTTCCTGCTGGAACAGAAGGACAAGGGGGTGGTGAGCCTCACCGGGGAGCAGGCCGATAAGGTAGACGATCTCCAGGAGCAGCTGGACGTAGGCCTGGAACAGCTGCGGGGTGAACACTGGTCCCGTCTGGTGTTTATTGCCGATGTACCCACCGAGGGCGATGAGACCTACGCCTTGCTGGATGAGATCCGGGCCATTGCCCAGGATTATTACGGGGACGATGTGATCCTGGTGGGCAACTCCACCAACGCCTTCGACCTGGCCAGCTCCTTCTCCGGCGACAACATGAAGATCAGCATTCTCACCGCTCTGTTCGTCATGGTGATTTTGCTGTTCACCTTCAAGTCGGCGGGCCTGCCCATTTTGCTGGTCCTCCCCATCCAGGGCTCCATCTGGATCAACTTCTCGGTACCGGTCCTTACCGGAACCAATCTGTTCTTCCTGAGCTATCTGGTGGTCAGCTCCATTCAGATGGGCGCCACCATTGACTACGCCATCGTCATCACCAACCGCTATCTGGAGCTGAAGCTGGAAATGGAGCGCAAGCAGGCGGCGGTGGAGGCTCTGAGCCAGAGCTTCCCCACCATTCTCACCTCGGGCACCATCATGGCGGTGGCAGGCTTCCTCATCGGCGGCATCTCCACCGACGCCACCATCGGCTCGGTGGGCCAGACCCTGGGCCGTGGCACCGTCACCTCCATCATCCTGGTCATGACCGTGCTGCCCCAGCTGCTCATGCTGGGCGACGCCCTCATTGAGCGCACCGCCATCACCCTCAACCGTGACCGCAAGCAGCGCTTCAACCAGGGCACCATGCGTCTGGACGGTCACATCCGGGGCCATGTGTCCGGCTTTGTGGACGGCGAGTTCAAGGGCGTGCTCCACGGCAGCGTGGACGCCCTCATCGAGAGCAAATATCAGGAGCTGGACACCTCAGAAGAGGAGGAGCATACACCATGAAACACATACAACGGGGAGCCGCCCTCCTGACGGTGCTGGCGCTCCTTTGTACCATGACCCTGCCCGTCGCCGCGGCCTCGGACACGGTCACCATTGCCACCGTCCAGGACTTTACCAACTTTTCCAAGCAGTGTACCCGGGACACCTGGTCCCAGGGCCTTACGGTGGAACTCACCGCCGATCTGGATTTGAGCGGCTCCGACTTCACCCCCGTGCCTATCTTTCAGGGCACCTTTCACGGCAACGGCCACACCATCTCCGGCCTCTCCTTTGATAAGAAGGGCTCCAAGGTGGGGCTGTTCCGCACCCTCACCGCCAGCGCCGTGGTAGAGGACCTCACTGTGGAGGGGAACCTTTCCCCTCAGGGCTCCGCCAGTCAGGCGGGACTGTTGGTGGGCGAAAACTACGGTACCGTAACCCGCTGCGCCGCCCAGGGGTCGGTCACCGGCCAGGAGGACATCGGCGGTCTGGTGGGCCTGAACGGTGAGAGCGGCTGCATCCAGTCCTGTACCAGCGCCGCTGCCGTCACCGGCGTGACCAACGTAGGCGGCATCACGGGACAGAACCTGGGCACCGTGGAAAACAGCTCCAACACCGGAGAGATCAACACCCAGGCCGACCAGGAGACCCCCACCAGCGTGGGCGGCATTGCCGGGCTGTCCCGGGGGACCATCCGTGGCTGCACCAACTCCGGCGCGGTGGGCTATCAGCACGTAGGCTACAATATGGGCGGCATTGTGGGCCTTCAGTCGGGGGAAATCTCCAACTGCTCCAACACCGCCCCCATCCAGGGCCGCAAGGACGTGGGAGGCATCGTGGGGCAGTTTGAGCCCAGCACCAGCCTCACCTACGGCCCTTCCCCCTCTCAGCAGCTTACCGACAGCCTCGCCGGCCTCTTCGGCCAGATGGAGCACTTTGCCAACCAGCTCAATGACATGGTTGCCCGTGGTGTCAGCGACGCCCAGGCCATCCATGATTCCCTCTCTGTCATCCAGGACCGCACCCACGCCGCTGGAACCGAAGGACAGAAGGATTTTCAAGCTATGGCCGATGAGCTCTATCAGCACACCACCGCCATCAGCAGCAGCCTGGACGCCCTGCGGGAGGACCTGGACCGGTTCGGCAACGAGGTGGGCGATCAGCTCCAGGAGGCTCTGGATGAGACCGACACCCTGCTGAGCAAGCTGGAGCAGCTGGCCCAGCAGGCGGACAGCGGGCTGGGCCAGTCCATCCACGCCCTGGAGGATACTGTCTCCTCCATCCGCACCCAGGTTCAGCTCATCCGCACCCACCGCCAGGCTATGAAGCAGGAGCTGGACGATTTGAAGCAGTATGTGGCCGATGTGGCCCGGCTGATTGCCGCCGGGCAGTTCCAGCAGGCCCTCCAGCTTCCCTTCCCCTCTCTGGACCCGGTGGGCCATATGAAGGCCATCACCAGCGCGTTGAAGGAGATTCCCCGCCTGGCGGCAAAACTGCCCGGCCAGTGGAGCGATATCCATGACCAGACCTCCCATGACATAGGGCAGTCCGGCCAGGAGATCGACCGGGCTCTGAACGCCCTGTATGAGGCCCTCACCGCCCTGAATCAGGCGGGCGATCACTTCTCTTCCTCCGCCCAGGAGCACCTGGATGGGGTCAGCCAGAAGGCCGACCAGATCCGGAATCTGCTGAAAACGTACACCGAGACTCTGGGCGACAAGGCCCAGTCCGCCCTGGACGACATCGACGTGGAGCTCTCCGCCATCCAGGATCGGGTGGACAGCATGACCCAGACCGCCGGAGCGGACAACGCCGCCCTCCACGCCACCAGCCAGGCCATTCTGGACCAGATGGATGCGGTGCGTCAGGCCATCTCCGGGCTGGGGAAGGAGCCAGAGCTCACCGTCACCGACCTCACCGACGAGATCGACCAGGGCCCCGGCCTAGTGAAGGGCTGTACTGTGTCCGGCACGGTGGAGGGAGACTCCAACGTGGGCGGCATTGTCGGCACCGTCTCCACCGAGCTGGGGGACGACCCGGAGGCCACCTTCGACCTGGGCGATCTGAAACTGATGAGCGACGTATACGCTACCCTGCGGGCCGTGGTACGGGACTGCCGGTTTGACGGCGACGTCACCGTGAAAAACGAGTGCGGCGGCGGCGTGGCCGGCCGGTGCGAGGCGGGTGCCATTGTGGACTGCGCCGCCCGGGGCACCGTGGAGACCGGCGGAGACTACTGCGGCGGCATCGCCGGCCGCACCCGGGGCAAGGTAGTACGCTGCGCCGCCCTTACCGACCTCACCGGCCAAAGCTGGCTGGGGGGCGTGGCCGGGTTGGGCCAGGACATCTCCGACTGCCGCACCATGGTGCGCTCTGACAGCGACGGGGAGTACCAGGGTGCCATCGCCGGCCAGGCGGAGGGCACCCTCACCGGCAACCGCTATCTGATGGAAGATCTGGCCGGTCTGGACGGGGTGGACTATGCCGAGACCGCCCAGGGTCTGGACTTTGACTCCTTCGCACAGCTGGACTACATCCCCGCGGACTTTCTCACCTTCTCCTACCGCTTTGAGGTAAATGGCCAGACGGTGGCTGAAATTCCCTTCCAATACGGGGACGACCTGGACCTGAGCCAGGTGCCCCAGGCCCCTCAGCAGGGGGATGAGTACGGCCAGTGGCCCCAGTTCCCCACCCAGGATCTGCGCCGCTCCATGGTCCTTTCCGTCCAGTTCACCGCACCCACCTCCACCCTGGCCGACCAGGATGGGGTGGCCCAGCTGCTGGTGGAGGGCACTTTCTCCCCGGACGCCTCGTTGACGGTACACCAGGAGGAGACGCCCAGCGCGAGGGTGGACGGCTACACCTCCCGCTCCGCCTGGAGCTACACTGTCACCGGCAGCCAGTCGGACACCCTCACCCTGCGCCTACGGGCGGATGACGTGAAAAAGCCGGCGGCGGCAATCTATCAAGACGGCAGCTGGCAGCGGGTGGACAGCACCCTGGACGGCAGCTACCTGGTCTTCCAGGCCCCGGCCCAGGGCCAGGTCCTGCTGCTGGAGGAGCAGCAGCTGCCCCTTCTGGCCGTGGGACTCATCGGAGGCGGAGTGATCATCCTGCTGCTGGCAGGCTTCCTTCTCCATCGGCACCGCCGAAACTCAGCGGTTCCACCCGCACAAGCG
>CAJLCG010000108.1 GCA_905205085.1 uncultured Oscillospiraceae bacterium
AAGGAATCGAGGCCCACCTTGCGTGCAATCTTTTTCGAAAAAGCGGCTATGCCACTTTTTCGAAGGTCTCAAAAAAATCCCGCCCTCTCGGGCGGGATTTTTTATCCTGTTATGCAGGTGGGATGATCACACGATCCTCCGACTATTACACCAGCTGGATGATAGCCATCTCAGCGGCGTCGCCGCGGCGGGCGCCGATGCGGACAATGCGGGTGTAGCCGCCGTTACGCTCGGCATACTTGGGGCCCAGCTCCTGGAACAGCTTCTTGGCCACATCCTCCTTGGTGATGAAGCCCAGAGCCTGACGGTAGGAAGCCAGGTCGTTCTTCTTAGCCAGGGTGATCATCTTCTCAGCCACGGGAGCCACTTCCTTGGCGCGGGTGACGGTGGTCTTGATCTGGCCGTTCTCCAGCAGGTAGGTCACCATGGCACGGAGCATAGCCTTACGCTGATCGCTGGTGCGGCCCAGCTTACGCATCTTCTGAGACATAATAAACTCTCCTTCGACCTCGCGTGGCGAGATCCATCTAAAATTCGTTCATTGGACCCCATAAGGGATCGGGAGCCCCCGCAAAAGCGGGACGCCATGCGTGCAGGAAGAGGAACGTTACATACCTTCCTGGCGGCCCCGGGAAGCGGAAGGAAATCCTCACGCTTCTTTTTGTCACGCTGCGGACAGGGCTCGCCTATCCTTCGCGCTTCTTACTGATTATCATCGCTGGCCAGGGACAGGCCCATCATAGCCAGCTTGTTGATAACCTCTTCCAGGCTCTTGCGGCCCAGGTTACGCACCTTCATCATCTCTTCCTCGGTCTTGGAGATCAGATCCTCCACCGTGTTGATGTTGGCGCGCTTGAGGCAGTTATAGGAACGCACGGACAGGTCCATGTCGTCGATGGTCATCTCCATCACCTTGTCCCGCTGGGTCTCGGCCTTCTCCACCACGGTGGAACGGCTGCCCATGGTCTCGGACAGGTCGGTGAACAGAGCAAAGTGATCGCACAGGATCCGGGCGCCCAGGGACACCGCATCACGGGCGTCGATGGTGCCGTCGGTCCAGACCTCCAGAGTCAGCTTGTCGTAGTCGGTGGCGTCGCCTACACGGGTGTTCTCAACGGTGTAATTCACCTTGCGCACCGGGGTGTAGATGGAGTCCACAGGGATCAGGCCGATGATGGTCTGGGCGGGCTTGTTCCGGTCGGCAGGGACATAGCCGCGGCCGTGGGACAAAGTCAGCTCCATGCTCAGGGTGGCATCGGGACCCAGAGTGGCAATGTGCAGCTCAGGGTTGAGGATCTCCACGTCGGCGTCACACTTGATGTCGCCGGCAGTGACCTCGCACTCGCCGCTGGCCTCAATGTGCACCGTCTTGTTCTCCTCGCAGTGGAGCTTGGCGATAATGCTCTTGATGTTCAGGACGATCTCGGTCACGTCCTCTTTGATGCCGGGGATGGTGGAAAACTCATGCTGGACACCGGCGATCTTGATGGAGGTCACCGCGGTGCCAGGCAGAGAGGACAGCAGGATCCGGCGCAGGGAGTTGCCCAGGGTGGTACCGTATCCGCGCTCCAGGGGCTCCACCACGTACTTTCCGTAGGAAGCGTCACCGGGATTTTCCACACAATCAATGCGGGGCTTCTCGATTTCTACCATATGCTATGATACCCTCCTTTTCTGGGCGGCATTCAAGCCGCCTGATTCAGCTCACCAATATCTGAGGGTTGTCTAAGTCTAACTCCGTAGGGCCTCCGGCCAAGCCGAAGGCCCACGGAACAATATAATTACTTAGAGTACAGCTCGACGATGAGGTGCTCTTCCACGGGGAAGTCGATGTCGTCACGAACGGGCAGAGCAACGACCTTACCCTGGAGGGTGTTCTTGGCGTGGTCCAGCCACTTGGGCACGTTCACCACGGGGGCATCCTCGCCCAGCAGGCGCTTAAACTTCACGGAAGAACGGCTCTTCTCGCGCACCTCGATGACGTCGCCCACCTTCACCAGGAAGGAGGGGATGTCCACGCGCTGGCCGTTGACGGTGAAGTGACCGTGGGTCACCAGCTGACGAGCCTCACGGCGGGTCATGGCGAAGCCCAGACGGTACACCACGTTGTCCAGGCGGCGCTCGATGAGAGTCAGCAGATTCTCACCGGTCTTGCCGGGCATACGGGTGGCCTTCTCGTAGTACATGTGGAACTGCTTCTCCATGATGCCGTACACGAACTTGACCTTCTGCTTCTCGGTCAGCTGCATGGCGTACTCAGACTGCTTTCTGCGCATCTGACCCTTGGGGTTGCGGTTGGTCGTCTTCTTGGCATAGCCCATGGCGGCGGGAGACAGGTTCAGAGCCTTGCACCGCTTGGCGATGGGCTGCATATTTCTAGCCATCTGTCAAAAACCTCCTTTATTCCAGATCAGACACGGCGGCGCTTCGGGGGCCGGCAGCCGTTGTGGGGAACGGGGGTCACGTCCTTAATCAGGGTGACCTCCAGGCCCACGGCCTGCAGCGCACGAATGGCGGCCTCACGGCCGGCGCCGGGACCCTTCACGTAGACCTCAACGATCTTCAGGCCGTAGCCCTCCATAGCAGCCTTAGCGGCAGTCTCGGCGGCGGTCTGAGCGGCAAAGGGGGTGGACTTACGGGAACCACGGAAGCCCAGGCCGCCGGAGGAGGCCCAGGACAGGGCGTTGCCCTGCATGTCGGTGACAGTCACCATGGTGTTGTTGAAGGAGGAACGGATATGCACCTGGCCCTTCTCCACGTTCTTACGCTCGCGGCGCTTACGCACCACTTTCTTACCCTTGGTATTTGCAGCCATGTGTTATCCCTCCTTACTTCTTCTTGTTGGCCACGGTACGCTTGGGACCCTTGCGGGTACGGGCGTTGGTCTTGGACCGCTGGCCGCGCACAGGCAGGCCCTTGCGGTGACGGATACCGCGGTAGCAGCCGATCTCGGTCAGCCGCTTGATGTCCATAGCCACGTTGCGGCGCAGGTCACCCTCCACGGTGTACTCGTGGCTGATGATCTCACGCAGCTTGGCCTCATCGTCCTCGGTGAGGTCCTTCACGCGGGTGTCGGGGTTAATCCCGGCCTTGGCCAGGATCTTGTTGGCGCTGGTGCGCCCAATGCCGTAGATATAAGTGAGGCCGATCTCGACTCTCTTCTCTCTGGGCAGATCAATGCCGGCAATACGAGCCATTTATTACAGCACCTCCAATTAACCTTGTCTCTGCTTATGCTTGGGGTTTTCGCAAATAACCATGACTTTGCCCTTGCGCTTAATGACTTTGCACTTCTCGCACATGGGCTTCACGGACGGTCTGACTTTCATTGTTAAAACCTCCTGATGAATGCCTGAATGGCCCCGTCTCGTCGAAACAAGCTCCGTATCCTTCGCCCCCGCATAAATGCGAGGGCTCAATCACTCCGCTGTTTCTCCTCTCCAAAGCGAACCCGCTTCGCTGGGCTTCGCTTTGGGGCGGCCTACGGCCGCTGTCCCTGCGTGGGGACGGGAGTTTGCGGATCTCGGAAGGCAAGGCTTCCAAGAAAAGCCGGACGATTCGGTCGTTAATAGTTACTTAGAACGCCAGGTAATACGGCCTCGGGTGAGGTCGTAGGGTGACATCTGTACGGTCACCTTGTCTCCGGGCAGAATGCGGATGAAGTTCATGCGCAGCTTGCCGGAAATATGAGCCAGAATGATGTGCCCGTTGCCGATGTCCACATGGAACGTGGTGTTGGGCAGGGATTCGGTGACGACTCCCTCCAGCTCGATCATATCATCTTTCGCCAAGCGTGTTTCCCTCCTTGAAGGCGGCCAGCGCCCTTCTAAGTTCTCGGTCGGATACCGTGATTCCTTGTTGCAGTTTTTCTACAGCAGGGTGACGGAAGTCCCCCTGGTCCAGCCACGCCACATGGCGGGGCTTTTTCCGTTTGGGAGCGGCCATGGTGCGGCCCTTCCCGTTGGCCAGCAGGAGAAGCTCGCCCTCCTGTCCGGTGACAAAGAACAGCTCGCCCTTGTCCCGTCCGGCCGTCGCCCGGACGATTCGGCCGCTGCAATTACACATAGGCCCCATCTTCCGTAACGGTAAGGATCTCCGGTTCTCCATCTGTAATGAGGATGGTGTTTTCATAGTGCGCGGCCAGGGAGCCGTCCAGTGTGACGGTGGTCCACTTGTCGGCCAGCACCTTCACCTGCCAATCCCCAGCACAGACCATGGGTTCCACCGCCAGGGTCATACCCGGCAGCAGCCGGGGACCGTGACCGGCAGGCCCGAAGTTACGTACCTCGGGGGCCTCGTGGAGCTTAGCGCCCACACCGTGGCCCACAAAGTCCCGAACTACGGAGAAGCCGAAGCTCTCCACATAGGTCTGAACCGCATGACCGATGTCGGAAACTCTCATGCCCTTCCGGGCCATCTTGATGCCCTCCCAGAAACTCTGCTGAGTCACCTGGATGAGCTTCATAGCCTCGGGGCTCACCTCCCCACAGGGGTAGGTGGCGGCGCAGTCTCCGTGGAAGCCGTCTACATAGGCTCCCACGTCCACGCTGACGATGTCGCCCTCCTTCAGCTTCAGGGGACCGGGGATTCCGTGGATCACCACATCGTTGACGGAGATGCAGGCGGAACCGGGGAATCCTCCATAACCCAGGAAGGAAGGCTTGGCGCCATGGCTCTCGATAAAGCGGCGTACCGCGGTATCGATCTCGTGGGTGGTAACACCCGGACGAACCATGGAGCCGGCCAGCGCCCGGGCCTGGGCGGTGAGCCGCCCGGCCTTGCGCATGGCCTCAATCTCACGGGGAGATTTCATAGAAATCATTTCAATGCTTCTCAAAGACCCAGCGCCTCCAGAATAACCTTGGTGGTATCTTCGATGGTGGGCTGGTTGTCTACGGAGCGCAGCAGGCCCTTGCCCTGGTAGTAGCCCTTCAGGGGCTCGGTCTGCTCATGGTAGACCGCCAGGCGCTGACGCACGGTCTCGGGCTTGTCGTCATCCCGCAGGACCACCTGGCCGCCGCAGGAATCACACACGCCCTCCACCTTGGTGGGCCGGGCTACGATGTGGTAGGAGGCGCCGCACTGGGCGCACACCCGCCGGCCGGACATCCGCTGCTCGATCTCCTCGTCGGAGATCTCAATGGACAGCACGCAGTCCAGCTTCACACCGGCCTTGTCCAGGGCCTCGGCCTGGGGCAGGGTGCGGGGCATGCCATCCAGGATAAACCCGTTGGCACAGTCGTCCTGAGCCAGGCGCTCCGCCACGATGGCGATGATCACCTCATCGGGGACCAGCTGGCCCTTGTCCATATAGGACTTGGCCTGCAGACCCGTGGGGGTACCGTCCTTAATGGCGGCCCGGAGGATGTTGCCGGTGGATATGGTGGGGATGTTCAGCTTGGCGCTGAGCACCTCAGCCTGGGTTCCTTTGCCGGCGCCGGGGGCACCCAGCAGGATCAGCTTCATTCCCATATCACACACTCCCTCTTACTCCAGGAAGCCCTTGTAGTGCCGCATGAGCATCTGGGCCTCCATCTGCTTGACGGTCTCCAGAGCGACGCCTACCACGATGATGACGGAGGTGCCGCCGATAGCCAGCGAGTTATAGCTGACCAGGTTGCCGGTAATGATGGGGGCGATGGCCACCACAGACAGGTACAGGGCACCGAACATGGTGATCTTATTCAGAACCTTCATGATGAAATCGGCGGTAGGCTTGCCGGGACGGAAGCCGGGGATAAAGCCGCCGTTCTTCTTCAGGTTGTTGGCCACCTCAATGGGGTTGAACTGCATGGTGGCATAGAAGTAGCTGAAGCCCACGATCAGCAGGAAATACAGGATGCTGTAGAAAGGCTTCGTGGTATCAAACAGGTTCATCAGAGCCCCGCCAAAGCCGCCGCTGGTAGTGGTCCAGCCGGCAAACGCGCCGATGGTGGCGGGCAGGGAAGCGATGGACTGGGCAAAGATGATGGGCATAACGCCGCTCATGTTCACCTTGATGGGGATGTGAGTGGACTGGCCACCGTACATCTTCCGGCCCACAACGCGCTTGGCGTACTGCACAGGCAGACGGCGCTCGGCGTTGGAGATGAACACGATGAACACCACCAGAGCCAGCATGCCGATGATGATCACGGGGATCATCCAGGGAGCCAGGGCGGCGTTCTGGTAGGCAGCGATCTGAGTCTCGGTCATGTTGGCCTTCATCTCGTCGGTGAGGGGGTTGTTGTAGTAACCCAGGCCGGTGACGATATCGCTGACCATGCGGGGGAAGCGGGAAACGATACCGGCGAACAGCAGGATGGAGATGCCGTTGCCGATGCCGAACTCGGTGATCTGCTCACCCAGCCACATTAGGAAGGCAGAGCCGGCGGTAAAGGACAGGACGATAACCAGTCCCACCCAGATGGCAGGCAGGCCCTCGGTCTCCACCAGGCCGTAGCTGTTGATCAGGGTGTAGTAGCCAAAGCCCTGCAGCAGGCCGATGGCCACGGTGGTGTACCGGGTGATGGAAGCGATCTTCTTCCGGCCCTCTTCGCCGCCCTCCTTGGCCAGCCGCTCCAGAGCGGGGATGGCCACGGTGAGCAGCTGGATGATGATGGAGCTGTTGATATAGGGCTGTACGCCCAGGGCGAAGACGGCTG
>CAJLCG010000109.1 GCA_905205085.1 uncultured Oscillospiraceae bacterium
GTCACGCCGCCGCGTTTGGTTTTTCGTTTATTTTACCGGGCAGGTGAGCACCGCCGTCTGGACAGGGGTGTCTGCCGTCAGCTCCAGGGTGTTGCTGGGGTAGCGCACCACATCGTCGCACAGGACCAGGTAGTCCTCCAGGGGACCAATGACATCGTAGCCGAAGTCCTTCCCCCGGTAGTGCATGGGGACAGCCACCCGGGGCTTCAGCTGCTCCACTACCTTCCGGGCCTGCTGGGCGTCGATGGTATAGTGGCCTCCCACGGGGAGCAGCAGGGCGTCCAGGCCGGTGAGGCGCTCTGCCTGCTCCGGCGTCAGCTCACAGCCCAGGTCACCCAGATGGGCCACCCGCAGCCCCTCAGCGGTAAAGATACGGATGGTGTTCTTCCCCCGCAGGGCTCCCTGCTCCGGGTCGTGGTAGGTCTCGATCTCCTCCACCTGGACGGTGTGGCCCTTTCCGGAGAGGGTCACCAGCTCTGCGCCGGCGTGGTCGTTGTGCCCGTGGCTACAATAGACCCCGTCGGCATTCAGCTTCAAGTCCGGCAGTCCGGGTACCGAGCCGTGACGGTAGGGGTCCAGCACCACAGTCCCCTGTTGGGTCTCCAGAGTAAAGCAGGAGTGTCCATTCCATGTCAGATGCATAAGTCCATCCTTCCTTTCGTTTTTGTGAATATTATACCATAGCAATCGAAAAATTTGGAGCATTCTTTTTTTCAGCCCGCCGATTGCGGGGTTATTCTCCCGTGTTTTTCCCTTTTACTCCTCCCTTGCGCCCTTTCCCCGCCGTTTACCAGTCCCTTCTTTTCTCCAAAGTTCGGCACAATGCCCGATTCTCCTCGATTTCGCCCCCCTTGAATTTCCCAATTTCACAAAACCATTGTGCTTCCCTGCAATTTCTCCCGGTTTTTTAATTTTTTTGTAATTTTTCGACCATTTTATAGTTGAATTTCTCGCCCATTTGGAATACAATGATACCCGACACGCGAGGAGGGTCTGAGTTGCTGAATATCGTCTTGGTTGAACCCGAAATTCCCCAAAATTGCGGCAACATCGCCCGCACCTGCGCCGCCACCCGCAGCCGCCTGCACCTGATCGAGCCCCTGGGCTTTGATATCAGCGAAAAAGCGGTGCGCCGGGCCGGGCTGGACTACTGGCCCATGGTGGATCTGCGTGTATACCGAAACCTGGAGCACTTCTTTGCGGAAAACCCCGATCCCGACCTGTGGCTGGCCACCACCAAGGCCCCTCAGGACTACACCGGAGCCACCTTCCGCGACAACTGCTACCTGTTTTTCGGCAAGGAGACGGCGGGGCTTCCGGAGGATTTCCGCATGGCCCACTATGACCGCTGTATCCGCATCCCCATGCGGGCGGATGCCCGCAGCCTCAACCTGTCAAACTCGGTGGCCATCCTGGCCTATGAGGCACTGCGCCAGCAGGGGTTCCCCCAGCTGTCCGGTGTGGGTGAGATGGCAGGGGGACGGGATGATTCCCTCCCGTCCGGGGCACGCTGAACTTTGGACGAGTCTCGCCGCGCCGGGCTCCCGAGCCGCGGGTGATTTCGGAAAGTTTTTCCCTGTTCCATTTACTTGTGAAGAGAGGAGCGTTTTCCCATGAATTACAACAAGAAAACTGTCAAGGACATCGATGTCGCCGGTAAGAAGGTTCTTCTGCGCTGCGACTTCAACGTGCCCATGGCCAAGGACGGCAGCGGCGTTATCACCGATGACAAGCGTATCCGCGCCGCTCTGCCCACCATCCAGTACCTGCTGGACCAGAATGCCGCCGTGATCGCCTGCTCCCACATGGGCAAGCCCAAGGGTGAGGTTGTCCCCTCCCTGAGCCTGAAGCCTGTGGCCAAGCGTCTGAGCGAGCTGCTGGGCAAAGAGGTCATCATGGCCGACGACGTGGTGGGCCCCGACGCCCAGGCTAAGGCCGCCGCTCTGAAGCCCGGCCAGATCCTGCTGCTGGAGAACACCCGCTTTGAGAAGGGCGAGACCAAGAACGATCCCGAGCTGGCCAAGGCTATGGCTTCCATGGCTGAGGTGTATGTGTCCGACGCCTTCGGCGCCGTGCACCGCGCTCACGCCTCCACCGCCGGCGTGGCCGACTACCTGCCCGCTGTCAGCGGCTTCCTGATCCAGAAGGAGCTGGAGATCATCGGCGGCGCTCTGGCCAATCCCAAGCGTCCCCTGGTTGCCATCCTGGGCGGCAGCAAGGTTTCCTCCAAGATCGGCGTGATCAACAACCTGCTGGAGATTGCCGACACCATCATCATCGGCGGCGGCATGACCTACACCTTCCTGAAGGCTCAGGGCGGCTCCATCGGCAAGTCCCTGCTGGAGGAAGATTGGCTGGACTACTGCAACGACATGATGAAGAAGGCTCAGGAGAAGGGCGTAAAGCTGCTGCTGCCTGAGGACACCATCTGCGCCAAGGAGTTCTCCGCTGACGCCGAGCCCATCCTGGTGGACAGCATGAACATCCCCGACGACTGCCTGGGCATGGACATCGGCCCCAAGGCTATCGCCGCTTACTCTGAGGCTGTGAAGGACGCCGGCACCGTCATCTGGAACGGCCCCATGGGTGTGTTTGAGTTCCCCGCTTTCGCCAAGGGCACCCAGGCTGTGGCCGAGGCCCTGAGCAAGAGCAACGCCATCACCATCATCGGCGGCGGCGACAGCGCGGCTGCCGTGCAGCAGCTGGGCTATGCCGACAAGATGACCCACATCTCCACCGGCGGCGGCGCTTCCCTGGAGTTCATGGAGGGTAAGGAGCTGCCCGGCGTGGCTTGCCTGCTGGATGCCTAATTTCTCCATTCGTCTTGTTTGATTATTCCGAACTCCCCCGCCCCGGCCTTTGTGCCCGGGCGGCGGGCAGTCCGGTTTCATATGTCCCCTGCGCACCTGTATAAAGGAAAGGAAGAAAAAGAACATGAATCGTCGTTACCGCAAGACTATCATCGCCGGCAACTGGAAGATGAACAACACCCTGTCCCAGACCAAGGCCTTCGCTGAGGAGCTCAAGCCCATCATGCCCCGCGGCAAGTGGTGCAACGTGGTGCTGTGCGTGCCCGCCACCAACATCCAGTCCGCTGTGCGTCTGTTCAAGGACTGCCACATCGCCATCGGCGCTGAGACCTGCCACTATGAGGATCACGGCGCTTACACCGGCGAGATCACCGCTGAGATGATCAAGGAGGCCGGCGCCAAGTACGTCATTATCGGCCACTCCGAGCGCCGCCAGTACTATAACGAGACCGACTTCACCGTCAACAAGAAGGTCCACGCCGCCATCAACGCCGGCCTGTTCCCCATCATCTGCGTGGGCGAGAGCCTGGAGCAGCGTGAGCTGGGCGTGACCATGGAGCTGATCGCTTACCAGGTCAAGTGCGCCCTGGCCGGCGTGCCCGCCGACAAGATGCGCCACGTGGTCATCGCCTATGAGCCCCTGTGGGCCATCGGCACCGGCAAGACCGCCACTGCCGAGCAGGCCGGCGAGGTCTGCCAGGCCATCCGCGCTGTCATCCGCAAGCTGTACGGCGCTCACGTGGCCCGCTCTGTCACCATCCAGTACGGTGGCTCTATGAACGCCAAGAACGCCGCTGAGCTGCTGGCTCAGCCCGACGTGGACGGCGGCCTGATCGGCGGCGCCAGCCTGAAGCCCGCTGACTTCGTGCAGATCATCAACGCTGCTAACCAAGAGTAAGTACTACAGCACGGGGCAGGCAGGATGTCTGTCATACTGCCTGCCCCAACTTTGATCAGAATTGAGGAAACATTTTTCATGAAAACTCCTACCACTTTGATCATTATGGACGGCTTTGGTCTCACCAGCCCTGACAGCGGCAACGCGGTAGCCAACGCCTCCACCCCCAATCTGGACCACATCTTCCGGGACTGCCCCGGTTGTAAGCTGTCCGCCTCCGGCCTGGACGTGGGTCTGCCCGAGGGCCAGATGGGCAACAGCGAGGTGGGCCACACCAATATGGGCGCTGGCCGGGTGGTCTTCCAGGACCTGCCCCGCATCACCCGGGACATTCAGACCGGTGACTTTTTCAAGAACAGCGCCTTCCTGGAGGCCATGGACAACTGCCGTGAGTGGGGTTCTTCCCTGCACCTGATGGGCCTGCTGTCTGACGGCGGCGTCCACAGCCACATCACTCACCTGTTCGCTCTGCTGAAGATGGCCAAGGAGCAGGGCCTGAAGAAGGTCTATGTTCACTGCTTCCTGGACGGCCGTGACGTGCCCCCCTCCTCCGGCAAGAGCTATGTGGAGCAGCTCCAGGCCAAGATCCAGGAGCTGGGCATCGGCCAGATCGCTACCGTCATGGGCCGTTACTACGCCATGGACCGCGATAAGCGCTGGGACCGCCTGCAGCGGGCCTATGACGCCATCGCTTGCGGCATCGGCCCCGTTGTTGAGGACGCCGCCCAGGCCGTTCAGGCCTCCTATGACGTCGGCGTGACTGACGAATTCATGGAGCCTGTTGTGTGCACCAAGGACGCTAAGGTGCACGACAACGATTCCATTATCTTCTTTAACTTCCGTCCCGACCGCGCCCGTGAGATCACCCGCTGCTTCGTGGACGAGGACTTCACCGACGTGGAGCGCAAGACCGGCTTCCTCTCTGTGGACTTTATCTGCACCACCGAGTACGATGCCACCATGCCCAACGTCACCGTGGCTTATCCCCGCCAGAAGCTGGAGAACATCTTTGGTGAGTATATCTCCAAGCAGGGCATGACCCAGCTGCGTATCGCTGAGACTGAGAAGTACGCCCATGTGACCTTCTTCTTCAACGGCGGCGTGGAGCAGGTCTTCCCCGGCGAGGACCGGGTGCTGATCGCCTCCCCCAAGGTTGCCACCTACGACCTGCAGCCTGAGATGTCCGCTTATGCGGTCACCGAGGAGGCCGTGCGCCGCATTGAGAGCGGCAACTATGATGTGATCATCCTCAACTTTGCCAACTGCGACATGGTGGGCCACACCGGCGTGTACGAGGCTGCTCTGAAGGCCGTTTCCACCGTGGATGAGTGCGTGGGCAAGGTGGTGGAGGCCACCTCCAAGATGGGCGGCGTGTCCCTGATCACCGCCGACCACGGCAATGCCGAGCACATGGTGGACGAGAAGGGCGAGCCCTTCACCGCTCACACCACCAATCTGGTTCCCTTCTATATCGTGGGCGCCAGCGTGAAGCTGCGTGACGGCCGTCTGGCCGATATCGCCCCCACCATGCTGGACCTCATGGGCCTGGAAAAGCCCAAGGAGATGGATGGAGAGACCCTAATTCTCAACTAAATTTCCTTTGTTATCCCCTGCGGGGACACGCCCCGCGTTTTGATAATCCATTTTCCCCCTTGGCGGACAAGCTCCGCCTCATTTTGGAAAGGAGATTGATTCCCATGAAGCAGATGATCGAGATCGTTGACGTCCTGGGCCGTGAGATCCTGGACAGCCGCGGCAACCCCACCGTTGAGGTCGAGGTGTACCTGGAGGACGGCACCATGGGCCGTGCCGCCGTTCCCTCCGGCGCTTCCACCGGTATCTACGAGGCCTGCGAGCTGCGTGACGGCGACAAGGGCCGTTACCAGGGCAAGGGCGTTGAGAACGCTGTGAAGAACGTGAACACCGAGATCGCTGAGTGCCTGATCGGCATGAACGTTCTGGACCAGGTCGCCATCGACAAGGCCATGATCGAGCTGGACGGCACCCCCAACAAGAGCCGTCTGGGCGCCAACGCCATTCTGGGCGCTTCCCTGGCTTGCGCCAAAGCTGCTGCCGAGTCCCTGGGCGTGGCTCTGTACAACTATATCGGCGGCGTCAACGCCAAGCAGCTGCCTGTTCCCATGATGAACATCCTCAACGGCGGCGCTCACGCCACCAACAACGTGGAGATCCAGGAGTTCATGATCATGCCTGTCTCCGCTCCTTCCTTCCGCGAGGCTCTGCGCCGCTGCGCTGAGGTCTTCCACACCCTGAAGACCGTGCTGAAGGAGAACGGCACTCCCGCCGCCGGTGTTGGCGACGAGGGCGGCTACGCTCCCAACCTGAAGAAGGACGAGGACGCTCTGAAGGTTATCGTTGAGGCCATCGAGAAGGCCGGCTACAAGCCCGGCGAGGACTTCAAGATCGCCATCGACGCCGCTTCCTCCGAGTGGTGGGACGACGAGCAGAAGTGCTACGTCCAGCCCAAGTCCGGCAAGAAGCTGACTCAGCAGCAGCTGGTCAACATGTGGAAGAAGTTCGCCGACAACTACCCCATCATCTCCCTGGAGGACGGCATGGCCGAGACCGACTGGGAAGGCTGGGCTATGCTGACCAAGGCCATCGGCGACCGCGTGCAGCTGGTTGGCGACGACCTGTTCGTGACCAACGTGGAGCGTCTGGCTACCGGTATCGAGAAGCAGGTTGGTAACGCCATCCTGATCAAGGTCAACCAGATCGGCACCCTGACCGAGACCCTGGACGCCATCCAGATGG
>CAJLCG010000110.1 GCA_905205085.1 uncultured Oscillospiraceae bacterium
TTGAACAGCTGGAGAAAAAGGTGGCGGAACACAACAATGTGGTAGAGCGTACCTATAAGCTGGAGGGACAGATGACCGAGGTGCAGCACGATATCCGGGATCTCAAAGGGGTGAGATCGTGAGAAACGCTCTGATCGCCCTGGGAGTGCTCACCGCCATCTTTCTGATGGGGCTGCTGTGGCTCAATCGGAAGGGAGCTCGTGAAAAGCGGGGCGAGACCATGAAGGCCGTGGTGTGGTTCTGTGTGGTCAATGGCTGCGGCTGGGTGTGGTGCAGCTACCTGCTGGCCTACCTGGGCCGCGCCGAGATTGCTCAGAGCCTGTCCCAGGTGGCCCTCACCGAGATTGTGGCGGTGGTGCTGGCCTACGCCCTCAAGTCCCTAGCGGAAAATCTGTCCAAGCATAATAATTGGCCGGACAAGCCGGCCCAGAAGGAGGAAGACAATGTCTGATGTTACGACTTATATCCCTGTGCTGCTGGCCCTGGTGCTGGCGCTGACCATGGTGACCAACATCATGGTACAGGTCCTCAAGGGCCTGCTGTACGAACTGATCCCTACCAATCTACTGGCGTTCCTGGTGGCGGTAGCAGTGACGGTGGGCACCGGATTTGGTGTGTGGTCCTACTATCAGTTTGACATTACCGGGTGGATGATCGCTGCGCTGGTGGCGCTGTGTTTTGTGGTGGCGTTTAGTGCAATGTTTGGATATGACAAGCTGGTGCAGCTGGTGGAGCAGGCGGGGTGGTTGCGGAAGGGAGGCAGCGGCCATGACTGAGGACGAACTGCGGCAGAGCGTAGTTGATGTTATGCGGGGTTGGCTGGGCTGGACGGAGGCAAACGGCAAGTTCCGGAAGATCATTGACCTATACAACACCCAGGACCCGCTGCCCCGCCGGTACCCCGTCAAATACAGTGATGAGTGGTGCGCCGCTACCGTGACCGCCGCCGGCATGGCTGCCGGGCTCCAGGACATCATCTATGGGGAGTGCGGCTGCGGCAAGATGATCGCCCTGTACGAGGCCAGGGGCCTGTGGGTGGAGGATGACGCCTATGTCCCGTCCCCGGGAGATATCATCATGTACGACTGGGATGACAGCGGCCTGGGGGACAACCGGGGCAACCCGGACCACGTGGGCATCGTGGAGCAGGTGGTGGGCAGTACCATCACCATCATCGAAGGCAACAAGGGGGGCGCGGTGGCCCGCCGGAAGCTGGTCGTCAATAGCCGGTATATCCGGGGCTACTGCACCCCGGATTACGCTGGAAAGGCAGAGGAGGACGAGGAAATGACACAGGAGCAGTTCAACAAGATGGCGGATGCCTATTTTTCTAAGAAGGCCCAGGAGGAGGCCGACCAGCTTTGGGAGAAGGATGTGATCCGCCGGGCCACCGAGACCGGGATCTCGGACGGGAGCCGCCCCAGGTCGCCCGGAACCAGAGTGGAGACCATGGCCATGGTATTGGCGGCGGTGGGGAAGTGAAGAAAGAAACGGGCCGGAGCGCAAATTAACTGCACTCCGGCCCAAATGATAATAGATATAAATATAGTAGTTATGCTATTTAGATACATCTATTAAATACAATTAAATGTCCTGGGCTTTATTGTTGACACTCTAAATACAGGAGGTGTATTATGGGAAAAAAAGTCAAGGATGGTAGTCCCATGAAATATTTACGCGAAGACTTAAAAAAAGAATATCTATACTTATCTCGCAATAACCCGGATATTGAAGGACTAGAACATCCACTAATCAATTTGTCAGATGCATTTGGGGCTTATTTTATTTTAGTGGACTATTTTACGGATGCATCTAGCGAAGAGCAGGGCGAAAAAATGATGCTCGGAATACGGAGTATAGATTTACTTGCTTCTGCGTTAGGACGTCAAGTAGTCTCTTATGGAGGGCGCCAAAAATATAGAGACCCTCTTGATATCTGTTCAACCCTGTTCTTTGGGATGGTAAAAAACCATTCCTTTAATGACGGGAATAAAAGGACTGCTCTATTACTTCTTTTGTACCAACTACACCTATTTGGGTATTTACCGTCTGCACCTAAACGCGAATTTGAAAAGCTGGTTTTAAGTGTAGCTAGTAATAGTTTGCCGATAACATATCGTTCCTATTATCGTAAATTTAAGAAGGACGATGATGCTTCGGTAAGGGTAATATCATACGCGTTAAGGAGAATGGTAGCTAAAAAAGATAACTCGTATCATGTTTCTCCTTCGATGAGAGAGTTTTGCTCTTCCCTAGAAAATGTTGGCGCTGTTTGTGCGCTAGAAAATGGGAAAATAAAAATATCATATACCGCCCCAGGAAAATGGAAAATTTTTTCTCCATCAACTAAGATTTATTATTTAAATTTTGGTGGATGGACTCGAGTTGTTGGAGCAAAAACAGCACGTGAAACCTTGCAAAACTTGGGAATTTACGATCAGTTTGCATCCTATAAAGATTTGCTTGAGGGGGCAGACCCGTTGTATCAATTAGTCGATGATTTTAAGGAACCGTTGCGACGATTAAAAGATAAATAAGCAAGGACAGAGAGAATTGGTCTTCCCGTATAAGCGTAAGGTAATTGTATTAAAGCCGCTATATCCTCCGATAAGGACTGCATCGAGGACCTGCGTGTCTACCCCACCCGGGGTTGTCAGGAGGTCATTGACCGGGCGGTATCGGTGAAGGCGGGCTGCGCCGAGCTGCTGTACGCGTACATCGATGTGGAGCCGGTCACCTTCAACCGGGGATTCTACACCGTGGATGTGCGGTACTTCTACCGCATCACTGCCGACGCCTTTGTGGGGGCGGCCCGTCCCGTGGAGATCACCGGTCTGGCGGTGTTTGATAAGCGGGTAATCCTCTTTGGCAGCGAAGGCAGCGCCAAGGTGTTTACCTCCACCGGAAAGAACTGCGGCAGCGATGTCCAGGGTCTGCCTGCTACCACGGCTCCCACCGCCGTGGTGGAGTCGGTGGATCCCATCATCCTGGGAATGAAGCTGGTGGAGGTGTGCCAGTGCCATCACCACGACAACTGCTGCGAGATTCCTCCCGCGGTATGTGCCTGCTTCCCCGAGGAGCTGGTCACCGGCGGCGATGTACACCGCCTGTTTGTTACCCTGGGTCAGTTCTCCATCATCCGCCTGGAGCGGGATACCCAGCTGCTCATGCCCGCCTACGATTACTGCATGCCGGAGAAGGACTGCGACTGCGGCTGCGACTGCCGCCAGGAGGACCCCTGCGAGCTGTTCCGGAAGGTCCAGTTCCCCGTGGGCGAGTTCTTCCCGCCCAACCACTGCCCGGCTCCCAAGTCGGTGGAGTATCAGGACGTGCGGGGCTGCTGCTGAACGTTGACCAATGGCAAAGACACGACTTCGGTCGTGTCTTTTTTTATGCCCACAGGGAGGCTCAGGTGCATTTGCAATGCGGAGGCAGAATGTTTTGTGCATCGCCGCAAAAAAATTGAAAACAAGGGGCACGGAAAGATACACCAAAGAGCCTCTGCCCGCCCAGGTTGAACACGGGATGCAGAAAGGAGGTATGGTATGATCCGGTTTAAAAACTGGTATATCACAGCGGAGAAGGAGGTCATTGCCCGACAGCATGACAACCTGACCCGCCGATTGGACATTGTGGGAGATATCCCCACCGGCTGGGACTGGAGCCTGCTGACAGGAATCGGGGAGGAGCTGAACATCATCACCCTGGAGAAAACCGAGGAGGGGCTGGGCATCACCCTCACTGCGCAGATGCTCTCCCAGGCGGGGTACTGGCAGCTCCAGCTGCGGGGCGTCCAGGGGGAGTTGGTGCGGCACACCAATGTGATCACGGTATACATTCCCCCCTCCCTGTCGGGGGACGGGCAGTGGCCGGAGCTACCCAGCGAATTTTCCCAGGCGGAGGAGCGCCTGCGCCAGCTCAACGCCAATCCCCCCAAGCCCGGCCCTGGGGGTACCTGGATGTGCTACGATCCCGAACTGGGGGAGTATGTGTCCACCGACATCCCTCTGCCCTCAGAGGGGGGCGGCGGGATCTTCTCCCCGGAGCTCCAGACCATCCGGGTGTTGGACCGGGGGGAGTACGAGGCCCTGGAGGTCAAGGACCCCGCTACACTGTATCTGATTCGGGGGTGAGAGGGTGATCCAACAGGGCAATCAACCCATCATGGACCTGATGGTGGGGGACATGGGCATTCAGACCGTACTGGCAGGGACCGAGCCTGTGTTCCAGCGGCAGGGGGCCTATGTGTACATCCAACTGGAAAAGGAAAAAGGAGAATGAGAAATGGCAAGTTATTTTAATCTGAATTTAGACACCACCGCCCCCGCCGGGCTGACATTGTCCATCAACGACGGGGCGCTGTATGCCACTTCCACCGCGGTCACGCTGACCATTGGCCTGAGTGACGGGGAAACCAATGGCTACCAGATGAAAATCTGGGGCATTGAGGGGGCTGCAGAGGAAGAAAATGCCTCCTGGGAGACCTTTGCTGTCTCCAAAAGCGTCAATCTCACCAGCGGCGACGGTCTGAAAACCGTTCACATCAAGGTGCGGGACGAGGTGGGCAATGAGAGCGCCCAGGTCTCCGACGACATTACGCTGAATACCGCCGTACCTGTGGTCACCGTGACCGGACCCGATAAGAGCAAGATCTCCAAGGTGTCCGGCTTTAATAAGGCCATCATCAGCTTTACTGCCGATGTGGAGTTTGCCGAATATAAGGTGTGTGTGGTGCCTCAGAACTCCAGTACCCAGGATGCCGGTGCGGTCATTCCCACCAGCGGCGGGTCGGTGAATACCAGCGGCAGCGCAGGCAGCTATCCTGCCTCTACGCCCATTCAGGTGACCATCCTGGGCGCTGACCTGGAGGCCGCCTCCTCCGGCGACGGGGTGAAGATCGTCAAGGTGTTTGTGAAAAATGCGGCCGGAACCTGGAGCGTGGCCTGATGGGAGCCCCAAACCTGACGTTTTCCGTATCCGGAGAAAAGGTGTCCGGCGTATCGGGGTTTGACCACATTGTGGTCTCCTTCCAGGCGGATGCAGACTACCCGGCTTTTGAGTGCCGGGCCACCAAGGTCGGGGAGGACTGGGGACTGGGAAAGGGGGTGCTGGTGGCCTCCTTCTCCACGACTCCGGCCAACACCCAGCGCACCTTTGAGATCTACGACGATTTTTTGATCCAGGGAGACGGGGATTACCGGATCTCTCTGTTTGTTCAGGGAGAGGACGGCAGCTGGAACGACAACCACCTGTACCTCCCTTCCGGCGCCGCCGCCTATGTGACCGCGGATGGCCAAAACTATCTTTGCATGAGGGGGTGAACCCATGGCAGAAGGGTATAACGGCGCCTTTACCGGGCCCCAGATCGACGAGGCCATTGGCCAGGTGCGGGGCAAGAACCTCCCCGCCGATGGGGTCAAGTTCTCCGATGGCCAGTCTCTGCAAGCCAAGCTGGACAATCGGGAACTGGGGGGCGGAGCAGAATATTGTGTAAAAACCTTTTCCGCCGCCGACTGGGTCCAGGGCAGCGGGGAGCGTACCATTACCATCCCCGCGGCCACACACGGCATGGCAGGGGCGGTCCTCCAGCACCAGTTTTTTTCTCAGCGAAACGGGAGCTATGTCACCGACAGCTGGGCGGCAAAGGAGTCCTACGCCACCCTGGAGGCCAGCGGGGACATTGTACTCCACTGCGCCGCCACCACCAGCTATGACGGGCGTGCGGTGCTGACAGCCCTGAAGGGGTGAGAATATCAAAAGAGAGGAGCAATCAAACATGAGTCTTTACGGCAACCAAATTCAAATCGGCGGGGTGACCTGCGGTATGGTGACCCGAGGCAGCAGCAACGGGCGATACCTGGCGGTGTTTGAGCGGGAGTTTGCCTCCCTGGAGGACATCGAGGCCATCGCCTGGGACAAGCCTGAGATCCAGGGGGAGTGTATCCTGCCTCAGGGCTACGGCTTCACAGTGGTTGGAATTAGTTATAGCTCTGCCACCCGCAGCTATACCGTGGAGCTCCAGGTGGCCCAGCAGTACTTAGGCGACGTGGCGGGCTACCAGACCCAGGTGAGCGAGCTGGAGGGCCAGGTGGCCCAGCAGCAGGCGGACCTCCAGGCCAAAACTCAGGAGCTGGAGAGCAAGGAGGCTACCATCCAGTCTCAGGCACAGACGCTGGCGCAGCAGGAGGAGACTATTACCCAGCAGACCCAGGAACTGGAGGACAAGCAGGCCGCTATTCAGGAGCAGGCGGGCACCATCCAGGCCCAGGCCGCCGCGCTGGAGGAGAAGG
>CAJLCG010000111.1 GCA_905205085.1 uncultured Oscillospiraceae bacterium
CACGCAGGAGATGGCATCCTCGGCCACGTGGGTCTCGATGCCGGTGTGGGACTCGATGAGCTTGTCAAAGCCCCACAGCAGAGAGCCGCCGCCGGTCATCACGATGCCGTTGGTGGAAATATCGGCCACCAGCTCGGGAGGCGTACGCTCCAGAACGCCGTGGATGGCCTCCAGAATGCGGCTGGAGACCTCCTCGAATGCCTCGATCATCTCGCTGGAGGAGACGGAGAACACACGGGGCAGGCCGGTCATCAGGCAGCGGCCCTTGATCTCCATGGTGACCTCCTCGGGACGGGGGAACACGCAGCCGATCTTCATCTTCAGCTCCTCAGCGGTACGGTCGCCGATGAGGACGTTGTGCTTGCGGCGAATATACTTCACCACCGCCTCATCGAACTTGTCGCCGGCGATCTTGATGGAGGCGGACTCTACCACGCCGCCCAGGGAGATAACGGCGATGTCGGCGGTACCACCGCCGATGTCAACCACCATGTGGCCGTCGGGCTTGGTGATGTCGATGCCGGCGCCGATGGCAGCGGCCACAGGCTCCTCAATGAGGTAGGCACGGCGGGCGCCAGCCTGGATGCCGGCGTCAACCACGGCACGCTCCTCAACCTCGGTGATGCCGGAGGGCACGCAGATGAGCAGACGGGGCTTAAAGAGGGAGAAGGTGGTCACCTTCTTGATAAACTCCTTCAGCATCCGCTCGGTCATGTCGTAGTCGGAGATCACGCCCTCCCGCAGGGGACGCATGGCAACAATGTTGCCGGGGGTACGGCCCAGCATGGCCTGGGCGTCGGTGCCCACCTTCAGCAGCTTGCCGGTGTTCTTATCCATGGCCACCACGGAGGGCTCGCGCAGAACTACGCCCTTACCCTTAATGTATACCAGAACAGAGGCGGTGCCCAGGTCGATCCCGATGTCCTTGCTAAACAAATTAAACATAGCCTTCCACCTTATTATTATTCCGTTCCGGTGGGATATCCCCACCGAATAAGTTGTATTCAGACATTTTTCATTATAACGGCTCAAGCAGCGGTTTTCAACTAGTATTTCGCCATATTTCCAGGAATTTGCGCCCGTTTTGTGATTCAATTTTTCCTTGCCTGAGCCAAGGTGGCGCACACCACCGTCTTTGCGCCTCCCCCTGCCAGCAGGCGGGCGCACTCGCTCAGGGTGGAGCCGCTGGTCACCACGTCGTCCACCAGCAGCAGATTCATCCCCTCCAGCTTTGCATCCTTACGCAGGCGGTACGCCCCCAGCACGTTGGCCCGGCGCTTGGCGTCCTCCTGAATGTCGGATTGAGGCGGAATATCTCGAACCTTGTCTAACATGCCCAAAAGAGGCAGCTCCAATTCCCGAGCGGTCCATTTCGCCAGCAGCTTGGCCTGGTCATAGCCCCGCTCCCGCCGACGCTGCCGACTCAGCGGAGTCCAGGTGACGGCGTCCAGCGGCTGGTCCCAATGATCCCGGACGCACTGGGCCACCAGGATGCCATATGCCCGGGCATAGCTGGCCCGGCCGGAAAATTTGAAGCGGTGGATGGAGTCCACCACCTTATCCCGATAAGCCAAGGGCGAGAGACACCCGGCGGTAAAATCCACCTTGCGCTCTCCCTGCGTCCCTACCAGCCAGGGCAGCACCGGCTGACATCTGGGACATGCCGGGACATAGGAGCCCTCCAGCAATCCCTGGCAGTAGGGACATTTGGGCGGGAACAGCAGGTCCAGAGCCCAGTCGGTCCATGTCATGGTTCTTTTTCCTCCGGAATGGGGCCGTGTTCTTTTTCAAAATTGCGGATGCACTGTTGAATCAGGTAGAGGATCTGGCCGCTCATGGAACGGCCCTCATATTGTGCTACCCATTGGAATTTATCGTGCAATTCTTTTCCCATGCGAATGCTTAAATGGGTCTTTTCCCTATTCATGCTTTGCCCTCCATAATCATTCATGCAAGCAAAGCATATCTTTTGCCGTTAATATTATGTCAAAGTTAGTGCATTTTTACGGCTTAAATTTTGTAAAGACGATTGTTCCTTTTTGCTTGCCCAAAAAGGAACCAAAAAGGCACCGGGGGTGAAACTCCGGTAAGCGCCTTGCCTGCGGCGGCGCTCACAGTCGTTCCACCCCCTGGACCCCCATTACGAGAGCGGGCCACTTTGGACTTTTGGTCACTTCCGGCGGCCTAAACTTTGACCGTGCATCCTCCTATTTCCGGCCCACAAGGGCCTTTTGCCATCAAAATTTACCGGTGCGTCCTCTCTAACGTACACCCGCCTTCTGCTTCCCTTCCTGTTAGGTGCGGTGGGGGTCGGGCGGGCGCTTTGGTCTTCTGCTTTGCCCGGCGGGCAAAATCAAGACCTGTTTCTCATCTATTCTCAGGCCACTGGGCCTTTTGCCATCAAAATTTGCCGGTGCGTGCACTCTAACGTACACTCGCCTCCTGCTTCCCTTCCTGTTGGGTGCGGCGGGGGGCGGGCGGACCAGCTGCCACAGTTTTGCCAGAGTAGGCGGTGCCCGTACAACGCAGACGCGATCAAATTTCATACCGGGTAGGGGCCCGTGCCCCCGAGGCAAGAAGCACAGTCCGTCCTGGTTTTATCCGCCGGATGAGACTACCCAAAAAACAGGAAGGCGTCCCCCGTAAATGGGGGCCTGGGGGCAATGACTGTGAGCGCCCGCTGCGCGAAGGCGCTCACCGGAAGCGGCCCCCAGCGATTCTTTGGTTCCTTTCTGATCGCTCAGAAAGGAACCCGCCCCGCAGGGCAGAACCCTGTTCCAAAAAAGTAGGCCGTCGGAAAGACGGCCTGCTTCTTACTTCTTATTCTTTTTGTAGATCACATTCAATCCCTTGAGCAGCAGGTCCTTCTCAATGGTCATCTCCCGCTTGCACAAAGGCACAATAAACTGTGCAATGCCGCCGGTGGCCACCACAGTGACCGGCTTGCCCAGCTCGGCCTCCATGCGCTCTACCATGCCATCCAGCATCGCCGCCGCGCCGTACATAATGCCGCTGCGCATACACTCAATGGTATTTTTTCCGATGGCACGCTTGGGCCGGTCCAGCTGAATGCCCGGCAGCTGTGCCGCCCGGCTGGACAGGGCCTCTGCCGACACCCGCACACCAGGGATGATGGCCCCGCCAATGTAGTTGTTGCCCTGGTCCACCACAGTAATGGTGGTGGCAGTACCCATGTCAATGAGCATCAGGGGGGCGGTGTACTCCTGCAAGGCGGCAACGGCGGCCACAATGAGGTCGCTGCCCACGGAAGCGGGGTTGTCCATCTGGATGTTCAGACCGGTCTTGATGCCCGGTCCCACCACCATGGGAGTCAGCCCCGTCACCTTGTATGCGCCGGTGCGCACCGCGTTGAACACGGGCGGCACCACCGAGGAGATGATCACATCCTCCACCGAATCCACCGGCACCTCAAACAGAGAGAGAATATTTTTAATCTCCACGCCGTACTGGTCGGAAGTCTTGATGCGGTCGGTAGCGATCCGGGCTTCAAACACGATCTTGTCGTCCTGGATTCCGCCGATGACGATATTGCTGTTGCCGATGTCGATGGCTAAGAGCATGTGTCTCACCTCTAACAGATTGAAAGTAAACTGTCTTTTAACCGCACCATTATAGCGAATCCTTCCTTTCTTTGCAAGACTGAGATTCACAGGAATTTTGCATATCTGGACAAGTTTCTTTACAAGAACCGATTTTTATGCCATAATCTTGCTGTACCGCCCCTCTGGGCGGCAGTTTTGAGAAATGTAAGAGGGTTTTAACATGTTACAGGGAAAAACCGTTCTTTTAGGAGTCACCGGCGGCATCGCCGCCTACAAGGCCGCGGCCCTGGCCTCTGCTCTGGTGAAGCAGCACTGTCAGGTGGAGGTCGTGATGACCGAGCACGCCACCAAGTTTGTCACCCCCCTCACCTTTGAGCAGCTCACCGGCCGCCGTACCATGGTGGACACCTTCGACCGCAACTTCTCCCACCAGGTGGAGCACATCGCCCTGGCTCAGCGCACCGACCTGGTGCTCATCGCCCCCGCCACCGCCAATGTGTGTGCCAAGTTGGCCCACGGCCTGGCCGACGACATGCTCACCACCACCGTTCTGGCCTGCAAGTGCCCCAAGCTCATCGCCCCCGCCATGAACACCAATATGTACGAGAATCCCGTCACCCAGGACAATCTGGACATTCTCCGCCGCTACGGCTGGGAGGTCATCGCCCCCGCCAGCGGCCGTCTGGCCTGCGGTGCGGTGGGTGCGGGCAAGATGCCTGAGCCAGAGGACCTGCTCCAGCATGTGCTGCGTGTTCTGGCCTGTCCCCACGACCTGGAGGGCAAGCGGGTGCTGGTCACCGCCGGGCCCACCCAGGAGGCCCTGGACCCGGTGCGCTACCTCACCAACCACTCCACCGGCAAGATGGGCTACGCCATCGCCCGCATGGCCATGCTCCGGGGCGCCCAGGTCACCTTGGTCACCGGCCCCACCGCCATCGCCCCGCCCCCCTTTGTGGATGTGGTGCCTGTGGTCTCCGCCCAGGACATGTTTGAGGCCGTCGCCGCCCACAGCGAGAATGCGGATATGATCTTCAAGGCCGCCGCCGTGGCAGACTACACCCCCATTGGATACAGCGACGACAAGGTAAAGAAGAAGGACGGCGACCTGTCCATCCCCCTCAAGCGCACCACCGACATTTTGCAGTATCTGGGCCAGCACCGTCGCCCCGGCCAGGTGATCTGCGGGTTCTCCATGGAGACCCGGGACATGCTGGAGAACAGCCGGGCCAAGCTGGAGAAAAAGAATGTGGACATGATCTGCGCCAACAACCTGAAAGTGGCGGGGGCGGGCTTCGGCACCGACACCAACGTGATTACCCTCATCACCCGGGACGGTATCGAGGAGCTGCCCCTCCTCTCCAAAGAGGAAGTAGCCTCCCGCATTCTAAGCACCGCCTTACTTTTCTTAAAAGAAAAGTAAGCAAAAGAATTTTGGCGCAAAGCTGCGCTTTGCTTCTAGGGTCCACGAGAGATTGTTAGAACAAGAGAGCCGGCCCCCCTACAAGAACATTGGAAACAAAAAAGGCGTGCTTTTCCTTGGAAAAGCACGCCTTTTTGTTACATAAATAGGGCCAGGATGGACGTGAAGATGCCGCACACGCAGATGGCGATGGAGCTCATGGCTCCCTGGAGCTCGCCCATCTCCATGGCTTTGGTAGTACCCAGGGCGTGGCTGCACGCACCGGTAGCCAGTCCCTGTGCTACCGGGTCAGTCACCCGGAACCACTTGGCAAACAGTGGGGCAAACACTGCGCCCACCACGCCGGCCAGCACCACGGCCGCCGCCGCAATGCCCGCCGCGCCGCCCCGGCTCTCGGCGATGCCCACTGCAATGGCGGTGGTCACGCTCTTGGGCAGCAGGGAGGCGGTGAGCATGTCCTCCAACTCAAACAGGCGACACAGGGCCAGTACACTGCCGAGACTGGCTGCGCTGCCAACCAGGCAGCCCACCAGCACCGGAACAAAGTATTCCTTCAAGGTCTGGCGCTGGTAGTAGATATTCAGGGCCAGCACCGCCGTCACCGGTCCCAGCATCATCTTGATGATGTCACCCCCCTGGTTATAGTCCTCCAGAGGAATACCGAACACCGCCAGCAGGGCAATGATGACCAGCGAGGCGATAAGCAGCGGGTTACACAGCACCCACTTGGTTTTTTTCTGCACCCACACTCCCAGACACCAGGCCGCCGCCGTCAGAGCCAGGCCGAAGAATGGGGAGGTCAGCACTGCGTCCATCATTTTGACTCCTCCCTTCTCTTCCGGCGCAGCATCAGCAGCTGCACCGTCCATCCGGTAACCAGATAGACCACCGGGGTAGTCAGACCCACAATGACTAGCAGAGGCAGGGCCTGGCTTTTCATTAGTGTTCCGTGTTCCACGATTCCTACAAAGGAGGGGATGAAGAAAAAGGCCATGTTGGCCACCAAAAAGTTGGAGACCGTCTTGATGTGCTTGTCCTTAACCACACCTGTGAGCAGCAGCACCATCAGCAACACCATGCTGATCACACTGGCTGGAAAAGACACTGGGAGCAGCGCCGCCACGCCCTCTCCCACCAGCGACAGCCCAAAGATGAGGGCCAGTTGTCCCATGATATTCATTGCAATTCTCTCCCAAAGAAAAAACACGAGCGCCCCGGC
>CAJLCG010000112.1 GCA_905205085.1 uncultured Oscillospiraceae bacterium
GGTGAGGTCCGCGGGCAATATCAGAAAAGTGCCGTGATTAGGCCATCCACAGACCGTGGAGGTTGCAGTAGGCGTAAGCGGCCACCACCTCATCACCCTCAGCCAGGGCGAAGACAGCCTGGGGCTTATCGTTGGGGGTGAGGTGCTTAATCTGCTGGCCCTGCTTGGTCTCCAGAGCGATCCACTGGATAAAGTGCTCAGGGATCATGGGGTGCTCCACCGAGCCCACCTTGACGGTGACGGTGCTGCCGCTGAGGCTGATGACAGGGACGTGCTTTTCCACGGCGGCGTCGGTGGTGCCGGGGACGATCTCGGTCATTTTCTGCCCGCAGCACATTACGGGCACGCCAGTGTTGTTGAGGAAGGTAACAATGTTGCCGCAGTGTTCACAGACATAAAATTTCATAAGGAAAACCTCCTGCACAATTGGGACAAAGCCTATGAAACAGCTTGTGTCCGGATAGAAAAAATTATACTTGTAAGGGACACAGAAGTCAATGATGGAGCGCATGTGTCCAGAGAAAAAATTTAGAGGATCAGTGTGCGTTTGGGAGAAAATTTGAAGGGAAAATTCATGAAATTTTCATTCTTCCATGGTCAAATAAGGTTGCCATTGGAAGTGGAATATCGTATAATAACTAAGATAAGCGTATCTGTCTATTTGCCTTATTTTGTTTTGCGGCGCCGGGCCGTGTGTGCCTGGTGGAAAAGGGGAGATCAGTGTTGTTGCAGACCATATTTAGCTTCTTCCAGGAGGAGATCCCGCTGTTGAGCACCATCAAGGTGAAGGATCTTGTCGATGTGGCTATCCTCTCCCTGGTCATCTATAAGGCCCTGTGGCTGATGCGCAAAACCAGCTCCGGGCGGGTGCTGCGAGGCATCATGGTGCTGATTTTGGCGCTGTGCCTGGCTTACGGCTTCCGGCTGACGGCCACGGGCTATCTGCTGAACAAGGTGGTGGAGTGGGGCATTTTGATGCTGGTCATCCTGTTCCAGCCTGAGCTGCGCCAGGCTTTGGAGCGGATGGGCAGCGGAAAGCTGGCCGACGTATTTTCCACGTCCCGGCCCTTGCCCCTTCACGACATGGATACCGCCATCACCCAGACTGTGGATGCCTACACCTCCATGTCCAAGGACAAGGTGGGGGCGCTGATGGTCTTTGAGCGAAAAAATCTGCTGGACGACGTGATCAAGACGGGCACCGCTCTGGACTGCTCCGTGTCCAGTGAGCTGCTGAAAAACCTGTTTTGGAACAAAGCGCCTCTCCACGACGGAGCGGTCATCGTCCGGGACGGCCGGATCGTGGGAGCAGGCTGTATGCTTCCCCTGTCGGGCAACACCAACCTGAGTCGGGACCTGGGCATGCGCCACCGCGCCGGCATCGGTATGAGCGAGCACTCCGACGCAGTGGTGGTGATCGTCTCGGAGGAGACAGGCTCCATCTCCGCGGCGGTGGGCGGAATGCTCAAGCGGCATCTGGCACCCGAGACCCTGGAGCGGCTGCTGCGCAATGAGCTGATGGCCGACGAGGGCGACGGGGAGGAGAAGAACCGTCCCGCCATGCAGGCACTGAACAATCTGCTCGCCCGTTGGAAGAAGGAGGGAGACAAATGATCGACCGTTTGCGTGAAAGCCGGTGGTTCTATATCCTCCTGTCCGTCCTGCTGGCGGTGCTGATCTGGATGTATATCCGGGACGTAGAGAACCCCACCCAGGAGGGAACATATTACGGAGTGGAGATCCAGATTTCCGGTGAACGGGTGCTGGAGGAGCGGGGACTGACCGTGGCCTCCATTTCTCAGAAGACGGTGAATGTTACCGTCAACGCCCCCATCAGCGTCCACAACGATCTGCGGGGAAACATTACTGCTACGGTGGACGTATCCCAGTGTACGGAGCCAGGGGAGTACCAGCTTACCTGTACCCCCAAGCTGCCCAGCAACATTGATACCACCGGGGCCTATTTCCCCGATTCCGCCCAGGTGGTCACCGTGGTGATCGACAACCTGGCCACCGAGACCAAGACGCTGGAGCTGAAGCTGGAGGGCAGCGTGGCCGACGGCTATCAGGCGGGCGCCCCGGTCTTTGATCCGGAGACGGTGGAGCTCAGCGGCACTGCCGAGCAGCTGGCTCAGGTCAGCCGGGCGGTGGTGATTCTGGAGGCCGATGGCTTGAAGCAGAGCTACTCCGGACGTCTGCCCATCACCCTGCTGGATGAAAACGACGAGCCCATTACCGATACCAATATCAGCATGAGCGAGGAGACCGCTTACCTTACCCTGCCGGTGGGCGTCATGAAGGAAGTGCCTCTGACGGTGAGCTTCATCCCCGGCGGCGGCGCTACCGGCGATGGAGATGTAGAGGTGGACATCCAGCCCAAGACCATCAACGTCATTGGCACGGAGGAGGCGGTGGCCGGTCTTACCGAGATCTCTCTGGGCAGCATCGACCTGTCCACCGTGCTGGACACCAGCGTCATTACCATGCCCATCCGCCTTTCTTCCGCCCTGGACAACGCCTCGGGCATTACCGAGGCCCAGGTGACCGTGACCATCAAGGGGCTGTCCACTCGGTCGCTGGATGTGTCCAACATCGAGATCACCAACGTACCCGATGGATACACGGTAGAGAAGGTGACCCAGACCCGTACCATCGTCATCCGAGGCAGCGAGAGCGCCCTGGAGCAGGTGGACCCCAACCAGGTGTGGATCGTGGCCGACATGTCCAAAATTACCGCCACAGGCACCAATTCTGTGCCGGTGACCGTCTATCTCAACGCCAGCGACGAGGTGGGCGTTGTGGGAGAATATAAAATTGTAGTCAACATCAAAAAGAAGTAGTTTCGTTTCTGGAGGCAGAACAGCATCATGAATCAAAGTGCCATCGTGAAAAAAGAAGTTCGCTCCGGTGTGGTAGAGGTCTCTCTGCTGCGCCAGGTGGAGTGTGGGCTCAGTTGCGGGGGAGACTGCGCAGGCTGCATGCAGAAGCCCCAGGGGGAAATTCTGGCCCTGGCCAGCAATCCCATTGGGGCTAAGCCGGGAGAGCGGGTGGAGGTGGAGGCCACCTCCGGTAGTTCCATCGGCATCGCGCTACTCATCTTTGCCATCCCCTGCGTGTTCCTGGTCCTGGGTTATTTGCTGGGCAAGGCCCTGGGACTGGGTGAGATGCCCTCGGTAGGGATGGCCGGCTTAGGCCTGGTGGTGGGTTTCCTTCCCGCCGTACTGGTGAACCGGGCGGTGACCCGCCGGCAGGAGCCGGAGTTTACCATCCTGCGCCAGTTCTGAGGAGCCGGGCATGTTCGGCTATGTCAGGCCGGTGCGGGACGAGCTGAAGTGCCGGGATTTCGACTTGTATCGGGCGGTCTACTGTGGGCTGTGCCGGTGCATGAAGGAGCGGTGCGGCTGGACGTCCACCTGGTTTCTCAACTACGACTTTACCTTTCTGGCCCTGCTGCTCACCCCGGAGGAGGAGCCCTACGCCCCCTGCCGCAAGCGCTGTTCGGTCAATCCCTGTTTAAAAAAGACCATGTGCCCCGCCAGCCCCGCCCTGGAGCGGGCGGCGGACGAGAGCGTGGTGCTCACCTGGTGGCAGCTCAAGGACAAAATCCGAGACGAGGGGTTCTGGAAGGGGCTGCCCGCCCGGGGGCTGACGGTGCTGCTGTACCGGGCCTACAAAAAGGCGTCCCGCCGCTGTCCCGACTTTGACGGGGCGGTGCGGACCTGCCTGGAGGAGCTGAACACCCTGGAGGGGGAAAAGTGCCCCTCCATGGACCGGACGGCCGATACCTTCGCCCGCCTGCTTCAGGCGGCGGCCCCCTCCACCGGCGACCCTCTGCGGGACCGGCCGCTGGAGGAGCTTCTCTACCACCTGGGGCGGTGGATCTACCTCATCGACGCCCAGGATGACCTGGAGGAGGACGCTCAGGCAGGGCGCTATAACCCGGTGGCTGCCCGTTTTGGTCCCCAGGGGGACCGGGAGGCCCTGGAACGCACCTTGAATCACTCCCTGAACCGCATGTATTCTGCCGCCCAGCTGCTGTCCTTTGGCAGCCGCTGGCCGGTCATTGAGAATATCCTGTACCTGGGCCTGCCCCTGGCACAGCGGGCTGTCTTTGAAGGCAGCTGGAAGCAGATCCAAAAACAAACGATATGGAGACAAGATCAATGAGAGATCCCTACACCGTCTTAGGCGTCAGTTCCAATGCCAGCGATCAGGAGATCAAAAAGGCCTACCGGGAGCTGGCCCGGAAGTACCATCCGGACAACTACGTGGACAATCCTCTGGCCGACCTGGCCGAGGAGAAGATGAAAGAGATCAACGAGGCCTACGAGGCCATCCAGAAGCAGCGCAGCGGCGGAGGCGGCAGCTATCAGAGCAGTGCCTCCTCCAGCGGCTACCAGCAGCAACAGCAGTACAGCGGCAACCCCACCTATGCCCGGGTGCGCAACCTGATCAACATGGGGGACCTGAACACCGCGGAGCGGCTGCTGGACGAGATGCCCCAGCACGGGGGCGAGTGGTACTTCCTGCGGGGAAGCATCGCCTACCGCCGGGGCTGGCTGGATGAGGCCATGCAGAATTACAGCTTGGCCGTCCAGATGGAGCCTAACAACATGGAGTACCGCCAGGCCCTGAATATGATGCAGCGGGGAGGCCAGGCCTACCGGCCCTATGCCTCCGGAGGCGGCATCGACAGCATGGACTGCTGTACCGCCCTGCTGTGCTGGCAGTGCCTGTGCGGAGGGTGTAACTGACATGGCCGGGCGGGCATCGGATTCCACCCGGCGCACGGCGCTGGGCGGCGTGCTGGCCGCGGGCAGTCTGGCCGTCATGTGGCTGGCCTGCTTTTTCCCCACGGGAAAGCTGGGGCTGACGGCGGCGGCGGGCCTGTTTCCCATCGGAGCGGTCATTGCGGCAGGCCGTCCGGCGGGCCTTCTGTGCTGGGCGGCGGCCTCGGTGCTGGGGCTTCTGCTGTTGCCCGACAAGGGCGTGGCCCTGATGTACCTGTGCTTTTTAGGGCTGTATCCCACGGTGAAGAGCCGCATGGAGAATGTGAAGAGCCGTGTGGTGGAGTGGGTTGGAAAGTTGGCCTTCCTCAATCTGGCCCTGAGTATCTGCTGGTTTGTCTTCCGCTCCCTGTTTCTTCCTGCCCTGCCCGAGTGGATCGGGGAGAAGACCTGGCTGGTTTATCTGGTGGGCAACGTGGTATTTCTCATCTACGATATCGGTTTGAGCCGCCTCATCGGGGCGGTGATGGTGCGCCTGCGCCCCAGACGGGGACGGTAAGGCGGCGCCCTTTTTTCCCGGCGGCGGGTTGGCTCCTGCAAAGCCGGGTACAATCCATGACATAAGGAAGTGACCCCCATGGTCAAAAGTATGACCGGCTATGGCCGCTCAGAGGATACCCTCAACGGCTGCACCATCACGGTGGAGCTGCGTTCGGTGAATAACCGCTATCTGGACTGCAATGTCCGTATGCCCCGGCTTTACCTCTTTGCGGAGGAGACCATCAAAAGCCGGGTGCAGAACACCATTTCCCGGGGAAAGGTGGACGTATTCGTCACCCTGGATTCCACCGGCGGCGAACAGGTCCAGGTGTCGGTGAACCAGCCCCTGGCCGACGGCTATTACGCCGCCCTCACGCAGCTGGCGGAGCGCTACGGCCTGTCCAAGGACATCTCTGTGTCCCTGCTGTCCCGGTTCCCCGACGTGCTGTTGGCGGAAAAGGCGGAGGAGGACGTAGAGCAGCGGGCCCAGGACATTTGTTCCGTTCTGGACCGGGCCCTTGCCGACTTCGACCAGATGCGCACCCGGGAAGGGGCGCGGCTGGAGGCCGACGTGCTCTCCCGGGCTGCCCGCATTGAAGAACTGGTGGGCCTGGTAGAGGAGCGCTCGCCCCAGACGGTGGCCGAGTACCGCGCCAAGCTGGAGGCCCGGATGAACGAGGTGCTCTCCAACACCCAGCTGGACCCGGCCCGGATCCTCACCGAGGCGGCTATCTTCGCCGACAAGGTGGCGGTGGACGAGGAGACGGTGCGCCTGCGCAGCCACATCGGCCAGCTGCGGCACATGCTGGAGCAGGGGGGTGCCACCGGGCGCAAGCTGGACTTCCTCATTCAGGAGTTCAACCGGGAGGCCAACACCATCGGCTCCAAGTGCAGCGACATCGACATTGCCCGCCATGTGGTGG
>CAJLCG010000113.1 GCA_905205085.1 uncultured Oscillospiraceae bacterium
GCTATGTGGAGATCTCCACCCCCATCATCCTCAACCGTCAGCTGTGGGAGCGTTCTGGCCACTGGGACCACTATAAGCAGAACATGTACACCACCGTCATTGACGAGGAAGATTACGCCATCAAGCCCATGAACTGCCCCGGCGGCATGCTGGTCTACGCCAGCGAGCCCCACTCCTACCGTGAGCTGCCCCTGCGGGTGGGTGAGATCGGCCTGGTCCACCGTCACGAGCTGTCCGGTGCTCTCCACGGTCTGTTCCGTGTGCGCTGCTTCAGCCAGGACGACGCCCACGTCTTTATGACCCGGGATCAGATGAAGGACGTCATTCAGGAAACCGTGCGCCTCTTTGACGAGGTGTACTCCACCTTCGGTCTGAGCTACACCATCGAGCTGTCCACCATGCCCGAGGACCACATCGGCACCGTGGAGGAGTGGGAGCACAACCAGGACATCCTGAAAAACGCCATCACCGACATGGGTAAGGAGTTTGTCATCAACGAGGGCGACGGCGCCTTCTATGGCCCCAAGCTGGACTTCCATCTGGCCGACTCTCTGGGACGCACCTGGCAGTGCGGCACCATCCAGCTGGACAGCCAGCTGCCTGAGCGCTTTGAGCTGGAGTACACCGGCGAGGACGGCCAGAAGCACCGCCCCGTCATGATCCACCGCGTGGTGCTGGGCTCCATCGAGCGCTTCATCGGCGTCATCACCGAGCACTTTGCCGGTGCCTTCCCCGCCTGGCTGGCTCCTGTCCAGGTGAAGATCCTGCCTGTCACCGACCGTGCTGCCGACTACGCCAATGAGCTGTCCAAGCAGCTGGACGAGGCCGGCTTCCGTGTGGAGGTAGACCACCGCAACGAGAAGATCGGCAAGAAGATCCGCGAGGCTACCATGGAGAAGATCCCCTATATGCTGGTGGTGGGCGACCGGGATATGGAGAACCACACCGTATCCGTGCGTCTGCGCTCCGGCGAGGATCTGGGTGCCATGACTCTGGCCGACTTCTCCACCAAGCTGAAGGCTGTGGTGGACTCCAAGTCCCTGGAGCTGAACTAAATCGCTTTATCACACGGCCGGAGGACGGTTCCCGCCCTCCGGCCATTTTTCACTTCAAGGAGGTTTTCCCTTCATGCAGCAGATCACCGGCACGCTGACCAGCCTGGCCATCTATCTGGCCCTGGTGGCCCTGGGTGCCTTTCTGGGTTCTCGCCCCGTACTCCGTTCCCGTCCCCTGCCCTGGCTGGGCCGGTTTCAAACCGCCGCCCTGCTTTTGCTCATCGTGACCCTGGGGGCCGAGCTGGGCGCCAACGAGGAGATCACCGCCTCCCTTGGCGTCATCGGACTCAATGCCTTTGTTATTACCGTTACCTCTATGGTGGGCAGTATGCTGGCTGTCCACGCCCTGCGCCGGTACATCCTCAAGCTGGACAAGCAGGGCCGCCCGGCGGGCTCCGCCCAGTCTCAAGAGCAGCAGGGGGAAAAGGTCAAGGTAGACCACACCCTTACCCTGATCATCGTGGTGGCGGTGGTACTGGGCATGGCCGTGGGCCACTTTATACTCCCCGACGCCTTGGTCTCTCACTGCAGCCAGATCATCCAGCTGGGACTGTACCTGCTGCTGTTTCTGGTGGGCCTGGATATGGGCCGCCAGGAGGGCATGCTGGAAAACATCCGTCAGGCCGGTCTGGGGGTCCTGCTGGTGCCGGTGGCCGTTATGGTGGGCACCTTTGCCGTGACCGCTTTGGCGGGGCTGTTCCTCCCTCTGGGGCCCAAGGACTGTGTGGCCGCTTCCGCCGGATTCGGGTGGTACTCCCTGGCCCCCACCCTGCTGGCTCCCTACTCCCTCTCCGTGTCAGCCACCGCGTTTCTCTCCAACATTATGCACGAGCTGTTCTCCATTGTATTGGTGCCTATTGTGGCCCACCGGCTGGGATATATTGAGGCAGTCGCCCTCCCCGGCGCCACTGCCATGGATACCGTGCTGCCTGTGGTGGTCAGCGCCACCGACCAGCGCATGGCCATCTACTCCTTTACATCCGGAGCGGTGTTGTCCCTGTCTGTACCCTTCTTTGTACCCGCCATTGTCGCCCTGCCCTTCTAACATCTTTGCAACCACTTTCTCCCCTTTGCGTCTATATGGATAGAGAACCCATTTGGAAGAAAGGAGACCGCCATGGAAGACCAGCAGATCATCCAATTATATTGGGACCGGCGGGAGCAGGCCATCTGGGAGAGCGACCGGAAGTACGGCGCCTACTGCCGCTCCATCGCCCGGCGCATCCTGGCGGTGGAGGAGGACGCGGAGGAGTGCATCAATGACACCTGGCTCCACGCCTGGAACGCCATGCCGCCCCAGCGTCCCAGCATCCTCTCCGCCTTTTTCGGTAAACTGGCCCGGAATCTTTCTCTGGACCGCTGGCGGCGCAACCGGGCGGCCAAACGGGGCGGCGATCAGGTGGAGCTGGCCCTCCACGAGCTGGGAGACTGCCTCCCCGCCCCCGGCGGGCCGGAGCAGGCACTGGACGAGAAGGAGACGGGCCGGGTCATCTCCCAGTTTCTCCGCACCCAGCCGGAGCTGGACCGGGCCCTGTTTATCCGCCGCTACTGGCACCTGGAGTCCATTGCCGCCCTGGCCCAGAGCTTCCATCTGCGGGAGAGCCAGGTCAAATCCAGGCTGTTCCGCACCCGTCAGCGGCTGAAGGCCGCCCTGGAAAAGGAGGGGATCGCGGTATGAACGAGGAATTTCTGCTCCAGGCTGTGGGGCACATTGACGAGGACCTGATTGTCCAGGCGGAGGAATACCGCCCGGCCAAGCGCCCCTCCCTGCGCCGTCCCCTGGCGGGACTGGCCGCCTGTTTAGCGGTGGTATTTGGCCTGTACTGGGGGATGAACAACCTTGGTATGGGCAGCGGAGCCAGCAATGGCAGCGCGAGCGCCAGCGGCGGCGGTGCGTCCTCTGAGACAACCACGTCCTCCAACGAGGGACAGACCGGCGACGGCTCCCCGAATACGGTGGATGAGGTGCTCCTTGTGATCGTGCCAGTGGGGGACAACCGCTACGCTTACTACCACTATTATGGAGAGGACCGGGTGCTGGACACCCTGCCCGAGGGCTGCCGCAGCCTTGGCGAGGTGGGCCAGTACACCGAAGGGGAGGACATCCCCTACACGGATATGGATGTGTTCCCCGGCTGCCCGCTGTGGATTGCCGGTGAGGGCTGGGATGGCCCGGTGTATCTCCAGACGCCGGAGGGCACCTATCTGGAGTGTATCAAGGGGTAAGCACTTAATATTCCATCCAAAACGTATAAAAAGGCCAGGGCCATACAGGTTGTATGGCCCTGGCCTTAAAAAATGTGCAGAGAGCGTCGCCCTCTGCACATTTTTTATTTCTCTCGGGACTCTTTGCTCTTGTTCTCTTTTTCCCGTTTGTCCTTGGACTTGCCCTCTTTTTCCTCGGGCTCCTCCAGGACCCGGACCTGGATTTCCAGCACCCGGCGGTGCTCCACCTGGGTGACGGTGACATCCAGACCCTCAGCCTGGAAGTGGTCGCCCACCTCGGGCACCCGGCCCACCTGCTCCATGACCCAGCCGGACACGGTGGCCGCGTCACAGCTGCCCTTTACCTGGAACAGGTCGTACATATCGTCCAGATCGGCGGAGCAGGCGATGAGATAGCTGCCGTCGGCCTGCTTCTGGAAGGTCTCAATGACCTCGTCATGCTCATCCCAGATTTCGCCCACCAGCTCCTCCACGATGTCCTCCAGGGTAGCGATGCCCTCGGTGCCGCCGTACTCATCCACCACCACGGCCATGTGGGCCTTGTTCTTCTGGAGGATGCGCAGCAGCTCGGAAATCTTGGTATTGCCGGTGGTATACAGAACGGGAGCTTTCAAATTGGTCAGGTCGGTCTCACCGCGATAGCGGGCGGCATAAAAGTCCTTCTCGTGGATGACACCGATGATGTTATCAATGCTGTCGTGATAAATAGGCAGACGGGAGTAGCCGCTCTCCACAAACAGTGAGGCCGCCTCCTCCATGGTGGCGTCGTCCTCCACCGCTACCAGGTCCACCCGGGGAGTGAGGATCTCGGACACCTCCAGGTCGTTAAACTCGATGGCATTGCGGATGAGGTCACTCTCATGCTGGTCCAGACCGCCCTCGTTTTCCGCCTGGTCCACCATGCCCACCAACTCTTCTTCGGTAATGCCGTCCTCTCCGCTGTTGCGGAACACCAGGGACAGCAGGCGCTTCCACTGGGCAAACAGGAAGTTAAGCGGAGTAAGAAGCAGTACAAGCACCCGCAGGAGGGGGGCAGAAAACATGGCAAAGGCCTCGGGGTGTTCCTTGGCCAGGCTCTTGGGGGAAACCTCGCCAAAGATGAGGATCACAATGGTGAGCACCGTGGCCGACACCGTAGGGCCACGCACGTCGTCGATGAGCTTGATAAAGAGCACCGCGCCGATGGTGGTGGCCACGTTGTTGACGATGTTGTTGCCGATGAGGATGGTAGACAGAAGCTTGTCATAGTCCTCCGCCAGGTCCAGGGTGCGCTGGGCTCGCCGGTCCCCGTTGTCCGCCCGGTTTTTCAGGCGAATGCGGTTAAGAGAGGTAAAGGCCGTCTCGGTGGCGGAAAAGTAGGCGGACATCATAACAAGAAAAATCAGGGCGGCAATCATGCCTATACTGGTACTGTCCATGTTGGACACATCAACTCCACTTTCTCAATAAATTTTTTGCGCTGGTTAGTAATGTACTATATCATAGTTTTCCCAGGATTGCAAACAGCATATCCAACGGATTTTCCAGGATTTCTGCCGTTTTTCTATCAGAAAACGCGGTGTGCATATCAGCACACCGCGTTTTCGTCCGTTTCTTACACCATCAGGCTGCACACCAGCTGGGCATACTCGGCAGGGTCCTCCAGGGGCAGCTCGGCCAGCAGCAGAGCCTGACCGTAGAGCAGCTTGGAGTACTTCTCCACCGTCTCCTTGTCGCCCTCGTCCACGGCCTTTTTCAGGGCAGCGTAGGGGGCAGAGTCGGCGTTTAGCTCCAACACCCGCTCGGCCTTCATGTGTTCGCCGCCCTCCAGCTTGCGCATGTAGCGCTCCATCTCCAGAGAGACAGGGCCGTCGGCGGAGAGGCAGCAGGCACCAGTCTTCAGGATCTTGGAGATGCGCACCTCCTTGACCTTGTCGCCCAGGACCTCCTTCACGGCCTCCAGCACGGGCTTGCCGGCCTCGGCCTTCTCCTCGGAGGCCTTCTTCTCCTCCTCGGTCTGGGGCAGGGCATCCTCGGCGGTGGCGGATTTGAACTTCTTGCCGTCGATCTCGCCCAGAGCCTGCATGACAAAGTCGTCCACGTCCTCGGTGCAGTAGAGGATCTCGTAGCCCTTGTCCAGGATGCGCTCCACCTGAGGCAGCTTGGCAATCTTGTCCACGCTCTCGCCGCAGGCGTAGTAGTAATAGGGCTGATCCTCCGGCATACGGTCCTTATAGGCGGCCAGGGTGGTGTTCTTGCCCTCCTTGGAGGACCAGAACAGCAGCAGGTCCTGGAGCATCTCCTTGTAGGCGCCGTACTCGGCCACCACGCCGTACTTGATCTGGTTGCCAAAGGCGGCCCAGAACTTCTCGTACTTCTCAGGCTCCTCCTTCTGCATCTTCAGCAGCTCGGCCTTGATCTTCTTCTCCAGCGCCTTGGCAATAACGCTGAGCTGACGGGTATGCTGGAGAACCTCACGGCTGATGTTCAGGGAGAAGTCGGCGGAGTCCACCACGCCCTTGACAAAGCGGAAGTAGTCGGGCAGCAGGTCGGCGCACTTGTCCATGATGAGCACGCCGGAGGAGTAGAGCTGCAGACCCTTCTGGTACTCCCGGGTATAGAAGTCATAGGGAGCCTTTTCAGGGATATAGAGCAGGGCCTTGTAGGTCACCGCGCCCTCAGCGCTGGTGTGGATGACGGCCAGGGGGTCCTGCCAGTCCATGAACTTCTCTTTGTAGAAGCTGTTGTACTCCTCGGGCTTGACCTGAGCCTTGGGGCGCTGCCACAGGGGCACCATGGAGTTGATGGTCTTCCACTCCTTCACGGTCTCCCACTCGGGCTTGTAGTCGTCGCCGGCATCGGCGGGCTTCTCCTTCTGGCGGTAGTCCTCCA
>CAJLCG010000114.1 GCA_905205085.1 uncultured Oscillospiraceae bacterium
GGGGGGCGGTTCTTGTTTCTTTGGTTTACTTGCGGCGGCGTCCGCTGTAACGGCCGCGGCGGCTGGCGCTCATGCCGGCGTAGCGGCGGCGCTTGCGGAATACAAAGATCCGCAGCAGCAGCGCGACAACGGCCACCACGACTACGATGATCAGCAGCTTCACCCACCAGTTGGCAAAAAACTTTTCGATGCGGTCCAGGCGGTAGAGAAGCTCCGAGCGCTCTACCGAGCTGTCGGCCACCAGATCCAGGGTACCGTACACCTCACCCTGATAGGTAAGTACCATCGTACCCAGCACCTTTCCCTGCTCAATCGGCGCCTCCACCGTGTCGCTGAAGAGGTTAATCTCCTTCTCCATCTCCTCCACATTCACATCCTTGGGCAGGGTGCGGGCAATGGAGCCCGAGGGCCGCACCATCACCTGGTCGGTCTGGGTGGAGAGAGTGACATTTACCTTGGCCACCACCTCGCTGTCCTCCGAAATGACGGTGCGTTTGAAATTATCAAAGCCCCAGTTGAGCAGCTTGATGGTCTCATAGAACTGGCCCTGCTTTACCTCGCCGTTCTCCAGGGTGATCTCTCCCGATCCCATGATGACCGAGATCAGGTAGGTGTCCCCCTGCTTGGCCGTCTCCACCAGGCACTTGCCCGCCTCGTCGGTGCTGCCCGTCTTGCCGCCGGTGCCCGGCCCGTAGAGGTAGTCGGTATAGGTCCAGTTGGAGGTGAGAGCGTTGGAGTTGCGCACGATGCGCTGCTCGCTGAGGTTGGTGGCGGGGATGGTGTAGTTGGGGCTGGTGACGATCTCCTGGAAGAGCTCGTACTCCATGGCCGCCTTCATAAAGCGGGTAATGTCATAGGGCGTGGTGTAGTGATCCGGATCGTGGAAGCCGTGGGGGTTAGCAAAGTGGGTGTTCTGGCATCCCAGCTCCTTGGCTTTGTCGTTCATCATGCCCACGAAGGTATCGATGTCTCCGCCCACCGCCTCGGCCAGGATCTGGGCGGCCTCGTTGGCGGAGGGAAGCAGCAGACAGTACAGCAACTGCTCCACCGTCAGCGTCTCTCCCGCCTTGATGTTGGCCGTGGAGCTGCCCTCGGGGATGGTGGCTGCCGTAGTGGAGGCCGTGATCTGGGTCTGGGCAGTGAGCTTGCCCTCGTCGATGGCCTCCAGGGTGAGCAGGGCGGTCATCACCTTGGTGATGCTGGCGGGATAGACCTTGTCGTAGCCACCCTTTTCATAGAGGACCTCGTCGTAGTTGGCGTCAATCAAAATAGCGTTTTTACAGGTGAGTCCCGGGTCCTCCAGCGCCATGGACTGGAAGGGCAGCAGCATGGTGGTGATTATGGAGACCACCAGCATCAGTGCAAAAAGGCGATATTTTTTCATGGGAAATTCTCCGTATGTATGATATAATATAGGTTCAGAGGGTGCAGCGCCCCAGGCGCTCACGCCTCTCTTGATGACAGATAAATTTATTATAGCAAACCAAAGACAGCACCGCAAGCGGAAGGAGCGGAAAAAATGGCGGGTATTTCCCGGTACGAGGCTGCGGCCCTTGGGCTGACCGCCGCCTTTGTTCTGTTTACCGCGGGCTGGTTTTTTGCCAGCCACACCCAGAGTGAGCCCTACACCGTCACGGTGCAGCAGGCGGCAGATTCTGCCTCCTCTTCCGCTGCCCAGCCCCAGGATACGTCGGCCAGCCAGCAGCCCGAGAGTCTGCTGGAGGGGGAGCGCATCCCCATCAACACCGCCGACGTCCATGACCTGGACCGCCTGCCCGGCATCGGTCCCACCAAGGCCCAGGCCATTGTGGACTACCGCACCGAGCACGGTCCCTTCCAGAGCACCGATCAGCTGCTGGAGGTGTCGGGCATTGGAGAGGCCACCCTGGAGGGGCTTTTGGACTATATCACCTTAGATTGACGAGGGAGTTTCATACCTATGGCAAAAATTTTAGTGGTGGACGACGAGCGCGTCCTGGTGAAGGGAATCACCTTCAACTTAAAAAATGAGGGCTACCAGGTGGAGGCCGGATACGACGGCGAGGAGGCGGTGGAGCTGGCCCGGGAGGGCAAGTTTGACCTGATCATCCTGGACCTGATGATGCCCAAGATCGACGGACTCCAGGCCTGCATGCGCATCCGGGAGTTCTCCAACGTGCCCATCATCATGCTCACCGCCCGCAGCGAGGATACCGACAAAATCATCGGCTTTGAGTGCGGCGCCGACGACTATATCACAAAGCCCTTCAACATCCTGGAGCTGAAGGCCCGGGTGCGGGCCCTGCTGCGCCGCTCCGGGGCGGCGGTCCAGCGTCAGGCGGCCGGTCAGCTCACCGTGGGCCACATCCGTCTGGACCCCAACGAGCGCTCCGCCTGGAAGGACGGGGTAAGCGTGGACCTGACCGCCAAGGAGTTTGACCTGATGGAGCTGCTCATGCGCAACCCCGGCCGGGTGTACAGCCGTGAGAACCTGCTCAATGTGGTGTGGGGCTACGAGTACATCGGGGACTACCGCACGGTGGACGTCCACGTGCGGCGGCTGCGGGAAAAGCTGGAGCTGGACCCGGCCAATCCGGAGTATATCCGCACCAAATGGGGGGTGGGCTACTATCTCAGCAGCCACCCCGAGAAAAAGAAATGATTCCAGGAAAGGAGGGGCAGCCCCTTGGATAGCCGAACCCCGGGCAGGTCTCAGCAGAAGATCCCCTTCTTCTCCCGGCTGCAGGTCAAGTACGCCATGAGCTACCTGGCCATTCTGGCGGTGGTGCTGGTGCTGCTCAACACCTATCCCCTCATCGCCTCCCAGAACCTGCTCTTCTCCTCCAAGCGGGACTCGCTGAAAAGCCAGGCGGCGGTGATGGCCTCCGCCCTGATGGAGCTGGAGTCCCTCAACGCCGACCAGGTGGCCCGGGTCATGAACATGCTGGACAGCACCGGTCTGAGCCGGGTGCTGGTCACCGACCCCTCCGGCCTCATCCTCTACGACAGCCAGGCCCAGTCCGACTCCGAGGAGGACAGCGAGGAAAATCCGCCCGATACACAGCCCGAACAGGAATACCGCTATGCTCTGTTTCAGGAGGTAGTCCTGGCCCTGGAGGGAAACGACGTGGTCTACTCCCAATATGAGGACGGCCGCTTTCTTTCCACCGCCGCCACCCCCATTGTCTACCGGGGCATGACCATCGGCGCCATCTACCTCACCGAGGAGGACACCACCCAGGGCGCCCTGCTGATGAATTTGCAGCAGAATCTGCGCTCCATTTCCCTGGTGCTGGTGGCCATCGCCCTGACCATCAGCTTCCTGTTTTCCAAAGTCCTCACCTCCCGCATCGGGGCCCTGCTGGGTGCCATCCGCATCGTGGGTGAGGGGGAGTACGGCCACCGTCTCCAGCCCTCGGGCAAGGACGAGCTGGCCCATCTGGCCGAGGAGTTCAACCAACTCACCGACCGTCTCCAGACCACCGAGGAGGTACGCCGCCGCTTTGTCTCCGACGCCTCCCATGAGCTGAAGACCCCCCTGGCCTCCATCCGTCTGCTGGCCGACTCCATCCTGCAAAATCAGGAGATGGACCAGGAGACAGTGCGGGACTTTGTGGGCGACATTGGAGACGAGGCCGAGCGCCTCACCCGCATCACCGAGCACCTGCTGGCCCTCACCCGGCTGGACAGCCTGCCGGTGGGCGAGACACAGATCGTCGACATGGCTCAGGTGACCCAGCGGGCCATCAACATGCTCACCCCGGTGGCCGAGGCCGCCGATGTGACGGTGGAGGCCACCTGGAAGCCCGGGTGTACCCTGCGGTGCACCGAGGACGACCTGTACCAGATCTGCTTCAACCTCATTGAAAATGCCATCAAATATAACTTCCCCGGCGGCCGTGTGTTTGTCACCGTGCGCCGGGACGGGGACCAGGTACTGCTGGAGGTGGCCGACACCGGCGTGGGCATCCCGGAGGACGAGCTGCCCAAGGTGTTCAACCGCTTCTACCGGGTGGACAAGGCCCGCTCCCGGGCCGCCGGCGGCACCGGTCTGGGGCTTTCCATCGTGCGGGACACGGTGCGCCGCCACGGCGGCTGGGTCACTGCCCAGCGCCGCCAGAGCGAGGGCAGCGTGTTCACCGTGGGCTTCCCCTGCGAAACCCCCGAGGTGGGAGGTGACCTGTCATGAGGCGTGCCTGTGCCCTGCTTCTGGTCCTGCTGCTCGCCCTGACCGCCTGCAAGACCAGCTTTAAAAATGGAGGCTATCAGCTCTATTTCCGGGTGGACCCGGAATCCGCCACCCACGGGGCGGCTATCTCCAGCCAGGCCTACCCCGGCAAGGAGGAGCCCGGTGTGGAGGAGCTCTTCTCCGCCCTGATGAACGGCCCCACCCAAAAGGGTCTCGTTTCTCCCTTCCCCCAGGGTGTGACTCTGGTCAGCTGGGAGCTGTCCGACGGTCTGCTGACCCTGAACCTCTCGGAGCAGTACGGCGGCCTGGCCGACGTATCCCTTACCCTGGCCGACTACTGTCTGGTGCTTACCATGAGCCAGCTGGCCGGGGTGGAGTCGGTACAGATCCAGTCTGACGGCCACACTTACCACTCCCGCAGCCACCAGTCCATGACCGCCCAGGAGGCGATCCTGGACCCCACCCTGCTCCCGGAGCAGGCCTCTTGACAAACGGAGAAAATCCCGTTACCCTTATACATCATCCATTCAATGTGATAAAGCGCCCGACACCGGGCCGGAACAACAGAAAGAAGGAGTTTCCATGAGCAACTATCAGATCGCCACCGACTGCCTCCACGCCGGCTATCGTCCCGGCAACGGGGAGCCCCGCAACTTCCCCATCGTTCAGTCCACCACCTTCCGCTATGAGACCAGCGAGGAGATGGGCAAGCTGTTCGACCTGGAGGCCAGCGGCTACTTCTACACCCGTCTGCAAAACCCCACCAACGACACCGTGGCGGCCAAGATCGCCGCTCTGGAGGGCGGCAGCGCCGCCATGCTCCTCTCCTCCGGCCAGGCGGCCAACTTCTACGCCATCTTCAACATCGCCGGCTGCGGCGACCACGTGATCTCCTCCACCTCCATCTACGGCGGCACCTTTAACCTGTTTGCCGTCACCATGAAGCGCATGGGCATCGAGTTCACCTTCGTGGACCCCGAGTGCTCCGAGGAAGAGCTCAACGCCGCCTTCCGTCCCAACACCAAGGCGGTCTTCGGCGAGACCATCGCCAACCCCGCCCTCACCATTCTGGACATTGAGAAGTTCGCCAAGGCCGCCCACGCCCACGGCGTGCCCCTCATCATGGACAACACCTTTGCCACTCCTGTGAACTGCCGTCCCTTCGAGTGGGGCTGCGACATCGTCACCCACTCCACCACCAAGTATATGGACGGCCACGCTCTCACCGTGGGCGGCGCCATCGTGGACAGCGGTAAGTTTGACTGGAACGCCCACGCCGACAAGTTCCCCGGCCTCACCACCCCCGACGAGAGCTACCACGGCGTCACCTACACCGAGCGCTTCGGCCTGGAGGGCGCCTTCATCACCAAGGCCACCGTGCAGCTCATGCGTGACCTGGGCTCCATCCCCTCCCCCAACAACTGCTTCCTGCTGAACATCGGTCTGGAGACCCTGCCCCTGCGGATGAAGAAGCACTGTGAGAACGCTCAGGCCGTGGCCGAGTACCTCCAGGGCCACGAGAAGATCGCTTGGGTGCAGTACGCCGGTCTGCCTGGAGACAAGTACCACGAGCGCGCTCAGAAGTATCTGCCCAACGGCACCTGCGGCGTGGTCATCTTCGGCGTGAAGGGCGGCCGTGCCGCGGCGGAGAAGTTCATGGCCGGACTGAAGCTGGCCTCCATCGCCACCCATGTGGCCGACGCCAAGACCTGTGTGCTCCACCCCGCCTCCTCCACCCACCGGCAGATGACCGACGAGGAGCTGGCCGCCGCCGGTGTCTCCCCCGACCTGGTGCGCTTCTCCGTGGGCATCGAGGATGCAAAAGACCTGATCGCCGACCTGGAGCAGGCCCTGGCCAACGTATAAACCACCCACAAACTGGGCCCGGGCGGCTCTGCCGCC